>NZ_LN831303.1 GCF_001488575.1 Halobacterium hubeiense
ATTTGATATAGCAGAATAAACTTTATACTAGTGTGGGTATCGACTACTCAACCGATAGGAGACTGGAGACCGTCAAAATCGGCGTATTTCGTATCTAACCCTGCTGGTCGTGATTACCCCAATAATCACGACCAAATTGAAGTACCCTCAAGCCCTCGGGTAAGCACGAATGCCGCACACACCTCATGACGGCGCTTTCCCCGGGGTAGAGGCACCGAGACTGGGAACGCTGGTCGGTGGAGGGCTGTCCGATGGCTGATCGGGCGCTTTCGACGCCGCTCGACGACAGCTTTGAGCGCTACTTGCAGGACAAGGGGAAAGGCCGCGGCGGCGACGGCGGGAACTACCGGCGGAACGCCGCGCGCGAACTCGAACGGTTCGCCGAGTGGGCCGCCGGCGATCGCGGCGGCTGGCCTGGCATCGTCACCGACGACGAAGACCGCGTACCGACGTTTTCGGACCTCGACGAGCGTGTTTTCAGGGAGTACGCCCGCCACCTCGCTGGCGACCGTGGCCTCAAACAGAATACGGTACAAACCTATTATCGCTATATCTCTGCGTGGTGTGGCTGGTGCGTCAACGAGGGGTACCTCGAAGCCCACTACGCGCAACGCGCGAGCGCGATGGCGCCACTCCCGGAAGACGACGGCCGGAAGCCCGGTGACCAGCAGGCGTGGACGTCCGAACAGCGCCACGCCCTCACCCGGTACGTCGACGAACACGCGCGTGAAGCCATCGAGACCTACACGACACTCCCGGATGACACTGACCCGTTAGACCGCCAGCGTGCACGTTACGAGGCGTTGAAGGCGGCGCGTGACCGGGCTCTCGTGTTCGTTATCGCGTACACGGCCGTTCGCGTCGGGGAACTCCTCCGGGACCCGAACGACCCGCGGCGGCGCGGCGTCCGCTGGGAGGACCTCTCGCTCGACGAGGGGAGCATGGATGTCTACCGGAAGAAACAGCAGTGGGACGCCGCCAGTCTCCCCGACCCGGTGATTTCGCCGCTGCGGAGCTACCGGAAACTGATGGACCCACCTGCGGAGCGCTGGCCGGTATTTCCAACGCTCGACCAGCGGACGCTCTCGGCGCTCGTTCAGGACGAGCTAGCCGACCGAGGGGAACGCTCCGATGCCATCGCCCAGCGACGGGACGAGTACGCTCGCGACCTCCTGCTGGCGCTCGATGAGGATATTCGGCCGGAGTCGATCACGACGGACGGCGCGCGGTCGATTCTCCAGCGACTCTCGGCGGCCGCCGACGTCAACGTCAACGACGCGAAACACGACTATCTCGCCCCGCACGGCGGTCGTCGGGGGATGGGCGAAGTCCTCGTTCGTGCGTTCGGGTACACGGTCGCGGCCCGGTATCTCGACAACTCCGAGGAGATGGTCCGCGAGCACTACTCGCACATCGAGGCCGGCGAACTCGGCGATGTCGCCACCGACGCGCTCGACGAAATCGACGCCTGAACGGCGACTGGAACTCCGCTGCCTGCCACTTCAATCCTGTCGGGAGCGACCTAAGTGAACGACAGCTCTCGGTTCTTCACAGCCTCGCCGGTCTCCCGGTCGAAGAGGTGAATCGCTTCCTCGGGGAACCCGACAGTCACGCGGTCGCCACGGCTCACGCTCGGGATTCCCTCCGTCGTCGCGACGAACGAGGCCGCCGAATCTCCGTCCCCGAACTGGAGGTGAATGATGTTCTCGTTGCCCATCGGTTCGACGACGGTCACCTCCGCTGTGAACTGCTGGTCGCGTTCGACGTCGTCCGCGACTCGCACGTCCTCGGGGCGAATCCCGAACACGAGTTCAGTCGCGTCTACTTCGTCGGCTAGTGCCGCGGAGAGCTGGAACTCGAAGGCGTCGGTCGTGATGCGGCCGTCGTCGAGCCGCCCGTCGAAGAAGTTCATCGAGGGTTCGCCGAGGAACCCCGCGACGAACAGGTTCGCGGGCTCGTGGTAGCACTCCAGCGGGGTGCCGACCTGCTGGAGCTCCCCGCGGTCCAGGACGGCGATGCGGTCGCCCATCGTCATCGCTTCGGTCTGGTCGTGAGTGACGTAGACGGTGGTGACGCCGAGCTGTTCCTGCAGGTGCTGGAGTTCCGTGCGCATCTGCGCGCGGAGCTTCGCGTCGAGATTGCTCAGCGGCTCGTCCATGAGGAACACTTCGGGGTCGCGGACGATAGCGCGGCCCAGCGCGACGCGCTGCTGCTGGCCGCCCGAGAGTTCGCTGGGCTTGCGGTCCAGCAACTCCTCGATGTCCATCATCTCGGCCGTCTCGACCACGGTGTCCTCGATTTCGGCGCTGGTCATGTCCGTCGACTCCTCGAGCCCGAAGGACATGTTCGCACGCACCGACTTGTGGGGGTACAGCGCGTACGACTGGAACACCATCGCGGTGTCGCGGTCCTGCGCGGAGACGTCCGTCACGGACTCCCCGTCGAGGCGGATGTCGCCCTCGGAGACAGTTTCGAGGCCGGCTATCATGCGCAGCGTCGTGGACTTCCCGCAGCCGGAGGGACCGACGAGCACGAGGAAGTCGCCGTCGGGGACCTCAATGGAGACGTCCTCGACGGCGACGACGCTCGCCTCACCGTCGCGATACACCTTGGTTATCTCGTCGAGTTCTAGTGCAGCCATGTTACGTGTGTTCCTGGTTCGCCTCGAGGCGTGGGTTCCGAAGCGCCGCGCCGGTCTCGCCGTCGAAGACGTGGACGCTCTCGGGAGCGATGCTGACCACGACGTCCTCACCGGCGTCGAGTACGTGCATCCCGTCGGTCACCGCCTGTAGGACGTCGTGGTCGCCGGTCGTGTCCGGATGCGTGAGGTGGACGACGTTCCGGTCGCCGTGCGTCTCGTTCACCGTGACGACCATCGGGAACTCGTGGTCGCTGCGGTCCTCCGTGCTCGACGCTTCGGCCGGTCGAATGCCGACGTCTTCCGGTCGCACGCCGAGCACGAGGCCGTCGGTTTCCGCGTTCGTCTCGACGGCGTCCGCGATTTCGGGCGGGAACGGGTACTCGACGTGTTCGCTCGCGAAGCCGTCGTCGGTCCGCTCGCCGCGGAGGAAGTTCATCGAGGGCTCGCCGATGAAGCCGGCGACGAACTGATTGGCCGGCTGGTGGTAGAGCTCGAGCGGCTCGCCGACTTGCTGGAGGCGGCCGTCGTCCAGTACGGCGATGCGGTCACCCATCGTCATCGCCTCAGTCTGGTCGTGGGTGACGTACACCGTCGTCACGCCGAGGTCCTCCTGGAGATTCTGGAGTTCGGTGCGCATCGACGACCGGAGCTTCGCGTCGAGGTTCGCCAGTGGCTCGTCCATGAGGAATACCTCGGGGTCGCGGACGATAGCGCGGCCCAGCGCGACGCGCTGCTGTTGGCCGCCCGAGAGTTCGTCGGGCTTGCGGTCCAGCAACTCCTCGATGCCGAGGTCGGCGGCGACGGCTTCGACGCGCTGGTCTCGCTCCTCGGCCGTGTAGCCGCTCTCCTCTTCGAGGCCGTACCGGAGGTTCTGACGGATTGTCATGTGCGGGTACAGCGCGTAGTCCTGGAACACCATCGCGATGTCCCGGTTCTGCGGCACCCGGTAGTTCATGTGCTCGTCGTCGATGTAGAGGTTCCCCGACGTCGGGCTCTCCAGCCCCGCAATCATTCTGAGCGTGGTGGACTTCCCGCAGCCGGAGGGACCGACGAGCACGAGGAACTCCCCGTCCTCGACGGTTATCGTCGCGTCTTCGACGGCCACCTCGCTACCGTAGCGCTTGGTCAGGTGGTCGAGTTGAATGCGCCCCATCGTCACCCACTCTCCGTGCGCAGTCCCTTGGTGAACTGTTCGGCGAACGCCACGTAGAGGAGTATCGTCGGGAGCGCCGCGAGGAACGCCGCGGACATCCGAATCCCGAAGTCGATGCGGGACGTCGACGCGCCGATGGACGGGAGAATCAGCGTCACCGGCGCCGCGGGGTTGTTCGCGCTCGTGATGAGCGTGAACGAGAACAGGAACTCGTTGTAAATTTGGGTGAACTGGTAGATGAACACCACGCCGAACATCGGCTTCGAGAGCGGCAACACGATTCGTCGATAGATCTTCGTGATGCTGGACCCGTCGATTTTCGCGGCTTCGACCAGCGAGTTCGGGAGCCCCTTGTAGTACGAGCGGAACAGGATCGTGCAGATGGGGATGCCGTACGCCACGTGCGTGATGATGAGTGGAACGAGTTGGGAGTGATACCCCTGCAGCAGCGGAATCGTCGCGAACAGCGGTTCGAGCATCTGCGCGAGCGGGAAGATGTTGTTCCAGAACCGAGCCAGCGGCACGAGCACGGCCTGGTACGGGACGAACACGCCGATGAGGAACAGCGACAGCAGCGCCAACTGGCCGCGCCAGCGCACCATCGTCAGGCCGTAGGCGGCCATGCTCGCCAGCACCACGTTGATGACCGTCGCCGGGACGGCCATCAGCAGGGAGTTGACGAACGCGTTGGACAGTCGCCCGAGCGCGTACTCGATGTTCGACAGCGTGAACCCGTTCCCGAGCGGCGGGACGAACGGGATCGTCCGCGAGACCGCTTCGTTGGTCTTCAGCGCGGTCATGATGCCGGTTTCGATGGGGACGAGGAAGAACCCGAGGAAGAGCACGACCAGCGTGTACTGGCCAACGCGCTTGAGGTTGACGTCCTCGACGAGCGATGCGACGTCGATGTTCTGGTCTGTCGACTGTGACATGCTAGAGGCTCCCCTTCCGGTGCTGGTAGTACAGGTACGGGGCGATGACGCCCAGCGCGAGCAACAACAGCATCGTCGCGATGGCCGCGCCGTACGCCCACTTCCCGAACTTGAACGCCTGTCGGACCATCAGCGTCGCGAGGATGTCCGTGCCGTTCGGCGGCCGGTACTGGCCGACCAGCGCGTAGAGGAACGTGAACGCCTTGAGCGCGAACACCATCAGGACGACGGCCGCGCTCACGGAGGACTCCTTCAGCTGCGGGATGATGATGCGGGCGTACGTGCGGAGGGTCCCGGCGCCGTCGACTTTCGCGGCCTCGAACTGGTCGGCAGGAATCGACTGCAGGCCGGCCAGGTAGACGACCATCGCGTAGCCGCTGAACTGCCACACGAGCGCGAAGATGACCGCTGCGAGCGCGACGTCGGGGTTCCCGAGCCAGTTGATTGGCTCCAGCCCGAATGCCTCCATGATGACCGTGAGCACGCCGTTCTCCTGGTTGTACATCCACAGCCAGAGCTGGGCGGTCACGACGAACGACAGCGCCATCGGCAGCAGGTACACCGTCTGAACCTTCTCCTTGAACCGGATGCCGTGGTCGAGGAGGACTGCCAGGAACAGCCCGAGCCCCAGCGAGACCCCGGTGAACGAGACGAGCAGCACGAAGTTGTTGATGGCGGCGCGGCGGAACGCCTCGTTGCCCAGCGCTCGCCGATACATTTCGAAGTCGAAACTCCCGAACGTCGGTCGGCTGAGACCGGCGTAGTCCGTGAACGAAATTGCGAGGTTGTAGCCGATACCGCCGTAGACGGCGATTCCCATGAGGAGGAACGGGATGCCCCAGTAGGGAGCGGACCGGACGAAGTCGCTGTTCAGGATGTACCTAAGTTTCGTCCGCCAGCCGACCGTCTCCTCGGTCGGCGTCTCGGCGTCTTCGTTCGCGTGTTGGGTTGACATTAGGCTGACTAGTTTCGCGTCGGCGGGCGTTAGCTCGAACCCCCGGAGACGGCTTCGAGCAAGCCGTCAGCAGCGGCTTCCGCGTCGTACGGCCCCATGAAGTTGTTCCCGATGGCGCTCTTGCAGGCGTTCATCGCCTCGGGTTCGACTGCGAGCCCGTGGGCGATTGTCGGCGGATACGCGTCCGAACTCGTGAGGTCCTCGTAGGTCATCGCGAGGAAGTCGCTCAACTCGCTCGGGTCGATGTCGGTCCGCAGCGGCACCGAGCCCTTGAGGTTGTTGAACGCGATCTGGGCTTCCTTCGTGCCGACGAACTCCTGCCACGTCCTCGTCTTCTCGGGCGTCGGGTTGTTGCTCGGCGTGACGAACGCGTCCACGTGGTAGAAGTACAGCCCTTCCGTGCCGGGGAACGGCACCCAGTCCCACTCCTCGCCGAAGTTGAACTCGTCGTCGGCGCGGAACATCCCGTACAGCCAGTTGCCGCCGTGGATGCACGCCGCTTCGTCCGCGATGAGCTTCTGTGCGGCCTGCGTGTACCCGATAGAGGACGCGTCCTCGGTGATGTAGTTCTCCTGAATCTCTTGGAGGGTTTCGAGCGCGTCGATGACGGCGGCGCGGTCGCCGTCTCCGGCGATGAAGTTCTCGTACGCCTCGACGCCGCTCTGACTCGTGAGAATCTGCGCCCACGTCTGGAGGCCGAGGAACGGCGCCTGCATCCCGTGCGCGAACGGCGTGTAGTCGGTCTCCGAGCCGATGGTTTCGAGCGCGTCGACGAAGTCGGGAACGCTCTCGAGGTTCGCGGGGTCGATGCCGGCTTCCTCGAACGCCGCGGTGTTGTAGAACAGGTTGTTCATCCGGTGGGAGCCGATGGGGACGGCGGGCATCTTGTCGTTGAACGTGCAGAGTTCCACGACGCGGTCCTGCATGCTCTCCTTGTAGCCCGCCTCCTCCCAGACGTCCTCGTGGTCCATCAGGCTGCCTCGGTACCGTTCGAGGTTCTTCCCCGGCCAGTTGGCGAACGACCCCATGGGGTTGGCGTTGGTCAACCGCCTGAGGACGGTGGTGTTCAGTTCGACGTTCCCCTGTCCGCCGACGGCCTTGATGTTCGAGTCGAGGTCCGGGTAGGCCTCGTTGAACGCTTCTGTGAGTGCGTCGACGGCGTCCGAGCCGTCCCCCCCGGTCCAGCCGTGGAGCACTTCCAACGCCTGCGAACTTCCGCCACCGCCGCCGCCGCCGTCGGAGTCGTCGCCCCCGCCGCCGAGGCAGCCGGCGGTTCCTGCTGCGGCTGCGGCCGCCAGCCCGCCGAGATATGTTCGTCTGTCGATTCCATCACCGTGTTTGTCGTTATCAACCATGCAGGTTCGAACACTACAACATAACTATATAAATTTACCGGACGTATAGGAATTTTGCAACAACCGTGTGAGGCCCCGCACAGCTCAGACGGCACTTCTTCCGCTAGTACCGGAAATAATACGCTATCGCCCCCAGCCTCGAACCAGTAACTGCACACCCCCGCCCAGTATTGTCGGTAGGATTCTCGTACGAACGTGCACCTCGACCAGATCTACCAGCGGTGCGAATCTGAACGAGTGGTCCCAGTGGTCGGCCTTTCGCCGTCTAGCGTGGTAGTGCTGGCCAGTCTTCTTTCGCTCCCGCAAGTCAGCCGCCACGCGACAGCCCTTCCGCCGTCTTTCTTCCGGTTACACCGGAGTACTGGTTCAGTCATCGTGGCGTTGCGGGGTTCGAGCGCCTAGAATTACAACTCTATGGTTGTAACATTTCTAGCGCTTGAATTCCGCTATTAGCGGAAATGGTGTCTCGACGCTGCCGTCTCTGGAATTCGACCGGCGAGCAGCCATCGCGGCCTCCCGAAAACCACCACTAGTTAGTACGTGGTGGCCAACCACGGCCACGTGCATCGCGTTAGATTTCGAGACCCAGCAGGGAGTGTCAGACAGGGAACCTGGAGCGACGACGGCATCGAGTTCGGAGACCGCGTCTACGACCCCGCGGACGTCGATGTCCTTCCACCTACCGACCCGTCGAAAATTGTCTGCGTCGGCCTCAACTACGCTGACCACGCCGAGGAGGAGGGAATGGACGTGCCGGACCGGCCGCTGCTCTTCCTGAAGCCGCCGAACACGGTGTCCGGGCACGGCGACACGGTCACGCTCCCCGCCGGCAAAGACACCATCGAGCACGAAGTCGAGCTCGGCATCGTCGTCGGCGAGCAGTGTCGGAACGTCGACGAGGCCGACGCCATGGACGTCGTCGCCGGGTTCACCTGTGCAAACGACGTGTCGAACCGCGACGACCAGTACGTCGAACAGAACTGGGTGCGCGGGAAGGCCTTCGACAACTCGTGTCCGCTCGGCCCCGTCGTCGCAGACCCGGCCGACGTTCCCGAAGATGCCAGTGTCGAGCTCCGCGTGAACGGGGAGATGCGTCAGTCGTCGTCCATCGCGGAGTTCATCTTTTCCGTCCCCGAAATCGTCGCCGAAATCACCCAGTACATAACCCTCGAACCCGGTGACGTCGTCCTGACCGGGACGCCGGCGGGCGTCGGCCCGCTCGACGACGGCGACCGCGTCGAGGTCGAAGTCGAGGGCGTCGGCGTCCTCGAACACGACGTCGAGCGGCTCGACTGACCCCGCTCGCCGGGTCGTCTCGCCGCCGCTCGCGTGCCGTAAACCCGTCCGGTATCAAAAATTCCTTCCGTGTGAACTGTGAACTGACCAATCGTATGACGGACACGAACACGAACTACGTGAACGGAGAGTGGGTCTCGTCGGCGACTTCCGAGACCATCGATGTCGCGAACCCCGCAAACCCTAGCGAGGTCGTCGCACGATACCAGCAGTCGGGCAGCGAGGACGCCGACGAAGCGGCCCGAGCAGCGGCGGACGCTGCGTCTGACTGGGCGGACACACCCGGTCCGGAGCGCGGGCGCATCCTCCGGCAGGCTGGCACCATCCTCGCCGACCGCAAAGACGAACTCACCGAACAACTCGTTGCCGAGGAAGGGAAGGCGCGCCCCGAAGCGGCCGGTGAGGTACAGCGGGCTATCGACATCTTCCACTACTTCGCGGGGAAGGCCGCTGACCTCGGTGGCACCGTGAAGGGGTCCAGCAGCCGCGACACCACCCTCTACACGCGGAAGGAGCCGGTGGGGGTGGCGGCGCTGATCACGCCGTGGAACTACCCGATTGCGATTCCGGCGTGGAAGCTCGCGCCCGCTCTCGCCGCCGGCAACACCGTCGTCCTCAAGCCCGCCAGCGCCGCGCCCGGTCCCGCTGTCGCGCTCGCGGAAGCGCTGGACGAAGCGGGGCTTCCTGACGGCGTGCTCAACGTCGTGACTGGGCCGGGAAGTGACGTTGCGAGTACTTTCGTCGAGCACGAGGCCGTCGACGCCGTCTCGTTCACGGGGAGTAGTCAGGTGGGTGAGATGGTGTACGACCAGGCGACCGACCAGGGCAAGCGTGTTCAGACCGAACTCGGCGGGAAGAACCCGACACTCGTTTCGGAGTCTGCGGACCCGGAGGAGGCGGCGGAAATCGTCGCTACTGGCGGGTTCGGCACGACGGGGCAGTCGTGTACCGCTTGCTCTCGCGCAGTGGTTCACGAGGACGTCTACGACGAATTCGTGGATGCGCTCGTCGCCGAAGCCGAGTCCATCGACATCGGCCCTGGCCTGGAAGCGGAGATGGGGCCGCAGGTCAGCCAGAGCGAACTCGATTCGACGCTGGAGTACATCGACATCGCACAGGACGAGGGCGCGACGCTGGCCGCCGGCGGTGGCACGCCCGACGAGTACGACTCCGGGTACTTCGTGGAGCCCACCGTCTTCACGGACGTTTCCAACGACATGCGTATCGCCCAGGAGGAGGTGTTCGGGCCGGTCGTCGCCGTCATCAAAGTCAGCGACTTCGACGAAGGCCTGGAAGTCGCCAATGATGTCGAGTACGGCCTCTCCGCGAGTGTGGTTACGGACGACCACACGGAAGCCAATCGCTTCGTTGACGAAGCTGAAGCCGGTGTCGTCAAAGTCAACGAGAAGACCACCGGCCTCGAACTGCACGTCCCCTTCGGCGGGTTCAAGCGCTCCTCCTCGGAGACGTGGCGCGAACAGGGCGACGAAGGCCTGGAGTTCTACACCATCGAGAAAACCGTCTACGACAACTACTGACAGCGAGCGTTCGTCTCCAGCCCGCGACCTATCGGCGACCGCGTTCACGTCGGATCTGCGGTCTCGTCCGTGACACCGCTGGCGCGTGACCGGTTGTCGTGCTTTCAGCTGTCGATGGGGTTAGCCGCCGCTGACGCGCAGCTCTTTTCGCGTGTTCCCGCGTTTGAATCCCGCAACGAACGCGTTGCGGCCAATGAGGTCGAATTCCATGCGACAGTCAAGGTTTTGTAACAGACGAATCGGAGGGGCGAATTATCCTGCCACTCGATTTCGCTCGACAGGACCGGTGCCTGATGGTCGAGTGTCGGCTTCTATGTGCCGTTTCGGACAACGTGGGTGGTGACGAAGCCGTCGAAGTTGAGGATGACGCGCTGGGAGAAGTCACCGAAGATTGCTTTTCCGGTCGGGGACCGCTGCTGGCTGGTGATGAAGACGTGGTCACAGTTGAAGTCTTCCGCCGCCGTGAGCGTCGCCGTTCCGTACCCACCGTCGATTACTCGCACGACAGCTTCGTACTCGACATCAATTCCGTCGAGCGCCTCCTCAACGTACTCCTCGAGTGCGGCTTCGGCGGCGGTGACGAACTCCGCTTCGTTGTCGTAGGTAACTCCCTCGACGCCGCCGAGCGCCTCGAACTTCTCGATGCCGGAGCCAATCTGTCGTTCCGTCGCAAACGTCAGGACAACTAGCGGGGCGTCGGATCCGCGTGCTTGCTGTGCTGCCTCCCGGAGGATTTTGTCGTGTGGCTCCGGCTCTTTGATGACGATTAGCCCTCGTTCCATAGGTCCGCCGACGAACGGAGAGTCGTTAAATCTACCGACGCACTCAGGTAGATGACTGTGTGCTACAATCACGAACTTTTATAGCAAACGATGGTCGAGTTCGATTTGGAGAGATGCCACCAACATTACCAGCACTCGCGGCGTTGATTATCGGTGTCGCTGTCGTCGTACTGTTCCTCGTTGTCTGGGACCTACCCGCATTCGTCGGGCTCGTCCTCTCGGCGTTCATCGTCGGCGTCGTGAACGCCTTTTTCCTTCCCGACATCGCGTTCGGGACGATACCAAGTGAAGTAGCGACCGCGTTCGGGAACAACATGGCTGGCATCGGTATCCCGATTCTGATGGCAGCCATCATCGGCAAGTCGATGACGGAATCCGGGGCCGCGAACCGCATCGTCCGGTCGTTCCAGTCCGTCGTTTCGGACAAAAATGCCGACTTCGCGCTCTGGGGGAGCAGCACACTCCTCTCGATCCCCGTCTTCTTCGACAACGTCTTCTACCTCATGGCGCCGCTTGCTCGCTCGATGCGCGCACGCATTGGGAAGAACTACGCACTCTACATCGCCGTCGTCGGTGGCGGTGGAACTGCCGCCCACGCCTTCGTTCCGCCGACACCCGGCCCGCTCGCCGTCGCTCAGGAGCTCGGCGCTGGCGAATCTATTCTCGGAATGACGATCATCGTCGGTCTCGCAGTCGCGATTCCGTCCGCACTTGTCGCTGGCGTCGGATATGGACGGTTCATCAACAAGCGAATGGACATTCCGCTCCGGGACACGATGGGGACCAGTGCCGAGGACCTTGAACGGCAGGCGAACCAGCCCACGTCGAACCTGCCCGGCTTCTTTGAGTCTCTTCTCCCTATTCTCGTCGCCGTCCTCTTCATCGCCGCCGGCACGTTCGTCAATACATTCCAGAACGTCTACCCGTCCCTGCAGCGTATTCAAGAACTCACGACGTTCGTCGGGGATGCGAACTTCGCGCTCACCATGGCAGCCATCGTCGCTGCGCTCACGTACCTCCGCATGGACGACTTCCCGCGGCAGGTGTGGCAGGATGAGCTCACCGAGGCCCTACAGAACGGCGGGAACATCGCCGCAATCACTGCCGCTGGCGGGGCGTTCGGCGCGATGCTTGCGGCCTCCAACATCGGCGCGGTCATCGCGGACGCACTGAGCGGCATCGGCGTCGGTCTACTGGTGACCGCGTGGCTCATCGCGGCCATCGTCCGCATCGCGCAGGGCTCGGCAACTGTCGCGATGATCACCACCGGCGGCATCATGGCGCCCCTCGTCCCGGAACTCACCGTCCACCCAGCCTACCTCGTGGTCGCCATCGGTGCGGGCGGGATCACGACGTCGTGGTACAACGACTCTGGGTTCTGGATCGTCAAGGAGATCGGCGGCCTCACGCAGTCCGAGACGTTCAAGGCGTGGACCGCTGTCACGTCCATCTTGTCTGTCGTCGCGCTCTTCATCATCCTCATCTATTCGACGATGTTCCCGCTCGCATAACGCGACGACCATCCGCTTCGACCGGCGTGACGGTGTCTCTTTTCGCGTCGTTGCTTCGACGACGAGCGCTCAAGAAGCGAGATTCTCTCGCTGGTACTCCGGCTAACTACTGTAGCTTGACCGTCGCGCCCGTCTCCGCGGACTCGTGTAGCGCTTCGAGGACGCGCATGTCGTAGAGGCCGTGGTCGCCGTCCGCGTACAGGGGCTCCCCGGAGAGCACGCGGTCGGCGAAGTAGTCGAACTCCTCGGTCATCTCGTTGACGTCGTCGGCGGACACCGAGAACATGCGGTCGTCGGTCTCGACGGTGAGCTCACACTCCATGTGGAACGCCGGTGACAGCGTGAGCTGGCCGTCCATCCCCGTAATCGTCAGCTCGGTGTCCTCGTAGGCGTTCTGCGTCGCGGTGAACGCCGCGTACACGCCGTCGTCGTAGACAGCGGTGGCCGTCGAGCGCTCGTCGGGGACCTCGCGGAACGCCTCGTGCGTGGACGCCATCTGCGCTTGCACGGAGACGGGGTCCGAACCGAGGATGAACCGCGTGGTGTTGATGGGGTAGATGCCGAGGTCCATCATCGACGTGCCGTAGCCGCTGGCGTCCGGGTCGAGGCGCCACTGGTCGGGGTCGTCGATGATGGACAGAAGCGACTGCGAGTTGTTCCCGTACACCTGCACGGGTTCGCCGATGGCGCCGCTCTCGACGAGCTCGCGCGCACGGCGGACCGCCGGCTCGGTGTGCATCCGGTAGGCGACCATCAGCGGAATCCCGGCGTCGTCGGCGACCGCGGCCATCTGTTCGGCGCGCTCGACGGTCGCCTCCATCGGCTTCTCGCAGAGCACCGCCTTTCCGAGGTCCGCGGCGGTCTCGACGTATTCGAGGTGGTAGGCGTTCGGCGTCGCGACGTAGACGGCGTCGTACTCGTCGGCGCACTCGCCGTCGTGGTAGGCGTCGCCGGAAATCGCGTGCGGGACGCCGGCCTCGTCGGCGAACCGCTGTGCTTTCTCCTGTGAGCGACTGACGAGGACGGTCACCTCACAGAGGTCTGTCTCCCGAATCGCGGGAATCGCCTCGTCGACAGTCCACCACCCGAGGCCGACGAGCGCGAGCCGCACCGTGCCGTCGGTGGTCTCCTGCCAGTCGCGGTCCGTGAACGAGTCGACAGCCTGTTCGAAGTCCATGTACGGTACAGCGCAGACCGCTCAAATAAATGGTCGTGACTCGCCGGCGGACTCGCGGCTCACGCTCACGCCGTGACTTCGTGCTGGCCGCGCTCCTCGGCGAGGATGTTCTCGCCGTCGGACTTCCGGAAGAGGTGGACGTCGTCCTCGTCGAAGGAGACGGTCAGGGCGTCGTTCTCCTCGGGCTTCACGTCCCCGGGCACCCGCACGCGACACTCCTCGACGCCCTCCATCTCGAGGTAGAGGTAGTTGTCCGACCCGACCGGCTCCAAGACGTCTAGCTTCGTCTCGATGGCGTTCTCGGTGCCCGCCTCGGCGATATAGATGTCTTCGGGGCGAATCCCGAGCACGAGCGAGGCGTCCTCGCCGACGCGCTCGCGCACCCGTTCGGCGCGTTCGTCCGAGAGTTCGTACTCGAAGTCCGCGGCCGTCAGCGTCGTTCCGTCGAAGGTCACGTCGAAGGTGTTCATCGCGGGGCTGCCGACGAAGTCCGCGACGAAGAGGTTTTTCGGCTCGTTGTATATCTCGTCGGGCGTCCCGATTTGTTGGACTTCGCCTTGGTCGAGGATAGCGACGCGGTCGGACATTGTCATCGCCTCCTCCTGGTCGTGAGTTACGTAGATGAACGTGGTGCCGAGGTCCTCGTGGATGCGCTGAATCTCCGTGCGCATGTGCGCTCGGAGCTTCGCGTCGAGGTTGCTCAGCGGCTCGTCCATGAGGAACACCTCGGGGTCGCGGACGATGGCGCGACCGGTCGCCACGCGCTGTTGCTGGCCGCCGGAGAGGCTGCCCGGCTTCTTGTCGAGTTGGTCCTCGATGCCCATCATCTCGGCGGCCTCCTCGACGCGTCGCTGGACCTCGTCGTCGGAGAGGTCGGAGGTCAGTTTCAGGCCGTAGGCCATGTTCTTCCGCGTGGACATGTGGGGGTACAGGGCGTAGTTCTGGAACACCATCGCGACGCCCCGGTCCTGGGGCTGGATGTCGTTGACGACGCGGTCGCCGATGCTGATGGTCCCCGAGCTGATGTCCTCCAGTCCGGCGACCATTCGCAGGAGCGTGGACTTCCCCGACCCGGAGGGGCCGACGATGGTGAGGAACTCGCCGTCCTCGATGTCGAAACTGACACCGTCCACGGCGACAATCTTCCCCTCGCCATCGGCGCTGCCGTCGTAGAGCTTCGATACGTTCTCGATGCTAACGCGGCTCATGAAGGATGATTATTATCAATGTATAATAGTTCTTCGGATGGGTCGCGGGTTTCGAAAACTCCACCCGGTCGGTGTCCCGCCCGCCCGGCTACCTCGCGGAAGCGGTGGACTGGGTACTTAGTTCCCAACCCCGGCGTGGGTCCACTACCCTACCCAACATTTATCATGGTGTAGTTGAGCATGATTAACCGGAACAAACATGACTAGCGACCGAATATCGACGAGTACGCGCCGCAGATTCATCACTGCCGCCGGAGCGGCCGGTAGCATCGCGCTCGCCGGCTGTCTCGGCGGTGACGGGTCGTCGGGCGGCGGTGGCGGGTCCGACTCGTACACGATCAACTTCTGGGAACCGTTCAGCGGCGGGGAGGGTCCCGTCATGGAGGACATCGTTGCGAAGTTCAACGAGGAACAGCCCCTCGACGTCGACGAGGAGGTGACTATCAACCGCCAGCGGACGCCGTGGGACCAGTACTACAACAACCTCTACACCACGCTGACCGGTGGGAGCGGTCCCGACATGGCTATCATGCACGCGGCGTACCTCCGGGCGTGGAACAACGTCATCGACCCCATCGGGGACTACATCGAGACCGGTGACATCGAGGGCGACTACCTCGGCAACCACTGGGACCTCGTCAACGTCGAGGGCGAGACGCGCGCGCTCCCGATGGACCTCCACCCGCTCGGCGGCTACTACAACAAGGACCTCTTCGAGTCCGCGGGACTGGACCCCGAGTCCCCGCCGACCAACTGGGAGGAGTTCCAGACCGCCGGCAACGCCATCGCCGAGCAGACCGACAGCGCGGCGTTCAGCCAGTCCCCGTACAACGACGGGTTCGGCTCGTGGCGGACGTACAGCAGCCTCACCAAACAGCAGGGCGGCACCCTCTTCGACAGCGACTGGAACCCGTCGTTCAACAACGAGGCGGGACAGAACACCGCCGAGCTGTTCTGGGACATGACCGGCGACATGGGCTGGTCGCCGCAGACGACCGAAGCCGACTGGGGCATCAACGCCTTCTCGAACGGGAACCTCGGCATGACGATGAACGGCACGTGGTACGTCGCCTCCCTGTCGGACGTCGAGGACCTCAACTGGGGGTTCTTCAAGCCGAACGTCGCGCCGAACCACAGCCAGGACGCCGTCTGGGCGGACGGCCACTCGATTGTCCTCCCGCGGAGTCAGAGCCGCGGCGAGCGCAAGTCCGAGCTCACCGCACAGGCCGCCCACTGGATGACCACGGAGAACCCCGAGTGGGGAGCGCGCGCCGGCCACCTGCCGGCCGCCGCGGACATCCGCGACTCCGAGGTGTTCCAGAACTCCCCGTTCTACGACAAGACCCTCTCGAAATACCTCGAGATGGCCGAGAACGACGTCTACTTCTACCACCCGAAGGTGCCCAACGGCGACCCCAACTCCCAGGACTGGTACCAGTGGCTGCTCGACCTCTGGGGGCACAACTACGAGAGCCCGCAGGCGGCTCTCGAAGACGGCGTCTCGACCATCAGCAACGGCCTCGAAGAGTGACACATGGGACTACGAAACCGTTTCACCGGGGGTGACTCCGACCACGCCCGGCAGACCGTCTTCGGCGTCCGCAAGGAGACCGTCGAAGGCATCGTGTGGTCGCTCCCGTACCTTGCGGTGTTCGGAGTATTCCTCGTCTGGCCGGCGCTGAAGGGGCTGTACATGAGCCTCCACAACTGGGACCCGTTCGTCCCCTCCGAGTCGGAGTTCATCGGCCTCCAGAACTACGTCGAGCTGTTCAGCGACCCCGTGTTCTGGAACGCGATGCAGGGCACCGTCTACTTCGTCGCGCTCTCGGTGCCGCTGCTCGTGCTCGTAGGGCTGGGGCTGGCGCTCGGCGTCAACAAGAACGTCAAGGGCAAGCGCGTCCTGCGCGCCATCTACTTCAGCCCGTACATCCTCACCGTCGCCGTCGTCACGCTCATCTGGTCGGAGGTGTACTCCGGGAGCTACGGCCTCATCAACTACTATCTGGGGTACTTCATCGACAGCCCGCCCGGCTGGCTGACGTCAACAGACCTCGCGATGCCCGCGCTGGCGTTCATGACCGTCTGGTGGCTCGTCGGGTTCAACTTCGTCATCTTCCTGGCGGCCCGACAGGGCATCCCCGAGCGTCTCTACGAGGCCGCGCGCCTCGACGGCGCGGGCACGTGGCGGGCGTTCAAGGACGTCACGCTCCCGCAGATGCGCAACTCCATCCTGTTCGTGGTCATCATCCAGTTCATCCTCCAGTTCCAGGTGTTCGCCCAGCCGTACGTGCTGACCGGCGGCGGCCCCCGGGACTCGACGGACACGCTGGTGTACTACCTCTACCGGAGCGCGTTCTCCCAGCAGGCGTACGGCTACGGCGCCGCAATCGGGTACGTGCTCGTGATGATACTGATGCTCATCGCGGTTATCAACTTCAAGGTGATCGGGACCAATGAGTAACGTCAACGAAGCTCATTCCGGCCTGCTCAACGATCTCTCGCTTCGGTCGCTGGGGACGCACGTGGCGCTGTACGGCACCGCCATCCTGATGGCGATTCCGTACCTCTACACGATTTCGCGGTCGTTCCAGCCGCGGCGGTTCCTGACCAGCCCGAAGCCGTACTGGATTCCGCCGGAGATCACGTTCGAGTACTACCGGTACATCCTCACGGAGTCGCTGTTCGTGCAATGGACGATAAACACGTTCATCATCGCGGGCGGCGCGACGCTCATCATCCTCGTCATCGACTCGATGATCGCGTTCTCGCTGACGCGGCTGGACTGGCCCGGCCAGTCCATCGTGATGGGCGTCATCCTCGCGAGCTTCATGGTCCCGTACTACATGAACATCGTCCCGCTGTACACCGTCGTCTCGGACCTCGGGCTGGTGAACTCCTACTGGGGCGTCATCCTGCCCGCGGTCGCGAGCCCGCTGGGCGTGTTCCTCCTCTACCAGTTCTTCAGGGACATCCCCGACGAGTACGAGGAGGCAGCGCGCCTCGACGGGTTCTCGACGTTCCAGATTTACTCCCGCATCATCCTGCCGCTAGCGCGCCCGATTCTCGCGTCGCTGGCGCTGTTCATGTTCGTCTACAACTGGAACGCGTTCCTCTGGCCGCTCATCGTCCTCTCGGACCAGGCGGCGTACACGCTCCCAATCGGCCTCGTGAACCTCTATCAGGGGAACCTCACGACGCCCGGCCTCCACATGGCCGTGACAGTGCTGGCGTCGCTCCCCCTGTTCATCGTCTACCTCTTCTTCCAGGGGGAGATCGTCCGCGCCGTCCAGATTCAGGGCACCGGGACTACCGGCTAACTCCCGACATCGCTCTTTCTCTCGTAGTCCCGCGGAGGACAACACTCATTACGGCCAACCAGCGTGTTGACAGTATGCACGCTCGACGCGACTCTGACGGCGCGGCGAGGCCCCGTTCGCCCCCGCGGCGGCCGGCCTCCCGCCCGCTCGACACCTCACACCGGGAGGTACGGCGATGAACACGGCCGACGACGTGCGCTCGGTCCACGCCGGCCTCGGCGACGCGTTCCGGTCCGCGTACCACAACAGCGTCGCGACCGTCGTCGTCAGCCTCGCGTGGTTCGTGGCCTCGCTCCCGCTGGTCACTGTCGGCCCGGCGACGCTGGCCGCGTACGCGGCCGTCCAGTCGGTCCGCGAGCGCGGCCACGTCGACCGCGGTGACGTCCGCGACGCGCTGGCCGCGCACTGGCACAACTCGGCGCTCCTCAGCGGCGTGTTCGTTGTGTTCACCGCCGTCACCGTCGCCTACGCGACGCAGTACCTCGAGACGGGCGCCGTCAGCGCGGGCGCGCTCGCCGTCGTCGCGGGCTACCTGACCGCCCACCTCGCGGTCGTCCTCGTCGTCGCGTTCGTCCGTCTCTCGGAGGGCGCGTCGGTCCACGAGGCGGTCACCAGCGGCTACTCGTGGACCGTCACCCACCCCTTGGACACCGTGCTGCTCGGGTTCGTCAGCGTCGGCCTGTTCGCCGTCAGCGCCCTGCTCACCGTCACCGTCTGTCTGGTGTTCCCGTTCCTGCTGTTCACGTTCCACGTCGCCGTCGTCGGCCGACGCACGGCCTGAACGCGGCCCTCGGCGACCCGGCGGCTGCCGCAATCACAGGTACTACTCACCGGCGATGCGTCGTCACGCGTCGGGTCCGCGACGGACGAACGTCACCGGGCACGGCGACGAGAGCATCACCGACTGGGCGACGCTCCCGAAGAACGCCTTCCCCGTGGGGCTGCGGCTGCGCCCGCCGACGAACACGCGGTCGGCGGCCACCTCCTCCGCGACCCGGACGATTTCCTCCGCGGGGTCGCCGATTGCGCCGCGGACCGTGTACTCGACGCCGGCGTCCTCGAACGCGTCCACGAGCTCGTGAATCACCGCGTCCCGGCGCGCGACGACGTCCGGGTCGACGTCCTCGCTCGACGGGTCGAACTCCACCTTCCGCGCGGTGTCCTCGAACTCGTCCGCGGAGAACACGTGCAGCAGTACGACCGTCGCGCCGGTCGGCTGTGCGACCTTGATCGTCTCGGTAGCGAGGCGAATCCGCCGGTCGCGGTCGCCCGGTCCGATGCCCACCAGTATGGTATCGAATGGCATACAGGTAGGTGGATGCAACCACGCATAAACATTACCCCGGTTCGAGGTGCGGCCCGTCACTGGGTCGCCGCGAAATCAGTTCGTCCAGCGAAGAAACAGCGGCGACGGGACCGACTGGGCGGTTCGGTCGCGTCTCGCTGTCGCGTCACTACGGGGCGTCTGCTCGGCTCCGGCTTACAGCTGTTCGACGGGATTCTGTAGCGTACCGACGTTCTCGATTTCGATGCTGACGAGGTCGCCCTCCTGTAGCGTGAAGTCGTCCGGCGGGATGATGGAAGTCCCGGTGAGGAGCGCGGTCGACTTGGGGACGTAGTTGTAGCGGCGGAAGTAATCCGCGAGCTCGTCGCAGGTCCGCACCATCTCGCTCGTCGAGGTGCTCTCGGTGAACGCGACGTCGCCATCTCGCTCGATAGTCAGCGTCATCTCGACGTCGTGGGGGTCGCCGATGGTTTCCTCGGTGACCACGCAGGGACCGATGGCACAGCTCTTGTCGTAAATCTTGCTCTGCGGGAGATAGAGGAGGTTGTCGCGCTCGATGTCGCGACTGCAGACGTCGTTACCGACCGTGTAACCGACGATGTTCCCGTCGTGGAGTATCACCGTGAACTCCGGTTCGGGCACGTCCCAGTCGGAGTCCCCGCGAATCCCGATATTGTCGCCGGGACCGACCGTCCGCGTGGGCGTGCCCTTGAAGTAGACTTCGGGGCGGTCGCCCTCGTAGGCACCGATGTAGGCCTCTTCAAGACCCCCCTCGCCCTCGCGGGACTCCTGACTGATGGCGTACGTGACGCCCCCGCCCCACACCTCGTCTGGGTCGACGGGGCGAATCAGGTGTTCGCTGACGGTTTCGAGGTCGACGCTCGGGGCGTCGTCGAGGTGTCGCCGCGCGACGTCGTCGACGCTCTGGTCGGTGAGCGACGCCGCGTCGGCCAGCTCCATGAACGAGGCCGGCTCGGGTTCGGTCTCGGTCAGATTGTACGCGCCGTCGTCGTCTTCTGCGATTAGCGATATAGTCCCGTCTCTCTGTATGCGGTAGTATCGCATATCTTCACGTGCATCATCGACCGATAAATAGCTTTGTGTGTATCGTTCGCACGCCCTGTCCGGCAATGCCGGATAGACATAGCGCGTATCATTACAGGCATAGAGATGTAATGAAGCGGCGAAGCGTGCTGATAACCGCCGAAAACCCGCGAACAATTTTTCCGGCATGGCCGGAAGGCGCTATTGAGATGACAGCTACCCCCGACTCAGCTCCGTCAGGTCAACTGTGGCGTCGTGGCGGACTCCCACTCGACTCGGGAGCGGACGACTGCGAGTCGGACTTCGACGATACCACCGGCGAGAAATTGAGCAGCGGCTGTCTCGGAACGCAGTCAGAACCGGGTCGAGAACGTGAACCGACCCGGCGTGGGGACAGACGCGGTAAAGCGGCGTGAGTTAGCGCTTCTCGACGGCGCGCTTCTCCCAGTCCTGCTCCCAGAGGTCGATGGTGTGGACCTTGTCCTCGGTGTAGGCGTGCTCCTCGACGACGTCGTGGTTGAGTTCGATGCCGTAGCCGGGGCCCTCGGGAATCTGCATGTAGCCGTCCTCGACGACCAGTGGCTCCTTCAAGAGGTTGTCCACCCAGTCGACGTCGTACGTCTGGAACATCTCCTGGATGCGGAAGTTCGGGATGGACGTGCAGAAGTGCCCGTAGATGGCGCCGGCGACCGGCCCCTGCGGGTTGTGCGGCGCGACGTCCACGTGGTCAGCCTCGGCGAGGCCGGCAATCTTCTTTCCCTCGGTGATGCCGCCGGTGTTCATCAGGTCCGGCTGGAAGACGTCGACGTCCGTGCGCGTGACCAGTTCGTAGAAGTCGTGTTTGGTCATGTGGCGCTCGCCCGTCGCGACCGGAATCGGGGACTTCCGGGCGACCTCCGCGAGGCTGTTGATGGAGTCCGGCGGGCACGGCTCTTCGAACCACGTCGGATTGAACTCGTCGAGCTCGCGAGCGATTTCGACCGCCTGCCCGGCGGAGAAGCGGCCGTGACACTCGATGAGCAGGTCGACGTCGGGCCCGACGGCCTCGCGGACCGCGCGCACGATGTCGACGGCGTGGTTCTGGTCCTTCCGGGACATGGACTGCCACGCGGTCCCGAACGGGTCGAACTTCATCGCGTCGTAGCCGTCGTCGACGACGCGCTCGGCGGCCTCGGCGAAGCCCTCCGGCTCGCCGTCGGTGTCTGTGTACCAGCCGTTCGCGTACGCGCGAAGTTCGGTGCCGTGGACGGGGCCGCCGAGCAGGTCGTAGACCGGCTCGTCCAGAACCTTCCCCTTGATGTCCCAACACGCCATGTCGATGGCGGAGACGACGGTCGTGTTGACGACGTTCTTGGAGAACCACTCGTCACGGTACATCTCCAGCCAGAGCGACTCGGTGTCGAAGGGGTCCCGACCGATGAAGAAGTTCGACATCTCGTCGATGGCTTTCGCGACTGTGCGCGGCTTGTCGTGCGTCGTCGCCTCCGCGAGCCCGGTCACGCCGGCGTCCGTCTCGACTTCGACGAACACCCACGGTTTCCACGGATTCGCGACCAGATAGGTCTCGACGCCGGTGATGCTAACGTCCGACATTGCAAGCCATTCGTCTGAGAGGAGTGTAATAAATATATTCATGTGGCAATGCCGTTGAAGCCGCTGCTTTTCCCGGTCTCGTTCCGCTATCGGCGGAATATCTATATGCCATCGCACGAACAGCACTCGTATGCCAACAAACGACGCCCCAATCGGCTCGGTGAAGACCACCGTGACCATCATCGAGGCGCTCCAGGAGTTGGGCCAAACAGGTGTATCGGAGCTCGCCGACCACCTGGATATCCCGACGAGTACGGCGTTCGACCACCTCCGCACGCTGGAGAACGAAGGGTTCGTGACCAGCGACGACGACGACGGCTACCGCGTGGGCGCTCGCTTCCTCGAAATCGGCGGCTACGCCCGCAAGCGAGACCCCATCTACGACGTGGCCGAGCCCGAGATTCAGAAGATGGCCCACCAGACGGGCGAGCACGCGAACCTCGTCGTCGAGCAGTGCGGGAAGGCGGTGTTCTACGCGAAAGCCGAGGGTGAAGACGCCTTCGAGCTGGACACGCACGTCGGCAAGCACGTCCACCTCTCGACGACGTCCGCGGGGAAGGCGATTCTGGCGGAGTACTCCGACGAGGAGATTCACGCGATTCTCGACGAGCACGGCCTCCCGCAAGTCACCGAGCACACGGTCACCGACCGCGACCGACTGTTCGACGAAATCGAGGAGTGCCGCGAGCGCGGCTACGCCATCGACGACGAGGAGCGCATCCCGGGCGTCCGCTGCGTCGGCGCGGCGATTACCGACGACGACGGCGACGTGCTCGGCGCGGTCAGCGTCTCCGGCCCGAAGAGCGGGATGCAGGACGAGCGTTTCCAGGAGGAGATTCCCGACCTCGTGTTGCGGACCGCCAACGTCATCGAAGTCAATATGAAGTACCGGTAGGACCGGTACCCGATGGATGGCGTCGTCTGGGGTGTTTCGGTCGCTCCAACCCATTGATTTATAATCATCGACCCGACAACCATGCATTCACATGGCAAACGCCCGCGTTACTGTCCATCCAGAGGCGCGCATCGACCGCATCGAACCGGAAGTCCACGGCCACTTCTCCGAACACCTCGGCCGCTGCGTGTACGACGGGCTGTGGACCGACGACGTCGCGAACGAGGACGGGTTCCGCGAGGATGTCCTCGAACTCCTCGCAGACCTCGACATCCCGGTACTCAGGTGGCCGGGCGGCTGTTTCGCCGACGACTACCACTGGGAGGACGGCGTCGGCCCGCGGGAGGAGCGACCGCGCCGCCGCAACCTCTTCTGGGCGCAGGGCCGCGAGGACGTCCCCGAGGAGTCCAACGCCTTCGGCACCGACGAGTTCCTCGAACTCTGTGAGAAAATCGGCACCGAACCGTACCTCGCTGCGAACGTCGGCTCCGGCGACCCGCAGGAGGCCGCCGACTGGATGGAGTACTGCAGCTACGACGGTGACACCGAACTTGCCGACCGCCGCCGCGAGAACGGCCACGAGGAGCCCTACGAGGTGCCCTACTGGGGCGTCGGGAACGAGAACTGGGGCTGTGGCGGGCAGATGAGTCCCGAGCAGTACGCCCGCGAGTTTCGTCGATTCGCGACCTACATGGGGTCGATGGACAATCTGATGCTCGACTACGACGTCGAGCTCATCGCCTGCGGCTTCGAGGGCCACGAGTGGAACCGCCGCTTCATGGAGGAGGTCGCCAGCGGCCGCTGGGGCGTCGACTTCCCGCTGGACCACCTCACGCTCCACCACTACTACGGGCGCGGGATGACCGTCTCCGAGTCCGACGAGGACGACTACGACGAACTCCTCGTGGACGCTCTCGAGATGGAAGAGCACATCGAGCGCATCGCGTCCACCATCGACGCCGTCGCGACGACCCGCGACATCGGCGTCATCGTCGACGAGTGGGGGACGTGGCACACCGAGGCCGTCCCGGAGAACGGCCTCGAACAGCCGGGGACCGTCCTCGACGCGCTCTCCGCCGCGGCCGTCCTCGACGTCTTCAACCACAACGCGGACGTGATGACGATGTCGAACATCGCGCAGACCGTCAACGTCCTGCAGTGCCTCATCGAGACGGAGGGCGACGACGCGTGGGCGCGCCCGACGTACCGCGTCTTCGACCTCTACGCGCCCCACAAGGGCAACGAAGCCATCACGACGTCGGTAGACACCCCGGAGCGCGAGGTTGAGCGGACGGACGACGACCTGCCGCTGGTCGGCGCGTCCGCCTCGGTCGCCGACGACGGCGAGACGTACGTGACGGTCACGAATCTGGACTGCCGCGGCAGCCACAGCATCGAGGTCGCCATCGAGGGCGAGGACACGTCCTCCGAGGACATCGATGCGCAGGTGCTGTTCGAGGGGCAGGACCCCGACCTCGAAGTGGACGCGTCCAACGCCGACGAGTTTGCGGCCGACGACCTCGACGTTGACGTCGACGGAGACGTGCTGACCGTGGACCTCGCGCCGTCGACGGTCGCCGGCATCTCTATCGAGTAACGAGTCGGACTACGCTTTCTGCCACGCGACGAGCCCATCTTTCGTCGTCCGTTCGAGGTTGCCGCGGTCGACGTGCGCGGCGAAGTGTCCGGACAATGGGTACGCGAGGTCCGCGTCCAGTCCGTAGCTGCCGCGGCGCTCCACGAAGGCGTCGATTGCTTCGCGGAGCGTCAGCGGCCCCTCGGCGTCGACGAGGTCGAGCGCGAGTGCGTCCACCTCTGAGGCGAACGCCAGCGATTCGTCGAGGAACGCGTCGACGGCCTCGCCCTCGAAGACCTCGTAGTGGGTCAGCGAGAGCGTGTCTGCGTCCAGCGCGCGGAGGAGCTCGATGGTGTTCTGGTACGCCGGGTATAGGTAGTACGGCGGCGGCTGGATGTACTCGTCGTCGACAGTGAAGACGCCGCGGCCGAACACCGCATCGCCGCCGACGACGACATCGTGCGTCGCGTCGTAGAGCACGAGGTGGCCGCGGGTGTGTCCCGGCGTGTGGAGCACGTCGAGTTCGCGGTCCGCGAGCGCGAGCTGCTCGCCGCCGCGGAGGCGGAGGTCGATGCGCTCGCCTGCGCCTATCATCCCGTCGAGCCAGTCGCGGGTCTCCTTGTCGTACGTGATGCCGTGGTCGTCAGCGAACATCCCGTAGCGCTCGTCCATGAGGGCGTCGACGCTCTCCATCAGGTCGGCGTCGGTCTCGTGTGCCGCCAGCGTCACCGACGGCGCGTGCTCGCGGAGTTCCTCGTTCCCGCCGTGATGGTCGGCGTCGGCGTGCGTGATAAGCGCCAGCGAAACGTCCGCCAGCGTCCAACCGTCCGCTTCGAGGGCGGGCTCGTACACCGTCGTTGGTGCGTCGGCGACACCCGGGTCGACGATGACCGGCCCATTCGCACCGTCCAAGACGTGGTAGCCGTGTATCTTCCCGTCGATGACCGTCTCGACCCGCGTGATGCCCGGCGCTATCGTTGTCGTTTCCGTGTCGCGCATCTCGTTGGTGGCTCTCCCGGAGCGGTACTAAAAGTTCGGCCGCCGATGAGCCGGTTGCCCGCCCTGGGCCGACGTCTATTCGACAGTAGCTTTTTGTAGGATGGCACGTTACTGTTTCCCATGGCGAAGCCGAGTCGTGCGAGCAACCCCCAGTATCACGTGCAGTCCCTGCACGAGTACGTCCTCGCTCCGCTTTCCGCGGCTGCGTCTCGTCTCGAACGCGAGCGGACGGAAGTCGCGACCGAGCGGGACGCTTTCCGGGAGTTCCGCGAGCGGATCGCTGACATCGAGCCGGCCCCGAGGACGGCCGCGCCGCGCTGCTTCGCCGAGAGCACCGGGCGCTCGCCGCGCACAGACGCGCTCGCCGACGTTCGCTCCGCGTACCGGGAGACCGTGATGGACGTCCCTCACTACGAGAGCGTGTACGGCGAACCGTTGGCCGGACACGCCGCCGCGGAACTTCGGCCGGAACTAGGCCACCAGCTGGCCGAGACGACTTCGTCGTCGTTTACCGTCCCGCTGCGGGAGGCACTTCGGGTGGCCGCACAGCGGGCCATCGACGAACGGCAGCACCTCCTCGAACGACTCGACGAGGAGGAGTCTTCGATAAAGACCGCCCGTGGCGAGATTCTGGAGTTACTCCGTCCGCTCTCGACGACGGTCATCCCCGAGTGGCACCGGGGAACGTTCCTGCGACGACTCGATGCGATCGCCGACCGCCGACAGGAGCGCCTCCACGCGCGCGGTGACCTGCCGGATGACCGGGAGTATTCGCTTTGCACGCACCTCTACGACGACGCGGAGTGGACCTATCCCGTGTTGACCGCAGTGGCCCGCGTCCGGGAGACGGTCACCGTCGGCGAAGGCGGCGAGAGTGCTTTGTCGCAGCGTCGCTGCGAGTCGCTGTGAGGTGTCCTCGGACGACACTGGGCCTGGCCACCCAATGACGGGGAAAGATTATTACATACAGGAGTTGACGATAGTGTTGCGGTGAGGAGTAAATGAAGAAACCCACTATCGGCGACGACAGCACGCGCAGAGATTACCTCCGGACACTCGGGCTCCTCGGAGCCGTCGGGGTCGGGGCGACCGGCGCCGCACACGCGGAGAGCGCCTACCTGAACCCGGGGAACAAACACAGCGGGGAGACGCTGTACGCGCCACCCGAAGGCGCACCGTCTCCGGGCGCGATGTACCCACGCGTCGAGCGACTCGAACACGCTCCCGGCGGCAACGACACGCTGCTGGCGACCTTCGAGTACTACCCGTCGATGAGCGGCGGCGCCGAACCATACTTCCCGGTGTACCGGAGCGAGAACGGCGGCCAGACGTGGTCGAAGTTCTCCGAGATTCACGACCAGAGCGGGAAAGACTGGGGAATGCGGTATCAGCCCACCCTCTACGAGCTCCCCGAAGAGACCGGGCCGTGGCCGGCGGGGACGGTGCTGGCCGCGGGGAACGCGATTCCGATTCTCGACGACCCCAGCGACGTCCCTGAGGGCGAAATCGGGACGCTCGGGGACTCCAGCATCGACCTCTACGCCAGTACCGACCACGGGGAGTCGTGGGAGTTCGTCAGCACCGTCGTCACCGGCGGGCCGGCGGTCCCGCACGCGGGCAACAGCCCCGTCTGGGAGCCGGAACTCCAACTGGACGCTGACGGCGACCTCGTTTGTTACTTCGCCGACGAACGCCAGGGCAGCGACGACGACTACAACCAGCTCGTCGGCTTCAAGGCGTCCGACGACGGTGGGCAGACGTGGGGCGACGAGGAGTTCGTGACCGCCGTGCCGAACGGCGTCGACCGTCCCGGCATGCCGGGCGTCGTCGAACTCCCGGACGGCACCTACATGATTGCCTACGAGGTCGTCGGATCGGACGAAGTGGACGGCGAGGTCCGCGTGAAGACTTCGCCGGACGGCCGCGACTGGGGCGACCCGACGGACCTCGGCCAGCAGGTCGTCACCGGAGACGGCCGCCGGTTCGTCAACGGCCCGTACATCACGTGGACGCCACGCGGTGGTCCCGACGGAACTGTCCTCATCTCGGGCAAGCAACTGGTCGACGGGAACCGCCAGCTGGCCGAGGGCAACGGTGAGGTCGTCCTCGCCAACACGAACCTCGACGGGAGCGGCGACTGGACGCCTGTAAAGGCGCCGCTGTCGTTCCAGACGGAGAGCGAGCTCGGCGGCCGGATTTTCGTTGGCTGGACGACCCCCATCCTTCCCTCGCCGAACGGCAAACAGCT
Source organism: Halobacterium hubeiense (assembly GCF_001488575.1). Taxonomy (NCBI): domain Archaea; kingdom Methanobacteriati; phylum Methanobacteriota; class Halobacteria; order Halobacteriales; family Halobacteriaceae; genus Halobacterium; species Halobacterium hubeiense. The sequence continues at coordinate 27,506 of NZ_LN831303.1, forward strand.
CCTCCAGGTGACGTCCACGAAGCTGAACTCGACGCTAACCCAGATTCAGTACGGGGAGCGACCGCTGAAACTGAACAAGCTCTGAACGGTCCCTGCGGCGACGCGAGCGCGAGTCCCTCCTCCAGCACCGCTTCACGCGGTTCTCGACAGCGGCGTCGACCCGCGGGAGCGGCACTGACCCGCGGTGTCGGGCGCGCGAAATGCCGAGCGTTTTAGTCGCCGGCGTGCGCGGGTGGCGTATGGCGTACGCGACCACGACGAAGCTCGAACGAATCCGCGCCGCGCTCGACGAGCGCGACCTCGACGAACTCTGGTTCTGTCGGCCCGCGAACTACGGGTGGCTGACCGGCGGCGACCCGGTCATCGACGCGACCAGTGACGTCGGCGTCGGGGCCGTCGGCGTCGGTCGTGACGGGGTGCGCGTGCTCGCACCGAACAACGAGCGCAGTCGCATCCTCGACGAGGAACTCCCCGGGCTCGACGCCGCGGGCATCGACCCCGAGGTGACCGAGTACGACTGGTACGACGCCTCGCTCCGGGAGGCCGTCGCGACGCACCACCGCAGCGCGGCCGCCGCCGACGTCGCGGTCGCGGGCCTAGAACAATTCTACGCGACGCGCTTGCGCTCGCCGATGCCGGCGGCGGAGCGCGACCGGTTCCGGGACGCCTGCGAGGAGACGACTGCGGCCGTCGAGGCCGTCGCGCGCGAGCTGACCGCCGAGACGACCGAGCGAGCCGCGGCCGGCGCGCTCTCACAGGCGCTGCTCGAACGCGGCTTCCGCGCACCCGTTGTCCTCGTTGGCGGCGGTGACCGCTCCCAGCGGTACCGCCACTACACGCCGCGCGACGACCCGCTCGGCGAGTTCGCGCACCTGACGGTGGTGGCGGAGCGGGGCGGCCACGACGTCGCCGTGACGCGGACCGTGACCTTCGATGCGCCGTCGTGGCTCCGGGAGCGCCACGACGCCGCCGGCCGGGTCGCGGCGACGGCGCTCGCGGCGACGCGGGAGGTCGGCTCGGCCGGTGGGTCCGCCGGCGAGGTCCTCGACGCGATTTCGGAGGCGTACGCGGCAGTCGGGTTCGAGGGCGAGTGGCAGGCCCACCATCAGGGCGGCGCCATCGGCTACGCGACCCGCGAGTGGGTCGCGACGCCGGACGCCGAGGACGCGGTGGTGGTGCCGATGCCGTTCGCGTGGAACCCGACGGTGCAAGGCGCGAAGACCGAGGACACGGCCCTCGTCACCGAACGCGGCGTCGAGGTCGCGACCGAGACCGGAGAGTGGCCGATCACCACGTACGAGGCGGTCGGCTACGACGGGCAGTTCTCGTTCCACGACCCGCTGGCGCTCGACTGACGCTCAAGAACGACAATCAACGACAAAGTTTTAGTCGAGTGTCGAATAATCGGGGTGTATGCGTTGGAAGTGCCCCGAGTGCAGCAGTGACGTCACCCGAGAGCACGGTTCGCTGGTCTGCCGCGACTGCGGCTACGCCCCCCGACACGGCGCCGACTAGCCCTCGTGCCTGTAACGAGACCGTCGTCCCTCGATAGCGGCGCGTAGCGGCCTCTCCGGGCGGGGAGGACCGTCAGTAGGTTGCGTCGCGGATGTCGTCGTCGAGGTCCTCGAACTGGTCGAGGTAGCTGCGGCGCTCCGCCCGGAGTTCGGCCTGTGCGGCCTCGAAGTCGTCCACACGCTCGGGTACCTCGAAGCGCTCGATGCTGATGCCGGGAACATCGCTGGGGACGGTCAGGTCGAGTGCGTCGTCGTCGGTCCATTCGACGCTGCCGCGCGCGACGCCTTCGAGGATGGCGACGGTCTCCTCGACGCCGACGTCCGCGGGGTCGTCGGTGCCGACGACGCCGGTGTTGATGACGTAGCACTGGACGTCGAGGTCCGCGATGAGGTCGCGGAAGCGGTTGCCCTCCTCGCCCTCGGAGCCGACGATGAAGGGGTTGGTGCCGACGACGCGGATGGACTCGCCGACCCGCGAGGGGTCGCCGGCGCTGGTCTCGACGGACTCCCCGAGCATGAACGCGACCGCGGCCTGCTCGTCGCTGAGCTTCGCGACCGGCGGCATCAGGGGGTTCCGCGTGATGAAAAACACCTGGTCGACGCTGTCAAGGTCGACGTCGCTGGACGCGCTCTCGAGCTGGTCGCGGCGAATGACCGCGCGGGCGTTGCGACCGTACCGCGGCTCGTCGAAGTGGACGGTGCCGTCGTCGTCGACGGCGACATTCTCCAAGACCGCGCTCTCGTCGGTCGCGGCGCTGTGGAGTTCGGGCTGCTCGTCGGCGTCGAGGCCGATGGTCTTGATGTAGAGGCCGCCGCCCTCGCTCCCGGCGACGGTACCCGAGGGCAAGAGCGCGCAGACGTCGTCCTGGATCATCTCGACGCCCTCGGGGTCGTCCAGCCAGAGGCCGTGACTGGTGAGCGTGGACTTCCCCGTGCCCGACAAGCCGAGGAAGAGCTGGCCGACCTCGCGGCGGCCGTCCTCGTCGTCAAGGGTGACGCGCTTGCTGCCGGCGTGGAGGCCGAGCCCGCCCTGTTCTTTCGCGCGCAGCATGAACAGCCGCAGGAACGACTTCTTCGCCTCGCCCGTGTAGTCACTCCCCAGGACCGTGGTCAGCCCCGTGTCGGGGAGCACGCGAATCTTCGGGTCGTCGGTCGCATCCGGCAGCTGGACGGTGACGAAGTCGGGTTCGACGCCGTCCGACGGTTCGAGAAGTTTCGTCCACGACAGCGCGATGCGGCCGTACTCTTTGGGGAGGTACAGCCGGCAGACGTACGACGACTCGGGGTGACGACCGACCACGCGGTCGACGCAGATAACGTCGTTCTCGGGGTCGTTCACCCACTCGATGCCGGTCTCGAAGACGGCGAAGTCGCTCTCGGCGAAGTCGTCGTCGACGACGTTCTTCGTCCGGTCGGCGCTCCGCGAGCGGTACTCGCTGGTGTACGCCGGCGACCCGTGCTCGGTCGTCGTTTCGACGTGCGTCGAGAATTCGCGCAGCTCCGACAGCGACGGATTGTACGTGACGTGGTCGGCTGTCTCCGGGTCCGGATACGCTACTGGCGTCGGCCACTCGCTGACTCCTTCCATCCTATGGTACTCTCCGTCGGATTGTTCCATAAGTGTGTTGAACGCACGGGATTTGACTCCCAATGTTTACTCACAGCCGTGTATACAATTCGGGTTCGGCGCGTCGAACCTCGTCGCCGCGAAAGCCGAACCCACAGAAAGTATTCCGCCGCCGAATCCTCGCTCCGGCTTGGCACCCCAGACTCACTTGCCGTCGAATAACCTGATTGCCAACATAATATCTATCGGAACTTCATAACGATGGTATTCGTGGCGGCTGCTTTCTCTTATCACATATATTGTGATTGGAGCTCGAAATTACTATGATAATTTGGCCAATTAATGCGATTCGATCAGGTATATGGGTACTAAGATACACAATTATTCAATATTGGGCACCAGCATCATACTATCCTATACCGAGACGGCTATCGGTCTGATTTCGAGCTTGTTACGGTTCTAGACGGGCAAGTAGGTTTGATACGGCTCCTAAGTTAGCACACTGTGTCGCTCGGAGTGACCGCCCTACCACCAAAGTAACAGAGATATTATTTGATTAGTATTGTTTTTCTGTTAACACGTGATCCGAGTCGTCCGACGATGCTTCGAGGCGGACGCCGCGACCGCGTCTGTCGAGACCTCGTCGCTCTGTGGGGACGGCAGGTGGACCGTTCGACGACCCAGTTATTGATCCCGTTCCGGTGGAACGCGTCCGTGATGCCCTCCAGACGCGAGTTCCTCCCCGGCGGCGTTGAGGAGGGTCAGAAGTTCAGGACTCCCCTGTAGACCGGAATCGCCCGCATCGCGCGGAGGATGCCTCCCGGGCCGATGGTAGCGGCGACGGCGCCGTAGATGCCGTAGGATTCCGGGATGTCAAGGTCGTGGACGAACGTCTCCGTGAGTCGTACTGCGTGGACAGCAACACGACGTCCGCGCCGTCCAGCGCCGCTTCGAGGTCGCCGGTCGCGGTGTACGTCCAGTCGGCGGTCGCGTCCTCGCGTGTCTGCACCCAGTTCCCGAACTCGGCGTTGCGCTCGGGCGCCGCGACGTTGACGTCGTAGAGCCTCACCTCGCCGTCGAAGTCCGACAGCGCGAGGTCCTGCACGAGGTTCGGTACCCACTGCCGGCTGCCGCCGCCGATGTACGCGATGATCACGTCATCGCCGTCGAGTTCCTTTCCCGCCGTCGCCTCCGACGCCGACGCACGCCGGGCTTCGTTCACGGTCATCGTACCACCCGCCTGCGACCCCCGCCACTAAGTCGTATGGAGTCCGGGAGGCGTCGGCACCGACTAGCCGCGGTGAGCGGGCGTCAGGGCGGCTTCGCGGTGATCTTCCCCTCGTGAATCGGCTACGGACAGAATCTTCTGCCTGCTGAGGCGTTCGCTACAGTTGCTCCCGCTGGTGTCACTAGGCATAATATACCACGGTACAGTCGGCCACGGATTAAAATTTGTGTGCAGTTTCTCGTTCCGTTTCCCGCCCGCTGTGGGTTTCGTGGCCGCCGACACCCCGAATCGTTCTGTACACCAGAACCCTTTTTACCAGACGGACAGAAACTATGTGTATGGATGCCAAACACCCGGTGCGAACGACCGAGAAGACACTCGCACTGGTCGAGGAACTGATGGACCGGGGGCCCTGTGGCGTGACGGAGCTGACGGAGAGCCTGGACATGGGCAAGAGCGCCGTCCACAACCACCTCACCACCCTCCAGAAGCACGGCTACGTGCTCAAGACCGGCGACGAGTACCAGCTCGGGCTGAAGTTCCTCGAAGTCGGCGGCTCCACGCGGAAGTCCATGGAGTTCTACCAGGTCGCCGAGCCCGAAGTGAAGTCGCTCGCGAACGAGACGGGCGAACTCGCGAACCTTCTCGTCGAGGAGCAGGGGATGGGCGTCTACCTGATGCGTTCGAAGGGCAAGGACGCCGTCGACCTCGACACGTACGCGGGCCTCCGCACGCACCTCCACACGACCGCGCTCGGGAAGGCGATTCTCGCCCACCTCCCCGAGGAGCGCGTCGACGAAATCATCGACCACCGCGGGTTCGAACGAAAGACTCCACGGAGCATCGGGTCGCGCGAGGAGCTGTTCAAGGTGCTCGACGACGTCCGCGAGCGCGGGTACGCCATCGACGACGGCGAGCGACTGGAGGGCCTGCGCTGCGTCGCGGCACCGGTCAAGGACTCTTCCGATGAGGTGCTGGGCGCCATCAGCGTCTCCGCGCCCGCGAGCCGCGTGAGCGACGACGACCTCCACGGCGAACTCCCCGAGCGCGTGCTCAGCGCGGCGAACGTCGTCGAACTCAATATCAACTACTGAACAATCATTCTGCATCTCGGAACACGCTACAGAAGTTACCATAAGCTCACACTCGGCGCCGCTCTGGGCATTTTTCGCGGAAATTAGCTGGGAGAACGCACTCCGTTACGAACACAGTATTGTAATTCTCGTCCGGGAGTCTATTCTGTATCTCAGAATGTCTCCGCCGTGACGCGGCCGCACCGCTGTGCGGCGACGCCCGCAGGGAACAGACTCGCATCGGCACCGACCCGGGGAGGCCGAACAGCTGCTGGGGACAGACGCCGCGCTGTCGCACCAGCGGGTTCAAGGACGCCAGCGCCGCGCGCACCTCCGCAGCGTCGACGTCGCCGGCGGAGACGGCGTCGGGCTCGACTCCGTCGAGCGGGTCTGTCGAGTTCGTAGCCATAGCCGTACGATGTGCGTCGTCGTGTAAATACGTGCGGGTCGCACCCACGACCCACGGCTTCGACGCCGCGGCCGGCCGACGAGTCGCCCGCGACGCGGGACCGGAGGCGTGGACGCGCGGAATGCGACCGAGTGGCACATCCAAAGTTTTACTATCGGGTTGCGGAATATACGGACGCAAATGGTCGATCACGCGAAGCTCCGCGACCCGAACGCGGAGTACACCATGCGGGACCTCTCCGCAGAGACGATGGGCATCTCCAACGAGCGCGGCGGTGTCCGCGACGCGGAGATTACGGACGTACAGACGACGATGGTCGACGGCAACTACCCGTGGATTCTGGTGCGCGTCTACACGGACGCGGGCGTCGTCGGCACCGGCGAGTCCTACTGGGGCGGCGGCGACACCGCCATCATCGAGCGGATGAAGCCGTTCCTCGTCGGGGAGAACCCGCTGGACATCGACCGGCTCTACGAGCACCTCATCCAGAAGATGAGCGGCGAGGGCTCCATCTCCGGGAAGGTCGTCTCCGCCATCTCCGGCATCGAAATCGCGCTCCACGACGTCGCAGGCAAGCTCCTCGACGTGCCCGCCTACCAGCTCGTCGGCGGGAAGTACCGCGACGAGGTCCGCGTGTACTGTGACCTCCACACCGAGAACGAGGCCGACCCGCAGGCGTGCGCCGCGGAAGCCGAGCGCGTCGTCGAGAACCTCGGGTACGACGCCATCAAGTTCGACCTCGACGTCCCCTCCGGCCACGAGAAGGACCGCGCGAACCGCCACCTCCGCAACCCCGAAATCGACCACAAGGTCGACATCGTGGAGGCGACCACGGAGGCCGTCGGCGACAAGGCCGACGTCGCATTCGACTGCCACTGGTCGTTCACCGGCGGCTCCGCGAAGCGCCTCGCGAACGCCCTTGAAGAGTACGACGTGTGGTGGCTCGAAGACCCCGTCCCGCCGGAGAACCACGAGGTCCAGAAGGAGGTCACGAAGTCCACGACGACGCCCATCGCGGTCGGCGAGAACGTCTACCGGAAGCACGGCCAGCGGACGCTGCTGCAGCCCCAGGCCGTGGACATCGTCGCGCCGGACCTGCCGCGCGTCGGCGGGATGCGCGAGACCCGCAAAATCGCGGACCTCGCGGACATGTACTACATCCCGGTCGCGATGCACAACGTCTCCTCGCCCATCGGGACGATGGCGTCCGCGCACGTCGGCGCCGCCATCCCGAACTCGCTGGCGCTGGAGTACCACTCCTACGAGCTGGGCTGGTGGGAGGACCTGGTCGAGGAGGACGACCTCATCGAGGAGGGCCGCATGGAGATTCCCGAGGAGCCGGGGCTGGGCCTGACGCTGAACTTCGACGCCATCGAGGACCACATGGTCGAAGGCGAGACCCTCTTCGACGAATCGTAGCGTAACGTAACTCACCCGACCGCGGACACGTAACCCTCTGGCTCGCGCCGACCCGCTCGGGTCGGCCGCGAACGCCACTTCTCTGCTGTGCCGTTCGACGCGCTCGACATCCGACTGTTATCAGTGGGTTCACGGTCAGGGCGGCGATACTCTTTTAACTACATCGGTGTATCAACGAGTATGCGGTATTACCGACTCCCTAGTAGAGAGCGGGGAACGGACTCGGATGCCCTCGTCGTCGTAGACGGGGAAGACGACGCCTACGACCTGTCGACGGCGTCCGACGACCTCGGTTCGTTCACCGAACTCGCTCGCGCGGCGAACGCCAGCGACCGCTCGGTGGACGCTATCGCCCGCGACCGGATTCCGGACGCCGAATCGTACGACCTCGATAGCGCCGACAGCGACGCGCTGCTCCCGGTCGTCCCCGACGAGGTGTGGGCTGCGGGCGTCACGTACAGCATCAGCGAGGAAGCCCGGAAGGCAGAGAGCGGGAAGCCGGAGGTGTACATCGACGTCTACGACAGCGACCGCCCCGAGCTGTTCCTGAAGGCCACACCGTCGCGGACCGTCGGGCCGAACGAGGCCGTCGGCATCCGCGAGGACTCCGACTGGGACGTGCCCGAGCCGGAACTCGGCGTCGTCCTCCACCGCGAGGAGGTCGTCGGCTACACCGTCGGCAACGACGTGTCCAGCCGCGACATCGAGGGCGAGAACCCCCTGTACCTCCCGCAGGCGAAGGTGTACGACCGCTGCTGCTCGCTGGGGCCGTGCGTGGCGACCGGCGGCGTCGTCGAGGACCCCCACGACCTCACGATGTCGCTGACCATCGAGCGCGACGGCGACGTCGTCTTCGAGGACGAGACGACGACCAGTCAGATGGCGACGACCTGCGAGACGCTCGTGAAGTACCTCCGCCGCCACAACGACCTCCCGGAGACGCTGGTGTTGCTGACCGGCACCGCGCTCGTCCCGCCGGAGACGTTCACGCTCCACGAGGGCGACGAGATATCCATCGACATCGAGGACATCGGCCGACTGGTCAACGACACGGTCGTCGTCTGACTGCGGACGGAGCCAGCAGCGAGCGAGAAAAACGACGAATTCAGTGCGACGATGCGGTGCGACGGCGGCAGTCAGCGCCCTATTCTGCGCCTTCCACGGTGGTCTCCGTGAAGTACGTCCGGCCGCCCTCGGGGACTTCCTTCGTGCCGGTGACCTCGAACTCAGCGGTGGAAGCGATGTCCGCCGCGGAGTGGCCGACGCGGAACTCGTAGGGACCGTCCTCAACGGCGAGGTTCATGTCGCGGTCGTGGTACGCCAACTGGGAGGCGTCGACCTCGAAGCGCACGCGCTTGGCCTCGCCGGAGTCGAGGGAGACGCGCTCGAACGCGACCAGTTCCTGCACCGGGCGCGCCTGGTCGGGGTTCTGTGCGCTGGCGTACAGCTGGACGACGTCGTGGCCGGCGGTGTCGCCCGTGTTCTCGACGGTGACTTCGGCCGTAATCGAGCCGGCGGGCGCCAGCGTCTCCGCGGACAGCGAGAGGTTGCCGTACTCGAAGTCGGTGTAGCTGAGGCCGTGGCCGAACGGGAACAGCGGGTCGCTCTCGGTGTAGACGTACTCCTCGTTGGCGGTGTTGGGCTTGCGGCTGTAGTGGACGGGGAGCTGGCCGACCGACCGCGGAATCGACACCGGGAGGTGGCCGCCGGGGTTGTGCTCGCCGAACAGCACCTCGGCGACGCCCTCGCCGCCGCGCTCGCCGGGCAGCCACGCCTGCAACACGGCGGGCACGGACTCGGCGATGGACTCGATGGAGTGGGGTTTGCCGCTGACGACGACCGTCACGACGGGCGTGTCGGTCTCCTCGATGCGCTCGACGAGCGCGCGCTGGATGCCCGGAAGCCCGAGGTCGACGACGTCACAGCCCTCGCCGCTGGTGGCGACGCTGGGCATGTTGACGCGCTCGCGGTCGGAGTCCGAGAAGTCCACCGCGGAGCGCGCGCCGACGAACGCCAGCGCGACGTCGGCGTCAGCAGCGGCGTCGGCGGCCGCGTCGAAGTCGTCCGTGTCGGGGCCGGTCGTCGTGCAGCCCTGCTCGTAGTGGACGTCGAAGCCGTACTCGTCGGCGCGCGCCTGCACGGCGTCGAGGGGAGTCGTCGCGTCGAGTTCGACCTCCTCCTCGGGGTAGTGAGCGGGGTAAGCGTAGTCGCCCATGAGCTCCTGGGCGTCGTCGGCTTTCGGGCCGAGCACGGCCACGGAGTCGGTCTCCTGGCCGACCAGCGGGAGCAGGTCGCCCTCGTTCTTCAACAGCGTCATCGACTCGCGGGCGGCGCGCGTCGTGAGGTCGCGGGCTTCCTCGGTGCCGAACGGTTCGTCGGCGGCGTCGGCGTCGACGGTCGGGTCGTCGAGCACGCCCTTCTCGGCTTTCGCGGTGAGGACGCGGCGGACCGCGCGGTCGAGGGTCGCTTCCGAGAGTTCGCCGGCTTCGACGGCGTCCGCGAGGTGCTCGCCGTAGCAGTCCGTGTACGGGAGTTCGACGTCGATGCCGGCCTCGACAGCGGTGACGCCGGCTTCGCGCTCGTCGGCGGCGACGCCGTGCTCGCTGCGGAGGAACTCAACGCTATAGTAGTCCGAGACGACGGTGCCGTCGAAGCCCCACTCGCCGCGGAGCACGTCCGTGAGCAGCCACTCGTCGCTGGCGCACGGCACGCCGTCGATGTCGTGGTAGGCGTTCATCACGGACTCGGCGTCCGCCGTTCGGATGGCGGCCTCGAACGGGAACAGGTGCGTCTCGCGGAGTGCCCGGCGGCCGATGTTGACGGAACTCCGGTTCTTCCCGCCCTCGCCGGCGCCGTGCCCGGCGAAGTGCTTGAGCGTCCCGGTGATGCCGTCCCCGTCGCCCTGTAGGCCGTCGACGTAGCCGCAGGCCATCGCGGCGACGAGGTACGGGTCTTCGCCGAACGTCTCCTCGACGCGCCCCCAGCGGAGGTCGCGGGCGATGTCCAGCACGGGGGAGAGCGCGTGGACGGTCCCGATGGCTTCGAGTTGGTCGCGGATGGTGTCGGTGACCGTTTCGAGGAGCTCCGGCGACCACGTGCTCGCCATCCCAATCATCTGCGGGAACGTCGTGGCCTCCGGACCCATGTACCCGCTGAGGCACTCCTCGTGGGGGATGGCCGGGATGCCGAGTCGCGTCTCCTCGCGGAGGTACTCCTGGAGTTCGTTCGTGCGCTCGGCGGCCTCCCGCGGGGAGAGGCTGCCCTCGCCCCCGATGCGGGTGAGGTGGCCGATGCCGTTCGAGAGGTGCTCCTCGACGGCTGCTTCGTCGAGCGTGCCGTCCTCGTGCAGGAGCTTCTCGGCGTTCACGGAGCCGAGTTGTGCTGCCTTCTTCTCGACGGTCATGCGGTCGAGAAGCTCGTCTACGCGTCGTTCGGTCGGCGTCTCGGCGACACCGCCGTCTGAACCAGTTCGCATCAATCGGGTCGTCGCAATCCCCGATATTAATAATTCGGATGTGGGAACGAGTGACGCGCCCGTCGGGTTCCCCACGTCGAACTGGTCGTTCTGAGTGGCAGAACGGGGGTCGAACCGGCGGTCGAGGCGAAATCTCTCGCAACGCGGGAATTGTCGCGTTCGAGGGCGTCGTAGCGCGTTCGGCCAACAAATATCTAGGTATTCTACACTATATCGTTCTGTTTCTCAGAACGCAATTCGTGCGCCGTGAGTGCATCCACCACTCACTCGTTCGCCGCGTCACGGGAGCGTCGGGCGACGTACGCCCGAATCCTCGCAGCCGCGTGGCGAGCGCCGAAAGTGCGGGACGGCGGAATGGTCGCCGAGCCACGCCCGCAGCGCAGGAATTCGCGGTTGCGGTCGGTCCCGGCGTACTCGGCTCACCGAGCCGTGAACCCGGTTCGCCATGACAGAACGAAATCGTACTTCAGAGCCGCTACGGCCCGATATCGGACGCTCAGCAATAATTAATACGGCCAGTCACAGGTATGGGTCATGGACACAGACACCGACGCGCCGACGTATGAGCGCGCCGACGCGCCCACAGCGAAGCGAGTCGCGGACCTCCTCGACCGCATGACCCTCGAAGAGAAGGCGGGGCAGGTCACGGGGACGTGGGCGGGCTACCTGCGCGAGCGCCACGACCTCGACGACGTGAAGCGCGCCATCGACGACCATCACCTCGGGTTCGCCGCGCCGTTCGGCTGGGGCGGCGCGCTGGCGACCGACCCCGAAGCGGTCACCGAGGCGGTCAGCGAGCTACAGACGTACGCGCGAGAGGAGACGCGACTCGGCATCCCGCTGTTGTTCAGCGTGGACGCCATCCACGGCAACGCGTACGTGTCGGGCGCGACCGTCTTCCCGAACGGACTGGGCGCGGCCGCGACGTGGGACCCCGAGGGCGTGGAGGCCGCGGCGGAAGTCACCGCGAAAGAGGTGCGTGCGACGGGCGCGCACCAGAACTACGGGCCGACAGTCGACGTCGGCCGCGAGCCGCGCTGGGGACGGATCTTCGAGACGTTCGGCGAGAGTCCCCCACCTCGTCGGCGAGCTCGCGGCCGCGAAAGTCCGGGGCTATCAGGGCGACGGGCTCGCGGACCCCGACAGCGTCGTCGCGACGGCGAAGCACTTCCCCGCGTACAGCGAGCCCGAGCGCGGGGAGGACGCCTCCCCGGTGGACGTCTCCGAGTACAAGCTCCGGAACACGTTCCTCCCGCCGCTGGAGCGCGCGCTCGACGACGGCGTGGCGTCGGTGATGCCCTCGTACAACTCCATCGACGGCGAGCCCTCGCACGGCTCGACGGCGCTACTCGGGGACCTCCTGCGCGATGACCTCGGTTTCGAGGGCCACGTGGTCTCCGACTGGAACGGGATTCGCCACCTCCACGAGGACCACCGCACGGCCCGCGACCACGCCGACGGTGTCCGGCAAGCCCGAGAGGCTGGCGTGGACGTGGCGTCGGTCGGCCACACCCCGCACGCCGAGCGCGTCGTCGACCTCGTGGAGTCCGGCGACCTCGACGAGGCGACCCTCGACGAGAACGTCCGCCGCGTGCTCCGCCTGAAGTTCGAACTCGGGCTGTTCGACGAGAACCCGGAAGACGCCGCCGACGCCGAGACGGCCGTCGAGACGCTCGGCGCGCCCGACCACCGCGAGCAGGCGCTGGAGGGAGCTCGGGACAGCATGACGCTGCTGGAGAACGACGGCCTGCTCCCGCTGTCCGGCGACGAGGACGTGTTCGTCGGCGGGCCGAACGCCGACGACATCGTTCACCAGCTCGGCGGGTGGAGCGTCAGCAGCGACGACGACGGCTTGCCGGGTGCGACCGTCCGCGAGGCCGTCGAGGACGCGACGACCGGCGACGTGACGTACGCGCAGGGCGCGACGCTCAACGAGACGCTGGACGTGGACGCGGCCGTCGAGCGCGCTGCCGACGCGGACGTCGCCGTCCTCGCGCTCGGTGAGGGGTGGTACCTCCACGAGTTCGGCCCGACCGAGAACACCGGCTCGGCGACCGGCGAGTGGCCGACTCGCGGCGACCTCGGGCTGGCGGACGCCCAGCAGGAACTCGTGCGACGCGTCCGCGAGACCGGGACGCCGGTCGTCGGCGTGCTGATTACGGGACGGCCGCTAGCGGTCGAGTGGCTGGCCGACACCGCCTCCGCGCTGCTGCTGGCGTACTTCCCCGGGACGGAAGGCGGCACGGCTGTCGCGGAGACGCTGTTCGGGGAGAACGACCCGAGCGGCCGGCTCCCCATCACGGTGCCGCGCTCGGAAGGCGACCTCCCCCAGCACCACGACTACCTCGCCCACCCGACGCCGATTGGCGACGACGAACACCCCAACTCCTACGACCCGTTCTACGAGTTCGGCCACGGGCTCAGCTACACCGACTTCGAGACCAGCGACCTGTCCGCGACGTTCGAGGGCGCCGAGGGTGCCGTCGAGGGTGGCGCAGCGGCCGGCACAGTCCGCGTCACCGTGGAGGTCGCCAACGTCGGAGACCGCGAGGGGACCGAAACCGTTCAGGTGTACGCCCGCCAGCGACACGCCTCCCGCGTCCGGCCGGTGCGCGAACTCGTCGGCTTCGACCGCGTGACGCTCGCTGCCGGCGAGCGCGAAACCGTCGAAATCGAGGTTCCTGTCGAACGGCTGGGCTTCTACAAGCCCCGTGAGGGCCACGTCACTGAATCGGGCGCGTACCGCATCGAAGTCGGCGACGACGCGACCTCCGTTGACCTCCCGGCGAGCGAGTGAGCGCGCCGGGTAGTCGTCTCCGCCCGACCGACATCTCATTACACGTCTAGTATTGTAACGGAAGTCGGGCGGGGAGCGCGCCAGCGTATTCCACAGCGAGGCTTCGACGAAGCGGCTGGGACGTAGTTGTTCGCCAAAGTACCGTAGTCATTTACAGTAAATTCTTCTGAGGTATTTGGGCTGAAGGACAGTTTCGGTGGATACTGCGCTGAGCCGCGAGGTTGGTTCACGGGTAGTCGCGTGAGGACTCGAGACCACAGTTTCTCTCAATGCAGGACAGCACGGTCGCGACGCCACACAGAGCGAGCGCGGATTCTAGTGGTATTCGAGGTTTTGACGGACGTTACTGGATTTCACGGAAAGTCGTAGCAGCGACGAGACGAAGTTCATCGTCGGATGTGTGGTGCCATCAAACCGGGCCAGTCGCCGACCGCGGCGCTCCAGTGACGCGAACGCGCGCAGAATCCGTTCGCATAATCAAAGTATTCGCTATCGTATAGTATTACAGACGTACCTAATTTTGTATGATTCCGGGGAGTAGCAAGTGAACCACGGCCAACGTGTCGTCTGCGCGAGAAAACATTAGATACAATAATTATGGATTCGGTGTGGCTAGACGTTCGTCCAATGCCACCGACCCACAACCTCTCGGACTACGAGCAGGCCCGCGCGGAGTTCTCGTGGGACGACGTGTACGCGGAGGCCGACTGGGACGCCCCAGCGGACCTGAACGTCGGCCACGAAGTCGTCGACCGGCACGCGACCGACCGCGAGAAGGTCGCGCTCTACCAGGTCGGCGCCGACGGCGACCTCACCAGGCTCACGTTCTGGGAGCTGGCCGACCGGTCGAACCAGTTCGCGAACGTCCTCGACGACCTCGGCGTCGCCGCCGGCGAGCGCGTGGTCTCGTACATGCCGCGCATCCCCGAGCACTACGTCGCGCTCGTCGGCACCCTCAAGCACGGCGCCGTCTGGGGGAGCGTCAACGAGCGCTACGGGCCCGACGGCATCGCGTACCGACTCGACGACTGCGACGCGCGCGTCGTCGTCACGACCACCGACAACCGCGACACCGTCGCCGCGGCGCTCGACGACGCACCCTCGGTCGAACACGTCGTCACCGTCGACCGCGGGACGGGCGCGCCCAGCGGCGACGTGGTCTTCGACACCGCCGTCGACGACGCCAGCACCGACTACGAAACCGCCGCCACGGGCGGCGACGACGACGCGCTGCTCTACTACACGTCCGGGACGACCGGCCCCGCGAAGGGCGTCCTCCACGAGCACCGCTGGATTGCGGGCGTCGCGGCGACCCAGCGGTACGCCGTCGACCTCCAGCCCGGCGACCTCTACTGGTCGACCGGCGACCTCGGCTGGCTGACCGGCGCCATCAACACGCTCGGCGCGTGGTTCTGGGGGGCGTCGCTGTTCACCTACGAGGGCGAGTTCGACCCCGAGACGTGGGCCGGCCTCCTCGACGACTACCCCATCACGGTGCTGTTCTCCGTCCCGACCGCCTACCGGATGCTCCGCGAGCACGAGGGCGTCCTCGACGGCGTTGACCTCGACCTGCGGCACGCGCTGTCCATCGGCGAACCGCTCTCCGCGGGCGTCGTCGACTGGGGCGAGGACACGCTCGGCGTGACGATTCTGGACACGTACGGCCAGACCGAGACCGGCAACATGGTCATCAACAACTACCCGTCGATGGAACTCCGCCCGGGCTCGATGGGCAAGCCGCTGCCCGGCATCGACGCCGCGGTCGTCGACCCCGAGACCGGTGAAGTTCTGCCGCCCGGAGAGACGGGCGAAATCGCCCAGCGCGGCGACTACCCGTGTTTCTTCGCGGAATACTGGGAGGCCCCGGAGAAGACCGCGGCGTGTTTCGTCGACGGCCCGGACGGCGAGTGGTACCTCTCCGGGGACCTCGCGCACCGGGACGAGGACGGCTACTTCTGGTTCGAGGGGCGTGCCGACGACGTCATCCTCTCCTCGGGGTACCGCATCGGGCCCTTCGAGGTCGAGAGCGCGCTCGGCGAACACGACGCCGTCGCCGAAGCCGCCGTCGTCCCGAAACCCCATCCCGAGCGCGGCAACGTCGTCAAGGCCTACGTCGTCCCCAGCGAGTCGGCCAGCCCGTCCGCCGACCTCAAATCGGACGTCAAAGCCCACGTCAAAGAGCGGCTGGCGGCCCACGAGTACCCCCGCGAAATCGAGTTCGTCGAGGAGCTACCGAAGACCGTCACCGGGAAGATTCGCCGGACGGAACTCCAGGACCGCGCCGCCGACGAACCGGAGTCCGCCGAGTAACCCCACGGAGCGGCCGGGCGCGCGCCGGTCACGGCCGCTCTTCGAGGACGATGTTGCGCGCCTGCGAGATGACGCCGTGGGCGTCGTCCATCGCGTCGGCGTCGATGGCGACGGCGGCACCGACGCCGTCGCCGACGGCGAAGTTCATCTCGATGACGTGCTCGAAGCACGTAATCATGCATTGTAGGTCGCCGTGGTCCTTGGAGAAGGCGTGCTCGTACAGGGGCGCGTGCAGCGAGTCCAGTCGGGACTCGTCGATTGCCTTCCGGAGGCCGTCGTCGGAATACTGGGCGGCCACGTCGTCGCGAACGTATTCGACCTCGACGCTGTCGGTGTCGTACCGGATGACGCTGCGCAGTTCCCCGTCGGTCTGCTCCTCGAAGAACTCCCTGAGCCGGGAGGTGACACCGGCGGCCATGGACCGGGTGTCGTGAGCAACCGTGATAGTTGTACGGGTAGCGTAGAGTACCTATGTATTATTTCTAACATAGTCTGTCGGGCGTGGGTCGCGCCCGAACGGAGCGATTAGCGCGGAGGGAAACGACCCCAGTTCTCTCGTGGAGCGCCTCCACAGCGCGGTGTCAGCGTTCGCCCGTACATTTATAGTTAATTAACTATCATTATCGTATATGGTAGAAGCTACCATAGACGTGGTCCACCGCGGCGGACTGCAGTGCGACCTCAACTACCTGATTCAGGGGAACACGCTCGGGAGCCACGACGAGCCCGACCCATCCACCGACTACGAGGAGATTCCGGTGTGGAACCTCGTCATCGACCACCCCGAAGCGACGATTCT
Source organism: Halobacterium hubeiense (assembly GCF_001488575.1). NCBI lineage: Archaea > Methanobacteriati > Methanobacteriota > Halobacteria > Halobacteriales > Halobacteriaceae > Halobacterium > Halobacterium hubeiense. The sequence goes on from NZ_LN831303.1 coordinate 44,097, forward strand.
GTGGGACACCGGCAACCACGAGGACGCCCTCGACGGCCACTGGCCGGAGGGCCTCAAGCAGGCGTTCTACCCCCACGACGTGCGCGACCACACGCTCGAAGGCGACCTCGAAGACGCCGGCTACAGTCTCGACGACATCGACGCCGTCGTCCAGACCCACTTGCATCTGGACCACGCCGGCGGCCTCCACCACTTCGACGGCACCGACGTCCCCGTCTACGTCCACGAGAGGGAACTCAAGTTCGCGTACTACTCCGAGAAAACCGACAAGGGAAGTGGCGCGTACATCCTCGAGGACTTCGACCACGACCTGAACTGGCAGGTCGTCCACCAAGACCGCGAAACTCACTTCGAGGACATCGAGTTCATCCGGCTTCCCGGACACACGCCCGGGCTTATGGGGACGATCGTTCACCTCGACGGCCACGGCACGCTGGTGTTCGCGGGCGACGAAATCTACCAGTCGGAGAACTACGAGGACGAAGTGCCGCTGGGCGCCGGCCTGCTCTGGGGGAATCAGGCGTGGTTCGAGAGCCTCCAGACGCTGAAAGAACTCGAACGCACCCACGACGCCGAAATCGTCTACGGCCACGACCCCGACCAGTTCGACGACATCCGCTCGGGGTGGTCCTCGTGAGCTACGACCGCTCGGTCTCCGCCAGCGACCGCGAGCTCGCACCGGAGACCATCTGGCACATCGACATGCCGGAAATCAGATTCGGGCGGGACGCAACCGACGAGCTCGCCTTCCAGTTGCGCGACCTCGGCGTCGAAGGCGCAGCCACTGGACTCGTCATCACCGACGACGGAGTCGCCGACGCCGGCCACGCCGACCGCGTCGTCGCTCACCTCGAAGCCGCCGGCCTCGACATCGACATCTACGCCGACTCGGAGCGCGAACCCTCCATCGGCGCCATCGAGGACTGCCTCTCGTTCGTCCGCGACCAGACCGACGACGGCTACGACTTCTACGTCGGGCTCGGCGGCGGGAGCTGCATGGACACCGCGAAGGCCACTCGCGCGATCATCGCTAACGGCGGCAGCCCCCTCGACTACGTCGCCGAACCGACGGGCGACGGCCAGACGCTCACCGAATCCGGCCCGCCGCTGGTGCTGTTGCCAACCACGGCCGGCACCGGCGCCGAGATCTCCCCGGTCGCGATTCTCTCGGTCCCCGAGAAGGAGATCAAGGAAGCGATTTCGAGCAACCACGTCCGGGCCGACGCCGCCGTTCTGGACCCGACACTGACCACGACGCTCCCGCCGGACCTCACCGCGCGGACGGCGATGGACGCGCTCGGCCACGCCATCGAGGGGTACACAACCCACGAGTACGACTCGCTGTTGCGCGCGAGCGACCCGGGCGAGCGCCCGGTGTACGCCGGGCGAACCCAGCTCACCGAGATGTTCTCCGAGAAGGCGATCCGTCTCCTCTCGGGGAGCGTCCGCACCGCCGTCCACAACGGCGACGACCTCGACGCCCGCGAGGACATGCTGCTAGGGGCGCTGTTCGGCGCCATCTCCGGGCTCACCGCGGGCGCCAGCCTCTGTCACGCGATGGCGTACCCCGTCGGCAACAAGTATCACACGTTCCACGGCGAGACCATCGCCGTCCTCACGCCCGCGAGCACCATCGACTACAATTCGGCCAGCGACCCCGCGCGGTTCGCCGAGGTCGCCGAAATCTTCGGCGTCGATACCACGGGACTGACGGACCGCGAGGCCGCCGACGCGCTCAAGCGGGCGTACATTCAACTCCAGCGGGATCTGGGCGTTCTTCCGAGCGGCCTCAGCGAACTCGCCGGCATCACCGAGGACGACGTCGACTGGCTCGCCCAGCAGACCGTCGACACGCAGGAACGCCTCCTGCGGTGCAACCCCCGGCCGGTGACCAGCGACGACGTCGCGGCCGTGTTCCGGGACGCGCTGCACAACTGGGAAGAATGACCGACGCGACAGGACCGGACATGGACGCCGTCAATCCCGCGACGGGCGAACGCATCGCGACCTACGAGGCGGACTCACAGGCGGACGTGGAGGCGGCGCTGGCGCGCGCCGACGACGCGTTCGAGGCGTGGCGCGAGCGGCCGCTGCGCGAGCGCGAGGAACTGCTCGCGGTGGCCGGCGACGTGCTCCGCGAGAACGAACGCGAGTACGCACGGCTGATGACCGAGGAGATGGGGAAGCCGATTTCGCAGGCGGTCTCGGAGGTCGAGAAGTGCGCGTGGGTCTGCGACCACTACGCCGAGCATGCCAGCGCATACCTCCAGCCGGAGGGCCACCCGAGCCCGCCGGGTGCGGACGTGCAGACGGTGTACGAGCCGCTCGGCCCGGTGCTGGCGGTGATGCCGTGGAACTTCCCGTTCTGGCAGGTGTTCCGGTTCGCGGCGCCGTACCTCACCGCGGGCAACGTCGGCCTGCTCAAGCACGCCTCGAACGTCCCCGGCTGCGCGCGGGCCATCGCGGACGTGTTCGAGGAGGCGGGCTACCCCGACGGCGTGTTCCAGACGCTCCTCGTCGGTTCGGACGCCGTCGACGACGTGCTCGCCGACGACCGCGTGCGGGCGGCGACACTCACTGGCAGCGGGCCGGCGGGCCGCGCGGTCGCGTCGACGGCCGGCCAGGAACTGAAGAAGACAGTGCTGGAACTCGGCGGCAGCGACCCGTTCGTCGTCCTCGACGACGCCGACCTCGACGAGGCGGCCGAGACCGGGGCGTGGGCGCGCAACCTCAACGGCGGCCAGTCCTGCATCGCCGCGAAGCGCTTCGTCGTCCACGCGGACGTCTACGACGAGTTCGTCGAGCGGTTCGTCGACGAGGTGGATTCGCTGACCGTCGGCGACCCCACCGACGAGGAGACCGAGGTCGGCCCGCAGGCGAGCGCGGACCTGCTGGCGGACCTCCACGAGCAAGTGCGGGCGTCCGTCGAGGCGGGCGCGACCGTCCTCACCGGCGGCGAGCCGATGGACCGCGAGGGCGCGTTCTACCCGCCGACGGTGCTCGCGGACGTCCCCGAGGGGTGTCCCGCCGACAGCGAGGAGCTGTTCGGCCCCGTCGCCGCCGTCTTCGAGGTCGACGACGAGGCCGAGGCAGTCGAGAAGGCCAACGACACCGCGTTCGGGCTGGGGGCGAGCGTCTGGACCGCGGACCGCGAGCGCGGCCGCCGCGTCGCCCGCGACATCGACGCCGGCTGCACGTACGTCAACCAACTGGTGAAGTCCGACCCGCGCGTGCCGTTCGGCGGCGTCGGCGTCTCCGGGTACGGCCGCGAACTCTCCGAGCCCGGCATCAAGGAGTTCGTCAACCGCAAGACCCTCTGGGTCGAATAATAGGGCGTCTGTCGGTTCGACCGCTGTCGATAGCGAAGGCGGTCGTTCCGAACACGTTTCGGCCGACCGCGCTTCGAGAACGCTCTCAGAGACTGAGAGCGTGTCACCCGCATTTTACAGGCGGTCTAGGAGAATGCCCCGAGGCTTGACCCCGAGGCTATTCACGTCTGGAACTGTTGGTGTGGCGTATGGTGAACCGCCCTGCCCGAGCGTACGGCGCCCTCCTCGTCGTCGTCGCGGCCGTGGTCAGCGGAGCCATCATCGTCTCCGGGTTCGTCGCAATCGAACTCGTCCTCGACACCGTCACCGTCTGGGGATACATGGCGGCGGTCGCCGTAATGGTCGTCTGCGCGGTCGTCAGTTGGCTGACTGACCTCCCCGGCATCCTCACGGCCGAGTTCGGCGGGTGACCGGAGAAAGCGCGGTGGCTCCCGCCAATGTGTAGCTTCCTGCTGTTCCCACCGCAAACCACCGGCGTCAGTCATCTGCATCTCCGGGTACGACTGCGAAGTCTCCCGGCATCGACGAGTTCGTCAACCGCAAGACCCTCTGGGTGGAGGAGTCCGCGAGCGGGCGCGGTTTCGACGGACGGACCAGAAACCGTTTCTCCCGGCCCCGTCTAGGTCATCGTATCCTGACGGTTCGCGTCCGACCGCGTGGTTCGGGCGGCGGCGCGGCCGGCGACCACTCACTCCACTATGCCACCCACTCGCGCCACAATCACGGAGTCCATCGAGGCCCACCCCGGCCTCCACTTCAACGAACTCGTTCGGCGACTCGAACTCGCGCCGGGCCAACTCCAGTACCACATCCGGGAACTCCAATCGACGGAGGACGTGATTGCGGAGTCCGTCTACGGGAAAACACACTACTTCCCCCCGGAGTACGACGACTGGGAGCGGACCGCGCTGGCGCTGCTCCGCCGGGAGACCGCCGGGGAGATTGTCGCGTTGCTCCTGACAGAGGGGGAGGCGCCGCCAGCGGCCGTGGCGGACGACCTCGGCATCGCTCGCAGTACCCTGGAGTGGCACTTGGACCGCCTCGTCGACTGCGGACTGGTCGAGAAACAGCGCGACGTCTCGAACCGCGTGACCCTGACCGTTCGGAACGCCGACCGGACGGTCGAGTTACTGCGCGAAGCGGACCCGACGCTCGGCGAACGGATGGTCGACAGGTTCACGCGGCTGGTCGACAACCTCCTCGACGGGTGAGCTTCGATGACGCAGTGGATTCCGAGTCGGTACTGGCCGGTGCTCGTGGTGGTGTTGTCGCTGGCGACGGTGGGGACCGTCGTCTTGTTCGGCGTCGGCTTGAGTGCGTACGTGCAGCGGCGCTCTCGCCGGTATCTACTCGTTGCGGGCGTGTTGGCGTTGCTCGTCGGGCGGACGTTCGTCGGGATGGGGACGCTGTTCGGCGTGGTGCCGATGGGGTTGCACCACTTAATCGCGCACTCGATTGATTTCCTGACCGCGGCGACGCTGCTGTACCTGGTGTACCAGTCGCCGGAGGACGCCTCGTAGCTGTTCTGGTTCGTTCCTCGAACCGATTCGAGTATTGTACCAGTGCCACTATACTATCTGCGGAGCCACGAGCAAACGACGCCGAGTCCCCCACGACGCCTCTCACTCATGGCTCCACACTCATCTGACGAACGCCCCTCGACCCACGAATCCCACGCACAGACACCAACTCCAGCGGGCGGGCTGCCGGTCACGCGACGGCAGTTCGTCGGCGGCGCTACCACCGCCGTCGCGGCCGGCCTCGCGGGCTGTCTCGGTGGCGGCGGCACGGACGACGCGCCGGCCCCGGTCACGATTCCCGACGGCGCCACCTGCGACGTCTGCGGCATGGCAATTACACAGCAACCCGGCCCGACGGCCGAGATTTTCTACGCGAACGCACGCCCTAGCGACCACGAAAATCCCGCTCGCTTCGACAGCGTGTGGGAGGCGTTCCAGTTCGACTTCCGCCACGACTGGACGCGGACGGCGTTCTACGTCACCGACTACTCGGCCGTCGACTACGACGTCCGGACCGACGGCGACCAGCAGCTGCTCTCGACACACTACGAGCGGGCAGCGTTCGTCGACGCGACCGCCGCCACCTACGTCGTCGGCTCGGCGGTCGTCGGCGCGATGGGCAAAGACCTCGTCGGGTTCGCCGAGCGCGCGGACGCCGAACGGTTCCGGGACGAGTACGGCGGCGACCTCGCCACGTTCGACGACGTGACCCCGGACCTCGTCTCGTCGCTCGGCGCGTAGCATGCTCGGGCGAAGCCTCCCGCTGGCGCTGGTGGTCGCGCTCGTCCTACTGAGCTACTCCCTCGTCGTACCGGTCGGCGACGACGCCGTCGAGCCCGCCCGGTTCGAGAACACGTTCGACCTCGGACTGACCGACGAGACCGTCCGCGAGGTCGAGCGACGCGGCCTGTCGATTCCCCGCGTGCAGGTCTACTACTCGAGCTACGAGTACGTCGTCGGCTTCGACACCATCGAGTCGTTCCGCCTCGAACAGCAACGAGCGGGCCACCAGCGGCAGTTCGGGCAGCCGGTCGCCATCTTCGTCTCCGACTACGCCGGCACGAACGCCTCTCTCACCGAGAACGGCTCCCTGACGGCGGCCAACCATGTCGGCCTCGTCGACGCCGAGGACGCGTTCGTCGTCGTCGGCAGCGACGCCCGCCTCCCGAGCGGCCCGGTCGCGGTCCCGTTCGGCGAGCGGAGCGCCGCAGCGGCGTTCGCCGACGACTACGGCGGCGACGTCGTCCCGTGGTCGGGAGTCGAGGACGCCGTCACGCCCGCGCAACCGCTCACCCGTCAGAACTTCCGGGCGGCCGCGGACAACCGGTCCGCGTGGGCGGACGCGGCGGTCGCTACCGCCCGGACGCTCCGCGACCGACCGACGTCGGTCACCGTCGGCGAAGACGCCCCGTCGCTCGCCGCCGCTGTCGACGCCGCGCCGCCGAACACGACCGTTCGCGTCCCGCCCGGAACGTATCGGACTGACGGCCTCACCGTGAACAAGTCGCTGACCATCTCCGGCGCCGGCGAAGCCACCCGGCTCCGGGGCGACGGAAACGGAACCGTCGTGCACGTCACCGCGCCGCGAGTCGCGCTCGCGGACCTCCGCATCGACGGCGTCGGCGACGTCGGGAGTCGGCGCAGCATGTTGAACGCCTCCCGGCTCGAAACCGCCGGCTGGTCGGAGAACATCGAACTCGCGTACGGCCGCGGCGACGCCGCCGTGCGCCTCGTCGATGCCACCGAATCACTGCTCACCGGCCTCCACGTCGACACGCCATCCTCGGGCATCGTCTCGCTGAACAGCACCCGCTCGGTCGTTCGCGACACGGAAGTGAACGTGACGAACGACGCCGACGACGGCTTCATGGGGCTGGTCGCGATGCACGGCCCGCTGGTCGTCGAAGACAGCCAGTTCGCGGGCGGCCGCGACGGCGTCTACACGCATCGCGCCGACGGCGTCGTCGTCCGCGGCAACACGTTCCGGGACAGCCGATTCGGCGTCCACGAGATGTACACCTCCCGTTCGCTCGTCAGCAACAACACCGTCCGCGACACGAAGACCGGCGTCATCATCATGACGCGACCCACCGGAACCATCGTCGTCGACAACGACGTACGCGCGTCGCAGGTCGGGCTCTCAACCGCCGGTTCGTACGCCTACTACGCCGGCAACGTCGTGACCGACAACGCCCGCGGCATCGACGTCCTCGGCTCCCAGTCCCTCGTTGAGCGCAACACGATTACTGGCAACACCGTCGGGATTCGTAGCGGCCCCGCGCTGCCGACGAATCTCGTCACCGCGAACGACATTGTCGGCAACGACCGCGCTGTCACCGCCGACCTCGGCCCGCTCCGCGTGTGGACCGTCAACGGTAGCGGGAACTACTGGGGGCCGATGCCCGGAAGTGACGCCGACGCAGACGGCTACTACGAGCGGTCGTTCCGCCCGAGCGGCGCCGTCGACGGGCACCTCCACGACGCGCCCGGCGCGTGGACGCTCGCCCGCTCACCGGCGGTTGCACTGACTCGGAACGTCCAGGACACCGTGCCGGGGTTGCGTCCCGCGGGCGTCGTCGACACCGCGCCGCGAGTCACCCCGGTGCGGCCCGAGACGCTGGCCGCTACCCGTGGAGCGACCAACGCGACGGAGGTGACGTCGTGACCGACAATGCCAACGACGGACGGTCACTAGCGCTCAGGGACGCATCGCTGGCGTTCGGCGACGTGACTGTCCTCGACGGCGCGTCCGTCGACCTCCGGACGGGTGCGTTCACGGCGGTAGTCGGCCCGAACGGGTCGGGGAAGACGACGCTGCTCGAACTGCTGGCGGGACTGCGACCGCTCGACGCGGGGACGGTCACCCGGCCGGCCGCTTCCGGCCGGCTCGTCGCGTACCTCCCGCAGACACCCGGCTTTCGGTCGGGGTTTTCCGCCTGCGAGACGCTGGAGTTCTACGCGGACCTCGTCGACGGTGACACTGACCCCGACAGCCTGCTCGCCGAGGTCGGCTTGGCGGATGCCGCCCAGCGCGGCGTTGACGAACTGTCCGGGGGGATGATCCGCCTCTTGGGCATCGCGGTGGCGCTGGTCGGCGACCCGCCCGTCGTCGTCCTCGACGAGCCGACCAGCGGTCTCGACCCGGACGTCGCCGACCACATCTTCGACGTCGTCGAGGGGCTCGCCGGCGACGGCCGACTCGTCGTCACCGCGAGCCACGACTTGGCCGCCATCGAGGCGCGCGCGGATCGCGCGCTGTTCCTCTCGAACGGCGAGTTCGTCCTCGACGGCGCGCCCGAGCAGATTCTGGAGACGACCGGCGCGGAGTCGCTTCGAGCGGCGTTCGCCGCGACCGCTCGCGCAGAAGCCGGCGCTGTCGCTCGTCCCGGAGGTGGGCGGTGATGCGGCGACGCGACCGCGTGGCCGCCATCGTCGAGCGCGAACTCTGGACGCTGCTTCGGAGCCGCGTCGCTCTCGCGCTCGCCATCGGATTCTTCGGCATCATCGTCGGACTCGGTGGCGTTTCGATGGGTGCGCCCGGCGGCTACGTGTCGCTGACCTACGACCTCCTCCTCCCGGTGGAGGTGTTAGTTCCGACGCTGGCGTTCGCGTACGCCTACCAGTCCGTCCGCGGCGACGACGAACGCGGTGAGCTGGCGGTCATCCGGACGTACGACGTGTCGCGACTGGAGTACGTCGCGGGCGTCTTCGTCGGGCGCGCCGCAGTCCTGCTCGTCGTCGTGCTCACGAGCCTCGGCGCGGCCGGCGTCGTCGCCAGCGTCGGGGCGAACCAACCCGTGGCGTTCTTCGCGACGCACAGCGCGGGCGACACCCCGCTCGTGTACGCGCGGTTCGCGGTGTTCGCGGCGCTCTACGCGCTCGTCGCCGCCGCGCTCGCGGTCGCCGTCTCGGCGGCGACGCGCACGAGCCGCCAGGCGCTCGCCGCCAGCGTCGGCGTGCTACTCGCCGTCGCGGTCGCACTCGACCTCGCCGTCGTCACGCTCGTCTCGGCGAACGTCGTCGATGCCGCGTCTATCGCGGTCTTCACGGGTCTTAGCCCGGCGAGCGCGTTCCGTGGGCTCGTCCTCGAAGTTGCAATCCAGCCCGCGCTGGCAGTCAGCCCGTCCGTCGCCACCGCGTCGCCGCTCGTCAGCGGCGTCGGACTGCTCGGGTGGCTGGCTGCGAGTGTGACCGTCGCCACCGTCGCAATCTGGCCTGAGTCAGCCTGACTGGCCGCCGCGACCCGAAACGCCGGCCGACGCTAGAAAGCGGGGTCAGAAGTACGCGGCTCTGACCTGTGCCAGCAGCCAGAGTACCGGTCCGAGAACGAGCAGCAGGCCAGCGAAACCCAACACGTAGTCACCTTCGAGAATGCCGCGCGCCCACCCCGCTCCGAGCCGAACGACGAACAGACAGAGGACGGCGACAATCGCGTTCCGGAGCGAGAAGCCCGATCCCGCCGCGTCCGATTCAGCCGGCGCCATTTCGTTGTTCTCCGTCCGGCCACACGAAAAGCATTCGCCCGCTCGGAGACGCCACCAGGGGCGGAGCCATACCACTGACTTTTGGTGCCGGCGGACGAACTATCGACCGATGAAACTCGCCACGGTCGCCGCGAACCTGGTCGGACTCGCCCTCCTCGCCGTGTCCGGCGTCGCCGCCCTCGCCGTCGTCGCTATGGCCGCCGTCTCCCTCCTCGACGGGCTGACGGGGGCGCGGTTCGCCGCGCTCTGGTTCACCGCCGGGCTGGCGCTCACCGCGGGATTCTGCGGCTACGTCCTCCGGAAGTTCGCCGCGGGCAACGTCATCCCGCTGGACTACGACATCTCCGTCGCCTTCCGCGGCGGACAGGGCGGCCTCTGACGGTCGGAAGCGACAACCAGCCCGTCACTCGTCGGTGACTTTCCCGTCGCGGCGGTCGCGCTCGCGGGCGTCCGCGTCCCGCTCGGCCGGCGGACCGTGACCGCCGCCGCCGGGCGTCCGGATGGTGAGCGTCGTCCCGGCGTCGACGGCCCGCGAGACTTTCGCGGCGACGGTCTCGCCGTCGATGCGGTTCTCGCCGGTCGCACCGTCTTCGCCGCCGTTCACGCCCGCCGGCGCCGTCCGGCGGCGCTCGGTCAACAGGGACACCGTCGCGTCCGTCTGGACGGTCAGCGAGCGTTCAAGGCCGAGGCCGCCGCGGAAGCGGCCGTCGCCGCCGCTGGACGGCCGGAGCGCGTACCGCTCGACGTGCAGCGGGTATTCGGCCTCCAAGGCCTCGACGGGCGTGTTGAGCGTATTTGTCATGCCGACCTGTACGCCGTCCATCCCGTCTTTCGTCGGGCGCGCGCCGAACCCGCCGCCGATGGTCTCGTAGTACGTGAACTCGCCGCGCCGGTCACCGATGACCAGGTTGTTCATCGTCCCCTGCCCGTCGGCCGGAACGCGCTCGGGGACGGCGTCCGCGAACGCTCGCAGCGTGACGTCGGTCACCCGCTGGCTCGTCTCGACGTTGCCACCGACCACGGCCGCGGGCGGCTCGGGGTCCAGAATGGACTGCTCGGGAACGGCGACGGTTATCGGGTCGTAGCAGCCCTGATTCGGCGGTATCTTGGGGTCGGTGACCGCGCGCACGACGAAGTAGACGGCGCTCTTCGCGACCGCGCGCGGCGCGTTGAGGTTCCCCTCGACCTGGGCTGCGGTCCCGTCGAAGTCGACCGTGAGTTCGGCGCCGTCGACGGTGACCGCCGCCTGAATGGGAATATCGTCGTCGGTGACGCCGTCGCCTTCGAGGACGTCGCGGGCCTCGTACGTGCCGTCCGGCAGCGCCTCGATTTCCGCTTCCATCCGGTCCCGGGAGTACGCGACGACGGCGTCGAACGCCCGCCACAGGCGGTCGCCGTGTTCGGCGAGCAGCTCCCCGATTCGTTCCTCCGCGCGGTCATTGGCCGCGCGCTGCGCCCGCAGGTCCGCCCGCCGCTCGGCCGGCGTGCGCACGTTCGCCAGAATCAGGTCGCGGACGTCCTCGTTGACCTCGCCGCCGGCCACGAGGCGGACCGCGGGCAGCCGCAACCCCTCCTCGTAGATTTCCGTCGCGCCCGAGGGCATACTCCCGGGCGCGCTGCCGCCGACGTCGGCGTGGTGGGCGCGCGAGACGGCGTACCCGACAATCTCGCCGTCGGGCGCCATCGGCGAGACGAGCGTGACGTCCGGGAGGTGCGTGCCGCCCGCGAACGGGTCGTTGACGGCGAAGACATCCCCGGGCTCGGGGTCGCAGCCCATCACGACGTCGACCGCGTCGGGCATCGCGCCGAGGTGGACGGGGATGTGTTCGGCCTGCGCGACGAGGGCGCCGCTCGCGTCGAACAGCGCGGTCGAGCAGTCCTGTCGCTCCTTGATGTTCGGCGAGTACGCGCCCGTGATGAGGACCTGCCCCATCTCCTCGGCGACGCTCTCCAACTGGTTCCGGAGGATTTCCAGCGTCACCGGGTCGAGGTCGGCGGTCGGCTCGTCGTCGGTCATCGTGCCTCCGGTTCGGCGACGAGCGCGCCGTCGTCGCGGACGGCCACGGTCCAAGCGGGCGGGACGACGGTGGTGCTCTCGTTCTCCTCGACGACGGCCGGCCCCTGAATCGTCCGGCCGGACGCCAGTCGGGCGCGGTCGTAGACCGGCGTGTCGTAGACGCCGTCGGCGAAGACGGCCTCCCGGGTCGCCTTCCGCGGGTCGCCGGCGCCGTCGTAGTCGAGGTGCGGCGGCGTGCGGGCGACGGTCGCCGTGACTCGGCAGTTGACGAGGTGGACGGGGTCGTCCATCCGGTAGCCGTACGCGGTCTCGTGTGCGGCCGCGAACCGCTGTGCTGCCGCCTCCGGGTCGAACGCCCCGTCCACGTCCACGGTGAGGTCGAAGCTCTGACCCGCGTACTTGAGGTCCACCGAGCGGTCCAGCGACGCCGCCGCGCGGTCCGACACCGAATCGAGGACGTCGCCCTCCAGTTCGGCGAAGACGTCGGCGACGCTGTCGGCGTCCACGTCGGCGAGCGGCTGCCGGTGCGTCCGCACCGCGTCCTGTTTCTCGTCGGCGGCGAGCAGCCCGTACGCCGAGAGGACGCCCGAGGCGCGCGGGACGACGACGCGGTGCATGTCGAGGGCGTCCGCGAGCTGGACGGCATGCATCGGGCCCGCGCCGCCGAACGCGACGAGCCCGAACGCTCGCGGGTCGTAGCCGCGCTCGACGGTCACCGAGCGAATCGCCCGCGTCATGCTCGCGTTCGCGACCCGGTAGACGCCGCGCGCCGCCTCGACGGCGCCGTCCATCCCCGCTTCCGCCGCGAGGTCCGAGAGCACGTCGTGCGCTCGGTCCGCGTCCAGCGAGAGTTCGCCGCCGAGGCTCGTACTGTCCCCGATGTACCCGAGGACGAGGTTCGCGTCCGTGACGGTCGGCTTCGCGCCGCCGCGCCCGTAACAGGCGGGGCCGGGGTTCGCGCCGGCCGACTCTGGGCCGATGCGGAGCGCGCCGCCGGCGTCCACCCACGCAATCGACCCGCCGCCCGCGCCGACGGTCTCGACGTCCACCATCGGCGTGCGAATCGGCCGGCCGTTGATTTCGGCGTCGGTCGTCCGTTCGACCGTCCCGTCCCGGATGAGGCTGACGTCGCTGGACGTCCCACCCATGTCGAACGACACCAGGTCCGGCTGGGCTGCGGGGTCGTCGCTGGCCAGCGCGTTCGCACCGACGACGCCGGCGGCCGGCCCCGAGAGGGTGGTCAGCACCGCGTTCCGTCGGACCGTCTCGGCGTCCGTAATCCCCCCGTTGGCCTGCATGATGCGGGGCGCCGGAATCCCGGCGGCCGCGGCGCGCTCGGACAGCCGCCCCACGTACCGGTCGATTGCCGGTCGCACGTACGCGTCCACGACCGTCGTCGAGGTGCGCTCGTACTCCCGGAACTCGCCCAGTACCTCGTGTGAGGCCGACACCGGCGCGTCGAGTTCCTCGCGGAGCAGTTCGGCCACTTGCCGCTCGTTCTCCGGGTGGGCGTAGGCGTGCAGCAGCGATACTGCGACCGCTTCCGCGCCGTCGTCGCGAATCGCCGCCGCGACCTCACGCACCTCCCCTTCGTCGACTGTCTCGTGAACCCCGTCGGGGGTGGTTCGTTCCGCGACCTCGTAGCGGCGGTGCCGGGGCACGAGCGGGTCGGGTTTCTCCGCGTCGAGGTCGTACAGCGAGGGGCGGTCCTGCCGCCCGATTTCGAGGACGTCGCGGAACCCCGCCGTCGTGACGAGCGCGGTCTTCGCGCCGTCTTCTTCGAGCAGGGCGTTGACCGAGACGGTCATCGCGTGCGAGAACTCCTCGAGGTCGCCGGGCGCGACGCCCGCCTCCGAGCACGCCTTCTCGATGCCCGCCAGCACGCCGTCGCTTTGCTCGTCGGTACTGGGCACTTTCGCCGTCACGAGGTCGTCGCCGACGAGTAACGCGACGTCGGTGAACGTGCCGCCGACGTCGACGCCGACGACCGTTGCCGTCACACCGCCCACCCCCGGACGGACTCCGCGTCCTCCCTGCGCGACACCGTCGCGTGATTCGCAGCCATACCCACGCTACTCGATGGCGTCCTCGTATAACTAGGGACTCGCGGGGGCTTCGACGCTCGCTGCCAGCGACCCGCCCGGGACGGCGACAGTGGTTGATTTTCACTCGGTTGGAACCGGGACAAACGTTTACTACGAACCCGAGTGTCGTCTCAACTGTCGCCGGCCATCGAACACTTGGTTGAGCACCAGGCTACCTGTCACCACCGCACGCCTCTCTCTTTCGCCGGCGACGTTTCTCCCACAGGACATCGACGTACCGCCGAACTCGCACCGTAAGCGGCGGCGTCGGATCGCCGCGTTCCAGCGAATCCGTCTCGCGCTCGGATACATGTTCATCACTCGTGTTCACTCATCGTGTTCACTAGATTTGTTCATCGAACTCGTTCATTATCGAGGGCGGTTCGAGTGGCTGCGTTCAGGGAACCGAAATCGAACTCCGGGGTCGTTCGCGTCGAGGGACGGCCGCTGTCACGCTCGACGACAACCGTTCGACGGGGCGGATTTGCGGTCACTGAAACGCGGGGTCACGTATTTCAGGGCCGATGCGAGAGTACGAACCGATGTCCCTGAACATCGGCTCGTCGCTCACGGGCGGGGTTCTCCGCGTCGCGAACCGGAACGGGCTGAAACTGATTGCTGGCTACGCAGTCCTCAGTCTGGTGTGGCAGTTGACGTTCTACAGCGTGTTCGTCGCGTCGGTGGACACGACCGAGATTTCCCCACAAGAGCTGGGGCTGCCGACCGTCGACGCCCCGTTCGCGCTCCTCGCCGTCGGGGCGGTGGTCTCGCTGCTGGCGCTCCAGTACCTCTCGGTTGTCGCGCTCCGAACGTTCGTCGGCGGCCACGCCGAGACGATTCCGCGCGAGTACTTCACGCGCAACGTCGGGTACGTCCTCGTCAACTCCGTGCTCGGAAGTATCGCCTACGGCGTGCTCGTCACTGTCGGCTCGCTCCTCCTCGTCGTGCCGGGACTCATCGCGTACGTCGCGTTCCTGTTCACGCTCGTCTACGTCGCCATCGAGGACGAGAACTTCGTCGCCGCGCTCGGCGACAGCTGGACGCTCGCCCGCGGCCACTGGCTACGCCTGTTCGTCCTGATGGTGGTCTTCTCCATCGCGGTCGGCGTGGTCGCCGGCATCGTCTCGGTCGTCGCCAGCGTCGCCGTCACCGCCGCTGCCAACCCGTCGCTCGGCACCCTCGTCTCCGGCCTCGTCGCACTCCCACTCTCACTGCTCGGGCTCGGCGTCGTCGCCGAAGCGTACACGCAGCTCCGAGCCGCGCGACCGACCACCGAGAGCCTATAGACGACCTGCACCAGTACGCCTCCGTGTCGCTCTCGGGCACCGACACCACCGCCTCGTCTAGCACTCGCGTTGCGAAGGCACTCGACGGTTCTGTCGGTCGCCGTAACGCGCACAGCAGGTCGCTCGCTGCTCGCAGCGGCTGCGACGTCGCCGCGACAACTATGTACGTCCGATAGTACGACGACCGGCAGACCGGTCGTGGGGGCGCGTCACTCGGCGTCGAGCTCGAACTGGTCGTATTCGGCGGCCGCGTTCAGGACGATGCTCGTCGAGGACTCCTCGATGTCGGCGTCGGCGAGCAGTTCCTTGATGTGCTCGTTCATGTCGTCGGTGTTCTGGAACTTCCCGATGGCGATGATGTCGTAGTCGCCGGTGACCTCGTAGACGGAGACCATCTGCTTGTGCGCCCGGAGGCGGTCCGCGAGGTCGGGCAGCGACCCGCCGGCGGCCTTCAACTGGAGGATACCCGTCACGTCGTAGCCGAGTTTGCCGTAGTCGATGATGGGCGTGTAGCCCTGGATGATGCCGTCCTCTTCGAGGTCTTCGAGGTGGTTCGAAATCGTCGTCACGGAGACGTCGAGATCTTCAGCGAGGCTGCGGAAGCTCGCGCGGCCGTCCGCGAGGAGTGCGTTGATGAGTTCGGAGTCCAGTGTCTCGTAGGTCATACCCTAATCTGAACACTTGTCCAATATAGTATTACCTACTGCGAGAAAGGTATCGTACCATACAACTTTCGCCCGATTATCCGACAGGACGACAGGAGACGTGGTAAAAATTGCCACGCAGGCAACGCGGTGAGACCTCCGGCCGAGAGAGCAGGCGGTATGGCTTCGTCCGAGCGTTTATTGCAGTGGGAGCGGCTATCTCTCGACGACCGCCGGTGACCACCGACGGCTGACGACTCGACAGAGACGCTCCTCTCGGAGTCGCGCGCCTCCTACGAGACCCAGATTGCGACCATCGAGAGCATCGACGACAAGGCGATGCGGACGGTGCGGACAACCGTCCTGATTCTGGGGTTCCTCGTCTCCGCCGTCGGGATTGCCGGCCCCGACTCGGTGAGCAACCTCTCGGTGTTCGCCACGGTGTCTAGCACGGTCGGCGTCGTGGGGTTGCTCGCCGCGGGCGTCTACGGCGTCGGCATCTACACCGTGACCGAGTACGAGCCGGGAGTCGGACCGAAAGAACGAGCGCGCGCACGGCGGCTCGACGCCGAACCGAACCTCCCCGACGACGAGGGCCAACAGTACCTGCTGGAGATGTACGACCGGTGGGCGCAGGACCTCGCGCGTGAGATTCGAGCGAACGCGGCGTACCTAGAGAACGCGCAGGCGACGCTGCTGCTCGGGTCGGCGGCGCTGCTGTACGGCGCCGTCCTGTTCACGGTGCGGACCGCCTACCACCTTCCCCCGTACGTGGTCGTGCTCGCGACCGCCGGAGTGGTTCTCCTCGCGTTCGCATTTGTCAGTGATTGACATCCTCCCCGCGCTAAAGCGCGAGGATTCCTCCGTTGGGGATTCGGCTACCGACCCACAGAGGCAACTTGCGGGTTTGTGCGCACTTCTTTAGGACTTTCGTGAGGGTGTGGTTTCCCCGACCAATCGTGGTCGTCCCACTCGAATCGCACGGGCCGTGCCATCGGCCTGACTTCCGTACCGCTGTTTTCCCGAAGGAACGTCTCTGACGCCGTGAGGTCTGCGTGTCCCTCGAACCCACACGGACACGTCAGCGTATCCTCATGGCGAACCGTCTCCTCGTGGTCTCCACACTCGGGACACGTCTGACTTGTCCACGCTTCCGACTCGACTTCGAGGCTGATGCCGTATTCCTCACAGACACACGCGAGACGGTGGATGAACTTCTTGAACGCCCAGAAGTTGTGCGTCTTCTCGTTCACCCTGACCGACCAGTGCGTTTCCAGCACGTCGGTCAAATCGCCCACGTACACCGTCGCCACGCCCTCGTCGTACAGCCGTTCAACGAGGTCGCGCACCAGCGCGTTCTGTGCGTGGTCACGGCGCTTCGTCCGCTGTCGATACAGCCGTCGAATCCGCTTGGAACTGTAGCGTCCCTCGCGGAGTTTCGACTGCAGGCGGGCGATTTCGTCAGTCGTCTCACGGAACCGTCCGAACAACTCCCGACCGTCGTAGAGGTACTGGTTCCCAGTAGTCGTAGAACAGGCGACGAGGTTGTTTGCGCCAACGTCGAGGGCGGCTTCTTCCGAAGCCAGTGGTGAATCCAGTCGAGAATCAGGGACTGTGACTGGTTGGAAAGCCCTGAACGTGTCGCTCACCCCGTCGTACTCAAGTTCCAGACGACCCTGTTCGCCGTCCCACTTCGGGTTGCCTCGGACTTCGAGACGGAGGCGTTCGTGGTAGCCGAGTCCGTATTCGTCTTTCAACTCTTGCCCAACGGGGATTTCGAGACGGCTACGCTTGCCCCACTGAATCGTGTACTGGTTGTTTCGGATGTAGGTACGGAGTTCTCGTCCATCCTCATCGTTGCCCCAGTACGACGGTGGGTTCGCATGCTCTCCGTTCTCTTTGAGCGCGAAGAACGACCGCCACGCTTCGCTGTTCTTGCGCGTGACCTGTTGGACGGTCGCGCTTCCGACGACACCGTTGTAGCGTCCTCGGTACTCGGAGGTGTCCCACACGTCGCCGTCACCGAAGTAGTTCTGATGGCGTTCGTAGGTGAGTTCGTTCCACAGGGAGGCGGAGGCGTCGAGTAGCCGTAGAAGGCACTCTTTGTCGTTCTCGGTCTGTGGCACGACCTCGAAGGTGTTGACGCGCTTCATTCGTCACCACCTTCCTGTTCAGCGATGTACTGTTCGACAGCGCCCTTCGAGGAACTCCCCGCCGTACCGACGTAGTACGAACGAGTCCACTTCACGCGGTCGTCGTATCGCTGGTTATACTTCCGCGCCGAGATGCCCTTGACCCAGTTGACGATGAGTGACGGGGCGTTCTTCGGTGGACTTCCGATGAACAGGTGTACGTGGTCGGGCATGACCTCGGACTCGGCCAGTTCGAGGTCTTTGTCCTCACAGATTTCCGTGAAGATGGTTTCGAGACGGTCCTTCGTCTTCCCCGTCAGGTGTGAACGCCGATACTTCGGCACGAACACTATGTGGTAATAGAGTTCGTATTTCGCGTGACGGGTACTCTTTACCATCTATGTATACTATCATGGTCGGACCGGTTAAAAATTGTGTTGGAACCGCGTCTATGCCATCGACGGCGGTTGAATACTGTTGGTCGGCTTCATCCCCGCCCTGAAGGGCGAGGCTTTCGCCTTGAACTTTCCGTAACGATTAAAGTCTTATGTGGACGGGCGTTACAGACGACTGTATGACGCAGAACGGCGACGACTCGGTCCGCATCGAGAAGGGGTCGTCCCGGACCCGGCGGCTGTTCGCCAAACTGGGCATCGAGTCCGCGCGCCACCGCCGCGAGCGCGAGCAGTCCGGCGGCCAGTCGTAACCGCGAACGCGCTTTTGGACTTCTCGCTGGCCAGCGGGGCGGGGAATCCGTCGGCTGGCTCCCCGAACCCGGAGTCTTAACATTGTTACCCGGATAGGCGGACGTATGGCCGACGAGAAACCGACCTACGAGTTCAAGGACCGCGACGTCTACATCCTCCGCGAACTCGCGAAAGACCCCAGCGTCTCCTCCCGGGACCTCGCGGACGTCCTCGAAGCCGAGTACGGCATCGACGTCTCCTACGTCACTGTCAACGAGTCCATCCGGAACATGCGCGAGGCGGGCGTGTTCCGCGAGGCGATCATGCCCAACGAGGAGTACTTCGTGTTCGAGCTGTTCGAGTTCAAGTTCAATCCCGAGTACTTCGCGGACACGTGGCGGGAGACGATGGAACACATCCGCGACGACGAGCACACCCTGATGTATTTCCTCTCGGACGGCGAGTACCAGTGGAAGTCCATCATGCTGTTCCCCACGCGCGAGCACGGCGAGCGCTGGCTCCACGAGTTCTACAAGAACCACGGGAAGACGGTGCTGAACGTGCGCACGAGCGTGATGACGAACGTCCTCGAGTTCGGCGCCAGCCCCGACCTCTTCGACCACCTCGACGTCGCCGACGAGCGGGGGTTCTGAGGCGACGTCCCCGGACTACTCTTCGGCGGGCAGCGAGCCGTACTCCTCCTCGAAGCGCTCGACGAGGCGCTGCTTGTTGAACTTCCCGGTGGAGGTCTTCGGCACCTCGTCGACGAACTCGAAGCGGTCGGGCAGCCACCACTTCGGGAACTCTTCGAGCAAGTGCTCGCGGAGCTCCTCGACGGTCACGCCGTCCGTCGTGGCGACGTACGCGACGGGCCGTTCCTGCCACTTCTCGTGGGCGACGCCGATGACGCTGGCTTCCTCGACGCCGTCGTGGCCGATGAGCGCGTTTTCCAGCTCGATGCTGGAAATCCACTCGCCGCCGCTCTTGATGACGTCGTCAAGGCGGTCCACGATGTCGAGGAAGCCGTACTCGTCGACGGTAGCGACGTCGCCGCTGCGGAAGTAGCCGTCCTCCGTCCACGACAACTCGGTGGCGTCCGGGCGCTCGTAGTACTCGCCGGCGAGCCACGGCGCCCGCGCCTGCACCTCGCCGGGCGTCTCGCCGTCGTGGGGGACCGGCTCGCCGCCCTCGTCGCGGAGGCGAATCTGGACGCCGGGCGCGGGGACGCCGGCCTTCATGCGGAGGCGGTCCTGCTCGTCCTCGGGGAGCTGCTGGACTTCCGTCGTCATCAGGGTGTTCGCGAGGTGCGGGGACGCCTCCGTCATGCCGTAGCCTTGGCTGATGGGCGCGTCGTACACCTCGTCGTACTTCCGGATGAGCGACGCTGGTGGCGAACTCCCGCCGATGAGCACGTCGGTCAGCGAGGACAGCGACTCCGGGCCGAGGTCGTCGGCGTCCTCGATGATGCGGTCGACCTCCATCCAGACGGTCGGGACGGCCGCCGCAATCGTCACGGCCTCGTCCTGCACGATGGAGAGGAGTTCGTCGGGGTCGGTGTGCTGGCCGGGGAGCACGATGTTCGCGCCCGTGAACGTCGTCGTGTACGGCAACCCCCAGCCGTTGACGTGGAACATCGGCACGACCGGCATCACGGTGTCGGTCTCGCTGATGCCGAACACGTCGGCGTGGCTGTGCATCAGGGTGTGCAGGAACTGCCCGCGGTGGGTGTACTGGACGCCCTTCGGCAGGCCGGTGGTGCCGGACGTGTAACAGAGCGCGCTCTCGGTGTCCTCGTCGATTGCGGGCCAGTCGTAGTCGGTGTCGTACCCGTCGATGAACGACTCGTAGTCGGTCACCGCCTCCAGCGACGTGTCCGGCACGTCGCTCTCGTCGCCGAGGACCACGTACTGTTCGACGGTGTCGAGGTCGTCAGCAATCGGCTCCAGCGTCTCCACGAACTGCGGGTCCACGAACATCAGTCGGTCCGCCGCCTCCTCGATGATTTCGACGAGGTGGTGTTCGGGGAGGCGGTGGTTCACCATGTGGATGCTGCGCGCGCTACACGACGGCCCGAAGTACAGCTCGAAGTGCCGGAAGTGGTTGACCGCCATGACGCCCGCGCGCTCGCCCGGCTCCATACCGTAGTCGTCTAAGGCGTGCGCGAGCTGGCTGATACGCTCGTAGGCGTCGCCGTACGTGTACCGGTGCGTGCTGCCGTCGGGGAGCGCGGTGACGATCTCCTTGTGGTCGAAGAGGTCGCGGGCGCGCTCGAGGAGCTTCGTGATTGTGAGGTCGTACTCCATCGTCATGCCATGTCACCTCGTGGCGTGAACTGATAGAACACCCTGTCCTGGTCGGTCGGGCCCTCGACGTCGACGACCTGCAGTTCCACCGGATCCCCGATGGCGAGGTCGTCGTAGTCGGCGCCGTCGATGCGCGCGGACAACTGGACATCGACGCCGTCGAGATCCACGACGCCCGTGACGAACGGCGTGTCCATCCCGAGCGGGCCGCTGCCCCGGACGGCGCCGAACGCGAACAGCTCGCCCTCGTGGGGCAGCGAGACGTACGCGAGGTCGTCGCTCGTGCACTCCGGGCACATCACGCGCGGCGGGAAGTGCAACTCACCGCAGTCCTGGCACTCCGTCGTGGACAGCGACCCCTCGCGGAGGCGGTCGTAGAACTCGTGGATTCTGGTGTGTTCGGCGTCCTGCAGGTCGTAGAAGTCCAGCAGGCGCGGCAACTCGATGGTGTCCGGAACCGAGACGGTCGTGCGCGGCGGTCCACCGGCTCCGTCGTCCGTGTGGTTGTCAGTCATTGTGGGTCCCTCGCGAGCGTCATCACGCTGTGCACGCTGCCGCTGCCGCTGAGGTTGTGGATGAGGCCGGTCTCCGGGCTGTCCGGCACCTGCCGGGCAGACTCCACCTCGCCCGTGAACTGCTTGTACACTTCCAGCGCCTGCGAGACGCCGGTCGCGCCCAATGGGTGGCCACAGCCCAGCAGGCCGCCGCGGGGGTTGACGGCGATGTCGCCGTCGAGTTCGCTGCGGCCGTCTTCGACGAACTGGCCGCCCTCGCCCTTCTCGACCCAGCCGAGGTCCTCGTACTCGATGATTTCGCTGATGGAGAAGCAGTCGTGAATCTCCGCGACGTCCAACTCCTTCACGGGGTCGTCGATGCCCGCCTGCTCGTAGGCTTCTTCGGCGGCGACGGTGGCCTGCGGCCACGCCGACATCGACGGGAGGTTGTTGATAGAGTTGCTCGCCATGCAGGACTGCCCGCTGCCCGTGACGTACGCGGCGGTGTCCGTGACCTCGCGGGCTTTCTGTTCGCTCATCAGGACCAGCGCCGCCGCGCCGTCCGTGATGCCGCTGCAGTCAAGCAGGCACAGCGGCGGCGCGACCGGGTACGACTCCAGCACGTCGTCGACGCTGACCTCCTGCTGGAACTGCGCGTACGGGTTGTTCGCGGCGTGGCGCTTGTTCTTCGCGCTCACCGCCGCCAGCTGTTCGCGCGTCGTGCCGTACTCGTGCATGTGCCGCTGGGCGAACATCGAGAAAAAGGATGGCGCGTTCAGGCCGTTCACGCCGTCGAACTCGCGGTCGAGGACGTTCGTCATCCCCGACTGGGTCTCCTCGACGTAGTCGTCGCCGAGGTTCATCTTCTCGACGCCGAGCACGAGCGCGGTGTCGAGTTGGCCGCTGGCGATGGCGAGCCACGCGTACCGCAGCGCCGCCTGCCCGCTGGCGCACGCCAGCTCGGTGCGCGAGATCATCTTCGTCACGTCGATGCCGAGCAGCTCGGCGGCCAGCGGCGCGACGTGGCTCTGGAACGCGAACCGCTCGGGCTGGACGGCGCCGACGAACAACCCCTCGACGTCGTCGGGCGTGACGCCGTCCACGTCGTCGAAGGCGGCCTTCCCGGCTTCCTGCGCGAGGTCCTTCCACGTCGCCTCGCGCTTCCCCCAGTCGGCGTGGCCGCCGCCGACGATTGCGGCAGTCCCGGTCATCGCTCGAACTCCGGCTCCCGGTCGTCCCGGAACGCCGTCACGCCCTCGACCATGTCGTCGGTCGTCGTCAGCAGGCCGAAGCCCTGACTCTCGACGTCCAGCCCGGTGTCGAGGCTGGCATCCTGTCCGTCGTCGATGACGCGCTTGGCGACTTTCAGCGCCGTCTTCGGACCGTTCGCGAGGTCGGCGACGAACTCCGCCACCACGTCGTCGAACTCCTCGGCGGGGACGGCGCGGTTGAGCAGCCCCCAGTCGGCGGCGCGCTCGGCGGAGATCTGCTCGCCGCGGAAGACTAGTTCCTTCGCGCGGCCCTCGCCGACGATGCGGGTGAGCCGCTGGGTGCCGCCGCCGCCCGGAATCAGCCCGAGGTTGATTTCGGGCGCGCCCAGCGAGGAGTCCTCGGTGGCGAGACGGAGGTCGCAGGCGAGCGCGATTTCGAAGCCCGCGCCCAGGCAGAAGCCGTCGATGCGCGCGAGCGTCGGGCGCTCGAACTCGTCGATGGCCTGAATCGTCTCGTCGACGTCCATCAGCTCGGTCGGCTCCGAGGTCATGAAGCCGGTGATGTCCGCGCCGGAACTGAAGGCGTCCTCGCCCGCGCCGGAGAACACGACGCAGGAGACGTCGTCGGGGTCGGCGTTGTCGAGCGCCTGCTCGACCTCGCCGAACATCGTCTCGGAGAAGGCGTTGAGGCGCTCGGGGCGGTCGAACTCGATTTCGAGGACGCCGCGGTCGTCCAGCGACTTGTTGACGTACTGGTAGGGGCCGTCGCCGCGGTAGTCGTGGAACCCCTCGCCGGCGTCGACGCCGGTCTTCCCGTCCTCGACCAGTTCCACGAGGTAGTCCGCGGGCGCGAACCGCTCGGCGCCCGTCTGCTCGTGGAGCGTCCGGAGTTTGTCGAGGACGGCGTCGAGGCCGAGTTGGTCGCCGAGCCGGCAGACGCCCTCGGGGAAGCGCGCGCCGAGCCGGCTCCCGAGGTCCACGTCGTCGGGCGTCGCGACGTCGTTGCCGACCAGGCGAGCGGCCTCGTTGACCATGCGGGCTTCCACGCGGAGCGTGTCGAAGCCCTCGCCGTCGCCCGGCTCGTAGTCGGGGCCGTCACCCTCCCAGTCGTAGAACCCGCGGCCGGTCTTCTTCCCGAGGTCGTCGGCCTCGACCTTCTCGGCGATGGTCGGCGGGGAGTCGAGGTCGGTGTCCTCGCGGAAGTGGTAGGCGATGTCGATGCCGGTGTAGTCGGCGAGCTCGAAGGGACCCATCGGGTAGCCGCGCTGGTAAACCATCGCGGCGTCGGCCTGCCGGACCGTCGCGTCGCCGTCCGCGAGCATCCACGCGCCCTCCTCGATGAACGGCAGCATGACGTTGTTCACGATGAAGCCGTGGACGTCGCGCTTGACGTCGATGGCGCGCTTCCCGAGGTCGGCGACGAACTCGTGGGCGGCCGTCAGCGTCGCCTCGCTGGTCTGTTCGCCGTGGACGACCTCCACGAGGTCCATCTTCACGGGCGGATTGAAGAAGTGGGTGCCGACGACCTGTTCGGGTCGGTCGGTCGCCGCGCCGATGGCGGTGATGCTCAGCCCGGAGGTGTTCGACGCGAGAATCGCGTGGTCGGGCGCGTGGTCGTCGACCTCGGCGAAGGTGTCCCGTTTGAGGTCGAGGTTCTCGGGGATGGCCTCGACGACGAGGTCGGCGTCGGCGACGGCGGCCGCGAGGTCGGTCTCCCCGGTCATTCGCGCCCGCACCGCGTCGGCGGAGTCGTCGAGTTTCCCCTTCTCTTCGAGTTTGCCGAGGCTCCACTCGACTTCTTCGAGGCCGTCGGCGACGAGTTCCTCTTCGATGTCCCGCACCACCACGTCGTAGCCCGCGATGGCTGCGAGTTCGGCGATGCCGTGACCCATGCTCCCCGCGCCGAGCACGGTCACGTTCTCTATGTCACTTTCTACCATCACTACCACACAAAGTAACTATACTACTTAAACTATTGGCTACTGTGTTTGCCGATATTAGTATTTTACTTAACTAGTCGTGGTGGGTGGCGGAGTGGTCGGTCGGCTGTGCCACCCCCCGGCGCGACACCCGGGACGCGGAACGGAGCCGCCCGCGGCGACGAGTCGTCACTCGATGGGGAACTGCAGCTCCGCGGCCTGCTCGGTCTGCGGGTAGACGAGGCGCTGGTCGCCGTTCCACCACTGCGCGCTCGCCGCCGAGAGCTGGCCCTGCTCGGGCATCCCGTACTCGTCGAACGCGAAGTCGCCGATGACGGTCTCGAAGTCGGTCTCGTCCAGCGACGACCGCACCGTCTCCGGGTCCGTGTTCTCCGCGCCGGCCAGCGCCTGCTCGGTGGTCTGCGCGAGATTGTAGCCGACCCCGACCATCACGCGCGGCGTCTCGCCGTCGTTTCGCTCGGCGTACGCGTCCAGCAGCTCCTCGTTCCCGTTCCCGGTCATCCCGGGCGCCCACCCCGGACACATCGTGACGTAGTTGCCAGATTCGCCGAGCGCCGTCCACCACGCCTGCGGGTCCGACGCCCGCACGAACTCGACGAACTCCGGCGTGTAGCCGGAGTTGTTCAGCTGGTTCATCGCGGTGATGCCGTCCGGCGGCTGCGGGCTCGCCACCAGCGCCTCGACGCCCGCGTCCTCGGTCTGCGAGATGAGCGTCGAGAAGTCCTCGTTGCCCGGGTTGTACGTCTCCCGCATCGCCACGTCGTAGCCCGCCTCCGAGAGCCGCTCGTCCCACGCCTGTGCCATCTCGGCGCCCCACCCGGAGTTCTCCTCCCAGATGCCGACGACCTCCGGGCGGTCGGCCTCCGGAACGAGTTCGAGGATCCCGGTAGTCGCTCGCGTGACGTCGCGCGTCTTCGGGAACGGCGTGTACGTCCACTCCTTGTCCCCGGAGACGAGCGGCTCCTCGTAACAGGTCGCGACCGCGAGGAACGGCAGTCCCTGATTCTCCGCGTACGCCGACCCCGCCATGACCAGCGGGCTGGAGAAGCTCCCCCACACCAGGTCGACGTCGTTGTTGCTCGTGATCTGTTGGAGCTGCTGTCGGAGGACGGCCGGGTCGCTCTCGTCGTCTCTGACGACGAGCTCGACCTCTCGGTCGAGGTTGCCGCGCTCGTTGAGCTTCTCCACGCCGAGCTCGTAGCCGGCGAGCATCTCGTTGCCGACCGAGGACAGCCGACCCGTCTCCGGGACGGCTGCCGCAATCGTGATGCTCTCCGAGCTGTTGGAGCCGCCGAACGCCGTGCAGCCGGCGAGACCGCTGAGACCGACGGCGCTGGCGACGCCGGTGGCTTTCAGGTACGACCGCCGACTGTGCTCACTGTCAAACATACCCATACCACCTACCAAGACGAACACTGTGTTAAACTTTACTGTCAAATTAGCGTTTTCTGTGAGGCTAACTCAAAAATTACGCAGGTGGTGTTCACTAGCGGCGTCGGGTGAGCGCAACCTCGATTGACGTGCCGGCATCGAGTCACGCGTCTCCGAAGGGACGAGAACGGGAGCCGCATTTATTGCACTCCCCGCTGAACTCCGACACATGTACGACCGAATACTGCTATCGACTGACGGGACCGTCGCGTCCGAGCAGGCGGAAGCGCACGCGCTCGACCTCGCAGCCGCACACGACGCCGTCCTGCACGCGCTGTACGTCGTCGACGAGGACGTCGTGAACGCGTACAGCGGCGACGAGTACGTCGACGAAGCCGAAGGCCCCGAACACGGCCTCGAAGAGCTCGGCGAGGAGACCCTCGCGGACATCCAGCAGCAAGCGGCCGACGCCGGCGTCGACGTCGAGACGGCGATGCGCCACGGCCAGCCCGCCGAGGCCATC
Source organism: Halobacterium hubeiense (assembly GCF_001488575.1). Taxonomy (NCBI): domain Archaea; kingdom Methanobacteriati; phylum Methanobacteriota; class Halobacteria; order Halobacteriales; family Halobacteriaceae; genus Halobacterium; species Halobacterium hubeiense. Next base: position 70,121 of record NZ_LN831303.1, read on the forward strand.
GTGGCGTACGCCGACGACCACGACACCGACCTACTCGTGCTGGGCACCAAGCGCCGCCCGGAGGAGTACCGCGCCCTGCTCGGGAGCGTCACCGACCGCGTCCTCCGGCTGACCACGCGCCCGGCGACCGTCGTGAAGACGGAAGTCAGCGAGTAGCTGACGCGGCCAGTTTCGGCTGGCACGCCGAGCGCCCGCTACGAGCCGTCGGCCGCGAACTCGAAGGTGCCGGAAGCCGACGCGGTGACGGTCTCGCCGAAGGTCCCGGACTCGACCGCTCGGAGCGAGAACGAACACTGCAACGCCGACGGGAGCGACTGGGCCTCGCGGACGACGACGGGGAATTCGACGTTCCCGTCCACGCCAACCTCGGCCAGCTCCACGACGAGCTGCCGGTGGATGGAGCCGCTCCGGAGCCGGCGATAGTACGCACTGGTGTCGTCGCTGCGCGCCGGTGGACTGACCAGATAGGTCACCTGACCGCGCCGGTCGAAGTACGCGTTCGGCGTCGCGAGCCGCACGGTGAACTCGGCCAGCTCGTAGCCCGACGACGGGTCGATGCCGACCTCGACGGTGAACCCCGCCGACGGAACCGACCCGTCCGAGTAGGACTGTCCGTTCGTGCTAATTTCGACGTACCCGACGCTCTCCGCCTCGGATTGGGCGGGGAAGTCCCACGACAACTCCGCTGCGGAGTCCTCGTGAACGACGGTCTCCAGCGTTCGGGGTCCCGTTTCGAACAGTCCACTGCACCCGGCGAGGGCGGCCGTGGCGACCGTTCCGCCACCGGCCAAGACGCGGCGACGCGTGCGGTCGATGCGGTCGGTTCGTGGAGGCGGGGACTCAGGCATACGTCCGGGTTCGAAAGGAATCGAAGTAACGTCTTTGCTCGTCCCGCATCGTTCCGAGCGCCGAAGCGTTCCCGAACCCGAGAGCGCTGGGCTCGTGCGAGAGAGTAGCCGCCAACTGGCGGCATAGTGGCCACAGCGCACTTCCGGCTACGAGCGCAACGTGGTTCTATCGGTATGAGTGAGCGTTCCCGCCGCGAGTTCCTGTGCGCGACCGGTGGGACTGTCGCGCCGACTGTCCTCGCGCTGAACCAATCTTCCCAGCGGGAGGACCGCGGCGACTGGACGGTCGTCGAGACGCCGACGCAGCGAACGCTCCACGACGTCGCCGACACCACCACCGGCGCGTTCGCGGTCGGCAGCAACGGGCTCGTCCTCGAACGCGGCGACGACGGCTGGTCGGTCGTGACTGACGCCGGCCCGACGGGGAACGGGAACAACCTCTCGTCGGCAGCGACCACGACGGACGGCCAGCGACTGTGGATGGCGGGCGCGAGCGGCGTCGTCGGCGAATACGACCCGGAGGCGGACGCGCTCACGTCGCGGAGCGCGCCGGACGGCGTGACGAACACGTTCACCGACGTTGCCGTGACCGGGCCAGCGGGGGACGCGACTGTCTATCTCGTCGACTCCTCGGGACACGTCCACCGGTCCGAGGCGAACGGCCGCGAGGGGACGTGGACGCATACGACGCCCGGAAGCGGCGCCGAAATCGCCGCGATTACCGTGGTCGGCACGACCGGCTTCCTCGTCGACCAGAACGGCTCGCTCTTCGAGACCACCGACGGCGAGACGTGGACCAGCGTCGACGCGACCGCCTTCGACGAAACGCTGCACGACGTCGAACTGCGTGCGTCCGAAACGGTCGTGCTCGCGGGGGCGTCCGGGACCGTCGCGATTGGGTCCGGCGGCGAGTGGGAGCAGGAATCCGCGGCGAACGACGCGCTCAACGACGTCGAGGTCGGCGACTGCGGCTGCGTGCACGCCGTCGGCGCGAGCGGGACAGTCCTGCACCGGCGCGGCCACGGCACGCCGCCGCTTCGCACGCTAGCACGAGCGTTCGACTGGTGGACCCGAGCGTCGCCTATCGAAGAGAACCTCAACGCGGTCGCGCTCGGCGACCCCCACGTCGCCGTCGGCGCCAGCGGCACCATCCTCGAACGGGAGCACTAGGCGACTGGAGTCGTTCTTCGCAACGCGCGACTCGGGGGTTCGAGGCTGTTCGAGCCGGCGACAGGAAGACAGATTGGAGAGTGAGCGGGGTCGAGCCGTCGCGTGGTGTGAACTTATCAGGCTGCCCCGTCATCCGACAGTATGGGCCAACACATCCTTGTGCCGGTGGACGGGTCGCCGCAGTCGGAGGCGGCGCTCGAATACGTGCTGGACAGCTACGCGGACGCCGAGGTGACGATTCTCCACGTCGTCGACCCGGCGAGCCCGTTCGGCTACGGCGACGACGAGAACTTCGACTTCGAGAGCTACCAAGCGGAGGGAAAGCGACGCCACGAGCGCGCAACGGAACTGCTCGAAGAGTACGGCGAGCTCGCCAGCGAGCGCGGCGTCGCGTTCGACACCCGACTCAAAACGGGGAAGCCGGCCGTCGAGATACTCGAAGCGGCCGACGACGAGGACGTGGACCTCATCGTCATGGGGAGCCGCGGCCGCTCCGGCGTCGGCCGCGTGCTGTTCGGCAGCGTCGCCGAGACCGTCACGCGCCGCGCCACCGTCCCGGTCACCATCTTCAAGCAGCGGGACGACGAGAAGCGGTAGTCGGATAGCGGCGCTGGCGGACTCCCCACCGGGGACCGCATTTTGCGCTCGACGCGGCAGATACCACGAACCATCCGGGGTTACTGGTCGTCGGGGAGGGCGGCCATCACGGGGTCGGCGATGACCACCGCCATGCCGAAGACGAAGAGCCCGTAGCCAAGGACGCCCGCCGCAATCGATTCTTGGAGCAGGCCGATTGTGCCTCCGGCGCTAACGCCGCCGCCGAGCATCCCGAGCGTCCGCGCGTCGCCGCCGCGCATGGCGCGCATTGTCGCGAGATTGTCGAGCACGAGCGCCGCCGTCACCCCGTAGACGAACGGAATCGCGACGAGGACCCCGACGCTCCCGTCGCGGGCGACGACTGCCAGCGCCAGCGCTCCGAGACCGACAACCGCCGAGAGGACGTACCGAATCGACCGTCGCATACCAACCATTCGCCCACACTACACTTTACTGTCCGGGTCGCGCGTCAATCTGTGCGGACTGGGCGTGCAACAGCGCCGGTCGAGCGAGGACGAGAAACCCGGCATCGCCTGCTCGTGTGTACGAAAGGTTCGTTCACAGCGTTATCTCTGGAACTCGGTGCTTGCAGTCGCGCATTCGTCTGATTTTGATTCGGCTCGTTCACACGGGATTCCCCATTTCGTGTGTACGTATCGGAAGTCGGCTCTCTCAACGTGGAACCCCGTGGGGGAGTGAGTGAAGGGAGCAGAGACGTACCGAACTGTGCCAGTCGCCGGAAAAATTAAGAATTGACGACACAAAATTGGTTTATGGAAGATTCCGACGAGCTTCCGGGTCCTGACCCTGATTCATTAGAGGTGGTTGAGGAGGCTCCGGAGGGAATCAACCCAATCCCGATGAGAATCACATATACTTCCGATTCCGTGTCTGACTACGTCGCTCTGACCCGTTCAGGGTGGCAAGTGACCTTGGACCTAGCGGACCCCTTACTTGGTGTTGTTAGAAGTGCTGCGTCGCTATCTGTGAAGATTGATGAACTACGGAGTGCGCTCGCCGCAATTGGAATTGAAGGGATTATAGAGCATTTCACTTCGGTAGTCGCAAGATACACCAACGAACTGTTACCAGTAGATGCGATTCCTGAATCTATTGGTCTCGGGGGAGCCTTGTACCTGCTAGTGAAGCTACGCGAAACAAGCCTTCTCACGCTCAGACATATACATCAAGCTTCTATCGACGAGTGGCCTCAGTGGAATAAGCTATTCATAAACGCAGAGAAACATCCAGATATTAACGTCGGATGAAGAGATATTCCAGCGAGTTCGGCGCATTCTAGAAGGTTTCGTATGGAACGCTGAGAAGGCGGTGGGTAGTGTTTTGGATTGGTGGCCTTAGCCACACCTTCAGCGCGCTAGCGCACCTCCACACGTCAAAGCTCCACGCACCGAGTCCAATCACACGACACCTGAGAACGCCGCAGACGGCCGTCAGTCCCGATTCAGAATCGCGTCGCGGAGCGCGGGGTACTCCGCTAGCTTGGCGCGGCCGACGAGCGCGTAGAGGTACGCTTCGAGGCGTTCTTTCCACATCGGCTCCCGGTGACATCCTCCTCGCCGTAAACGGCGAGGCTTCCCACGCATGGGGAATACCAGTCAGTCGTCGCTGGCAGAGGGTTCCGACTCTTCGTAGGCCGTGAGCGTCATCTGCGCTGGTACGCTCTTCTCACGGTGAGTCGTGGCGGTGTCACAACCGCTCCCATCCCGAGGCGAGTCATCGCGTCCGGCCTTGTCAAGCGGGACGCTCTCTCCCCACGGGTCAACCCGTCGTGCGATATTCGCGGCAGCGTTGATGTCGGCCTGAAACGTCGACACGTGGCAGTCGTTGTTCGGACACCGGAACTCGGCTTGGGAGTCCCGCCGACCGATACGGTGGCACAAGTGGCACGTCTGCGAGGTGTACGCCGGATTCACGTACTCGACCGGGATACCTGCTTCCGTCGCCTTGTCCTCGATGCGCCCTTGCAGTCGGGCGAACGCCCACGAGTGAAGGCGACGGTTCATATACTTCCCGTAGTCAAGACGTTCGCGGATGTACGTCAAGTCCTCCATCACCAACACCGGGTGTTCAAACTGCTTGGCGTACTCGACGGCTTGCCGAGACGCCTTCTCCACGATGTCGGTGAGCGCGTTCTGGTAGTGGTTGAATCGGTCTTCGATACGCCACTCGGATGCGTCACGCTCTTGGAGGCGTTTCAGGGTCGTGTGCATCTCTTTGCGGAGATGCTTCGCTCTGCTTCCGCTACACACAAACGGGTCAGTCGGAGAACCGTCCTTGAGGGCACAGCCCGTGATGAGGGCGGTTTCTCCGATGTCTAAGCCGATGTGCGTGACGTCACCGTCCGTCGCTGGTTCTTCGACCGGGTACTCGACGGTGACGTGCAGTACCCAGTTCTTCCGGTGTTTCTGAAGCCGTATCTCGCCCGCCTTCGCATCCTCCGATACGAGGTCATGCCAGAGGTCTTCCTGTTCAGGGTTGATGCGAAGCGGTATCCAGAAGTTCGTTCCCCGGCCGGGACGCGGAACCCACCATGTAAACTCGTAGTCGCGTTCGGCGGAGTGGTCGAACTTCGTGGCTTGGTTCGTGAGCCGTATCGGGTGGCCGTCGTCCAACTCTTTGGCATTGTACGTCTTCCGAAGTTTCGGGACGTAGTTGCAGAGGGCGGCTTTGGCCTGATACGGCAGGTCGTAGGGCGTCACGATGTCGCTCACCGCCGACATGGTACTCGCCCCGGAGTCGAACGCCTCTTGCAGACCGTCACGATACGTTTCGAGCAGGTCGTTGAGTTTCGACTGCTTGTGCGCCGTCGGTGGCGCGAACGTCGCCTGCAACGTCTTCGTGGCGGTCGTGGACATCGCTACTGCTCCTCCACGTACTCCATCAGCACGTCGATGCTCACTTGGCCGGTCGTGGCGAGGAAGTACCCCGGTTGCCAGAACGCCTTGTCGAGCGCCTGCCGAATCTCGGGATTCTCGTCACGGATTTTGCGGGACGTAACGCCCTTGAGTGAGTTGATAAACTTGGTGAGGTCGGTCGTTGGCTTCGCCGTGAACAAGATATGAACGTGGTCGGAACCGCCGTTGACATTCTGAATGTTCACGCCGAAGTCCTCTGAGATGTCGCTAGCAATCTCACCGACCCGTTCTGCGACTTCGTCGGTGAGGAGGTCTGCGCGGTACTTCGTGACGGTCACGAAGTGATATTGGAGCGCGTAGACCGTGTGCGACCCGGTTTCGAGGTTGTACTTCATTTAGCCGTATTGATTTCTATACACCCAATTCTAATAAAGGGTTGCAGTCCTGGGGTATTCGGCCTGCAACCGACGGTGGTCCGTGGCACGGAGCGTACGCGATTCACGCCCGCCCTAAAGGGTAGGATTCTCTCGCTGTTAGAAGATAGCTGTCGCCGAATCCGACTTTCGCGACTTGGAGGTCTTCGACGGCGCGCCCGATTTGCGTGACGAGCAGCGGCGCGGGGTCGGATCCGACGACCGACTGGTAGGTCGAGCGCGCGCGGCGCTTCTCGGCGAGCGCGTGCCCCGAGTCGAAGCCGGTGTCGTCCTCGTCGACGACGAGGCGCTCGACGGCCGTGTCGTAGCCGCGGCGCTTCGCCAGCGCGATGGACAGCGCGACCGCGCGTAACGCGAGCAAGTCCTCGTCGATTGTCGTCGTCCACGGCAGGGGGTGCGCGGTGTCGAAGCACCACCGCGCGAGGCGACTGTGTGCGAACTCCCACGGACCGTACTCCTCGACGTCGTCGGGCACGTACTGTGAGAGTGCTTCGTCGCGGGTGGGAGACGAGGCCAAGTCGCCGCGGAACTGCTCGACGACCGCTCGAAGGTGGTCGGTGTACGGCTCCGTTCGCCCAGAGTGTTTCTCCGCGAGGCGGTCGCGGTACCGCTCGGCGTTCCGAACGTGGATTTCCGCCTGCAGGAGCGACGCCGTCAGTTCGCCCGCCGTCTCCGGGTCGAGTGAGTCGGTCTCGCCGTCGCGTTCGTCCTCGTCGGGAATCGCGCGGGCGGCCTGCGAGCCGCCGAGTTGTATCTGCTCCTCGATTCGCACGTACCACCCGAGGTCGCGGCCGGGGTCGGTCGTCGGATACGGGTGCAGGTCGCTGGCCACCGCTCGCGCGCGGTCCGCGAGACTGGTGCCGCGTTCGGCGAGCGTCGAGCGGTCGGTCTCGCCGCGTTCCGCGCGAGCGAACCCGAGCGCCTCGCCGGCGAACTGTATCCCGTAGGTCGCCTGGAACAGCGCCGTGTGGTACTCGCCGCTGTCGAGTGCCGACTGGGCATCCTCCAGCCAGCCGCCGGAATCCACGGTTATAGGCGCCCGGTCCGCCTCGCGGGTCCCGAGCTGCGCCCAGAGGTTCTCGCTTTGCTCGACAGTTTCCGCCAGCAGGTCAACGGCCTCGCGAGCGTGGGCTTCGGTGACCGTGGGCCGCCACAGCGTCCCGACTTCGGGTGGCGTCGGGTAGTGTTTCGTCGCGAAGTCCGTCAGCGAATCCGGGAGGACCGTCGGCGCCGTCGCACCGGCGACGACAGTCCCGCCGGCGAGCGCGGCAGCGCCGCCGCCGAGACCCGTGAGTAACTGCCGTCTGCTAACCGCGGGGAGGTCGGGGACCATGTGCAGGGACGCTGTTGCGCGCCCGGCATAAGTCTTCCATCCTGCAGGAAGGACGCGGCGAGTCGGCCGCTCGGCCGCACCACGAAAAGCGGACGAACCATCACGCCGCCCGCGTACATATACGATATTTCACACGAACGAGCTACTTTTCAGGCAGGTCTGTCTTTGCACTCGTATGGTCGACCACGCCGACGGCGGTGATACCGACGGCGACATCGAAGCGGAAGCAGTCGTCACGCACGCCGACCTCACGTACGCCGAACGCGACGCGGGCGAGATGAAACTCGATCTGTACAGCCCGGACACCGAGCGGGCGGTCCCGCTGGTCGTGTACGTTCACGGCGGCGGCTGGGTGGTCGAGACCCGGAAGAACACGCCCGACTTCGAACGCTTCGCCGCCGAGTGGGACTGCGCGATAGCGAGCGTCAGCTACCGGCTCGCGGAAGTCCCCGAGCACGTCGAACCGCCACTAAGCGTCGACCCGGCCAACGAGACGCCGAGAGGCGTCTTCCCCGACCAAATCGTCGACGTGAAGGCCGCGATTCGGTGGCTGCGCGCGCACGCCGACGAGTTCGGATACGACGCCAGCGCCGTCGCAGTGTGGGGCGCCTCCGCCGGCGGCCACCTCGCAGCGCTGGCCGGCGTCGTCGACGACATCGAAGACCTCGCCGGCGACACCTACTCGACGCAGGCGCTCGAACCGGTCGTCGCACCGGAGACGTCCGGGCGCGTGCAGGCGGTAATCACCTGGTATCCAATCACCGACCTCCGCAGTTTACCCGACGCGGAGGACGGCATCACGTCGCTCCTCCTCGACGGCTCGGTCGCGGAGCACCCCGACCGCGCCCGGTTGGCCAGCCCGGTAACGCACGTCACAGCCGACAGCCCGCCGTTCCTCCTCGTGCACGGGCGAGCTGACGACGTCGTTCCCGTCGAACAGAGCCAGGCGCTGTTCGACGAGCTGGCTGCACCCGACGCCGAAGCGGCGTTCTACGAGCTTCCGGACCTCGGCCACGTTTGGGGCGCCGACTCGGAACGGACGGCGATGGACATCCTCGAATCGGAGCCCCGACCCGACTTCCGGTTCACGGCGACCCCGGGGTTCGGTGAGACGGCGGCGGCGGAGCAGCCGCTCGACGGCCAACGACCGGTGGGACCGGAGATAATCGACGCGTTCCTCGACCGAATACGCTCGTCGGGTTCGAACTCGTAGCGCTCTACTAAATCTGCGGGCTACGTGCCTGCGTCACGCTGCTCCAGAGAAACGACACCGACCGCGAGCACGATGTTAACCAACACTAACTGGGAGAACGCCGTGTCTGTTGGTTAAACACTCGTGTGCCAGTGGCCACGACAGTGCTGCGGCAAATCAAGCGCGTCCCACGTTCCGCGCCGGTTCGTTGACATCCTCCCCGCCCTGAAAGGGCGAGGATTCCCACGGTACCGCACCGCTGGGTTGGGATGTTTAAGGTTTGTAGCCACCCCGAAGGACAGCTACTGGCTGTGCCAACCAGCCGTTACTCCTATCCCGGCATGGGATTCGGAGGTACTTCTTAGTGCTTACACCCCGAGTTCCGGTACGGAAGAGGGTGTCTTCCACTTGGAATCAGGGAATCCCGATACTGTCCGATTAAGCGGGCGGGTAGACCGCCTCGGTTGTAAATTAACACGCCATCTGGCCACTTAAAACATCTGTTCGGCACGTCGAACGTAGTTCAGGTAGAGCTTGTCGGATCCATCCCCGCCCTGAACGGCGGGGCTTTCTCCTCGCACCTCCGTAACTCCAACGCGTGAATGGATTCGCTTGCGTGGCATGCGACTCGGCTACGGGCTATATTAACGGCTCCCTCCATCACCCCGTATGGACTGGGGACTCCGGATTCGGAAGGACGTTCCGTCGTGGGTGGTGACGCTGGTACTGCTCGTCGCTATCCTGCTAATCGCCGGGCTACAGTACTTCAACATCATCTGAGCGCAGCGGCGGGCACCGTGATTCAGTCTGAGAACTGTCGCGGCCATATTTATCCGCCGCCGAAAATCTGTGCAGTGTGGTTCCTGATACAACAGCCTCGCTCTCCCGCCGACAGGTGCTGGGTGCTGGCGGTGCCGTCCTCGCTGCGACGCTGGGCGCACGCTTCTTCCCCCAGTCCCCGGGCGACGACACCACGCGCGTCGAGTGGCCGATGACTCAGCGCGACCCTGGCGCGACCGGCTACACGCCCACTTCCAGCGGACCGGTTACAGATGCGACGATCAGGTGGAAGCAGCCACTCGACACCGGCTTTCCCGCCTACTCGGTTCCCTCCCCAGTCGTCGCGGACGGCGTCGTCTACGCCATCGGACAGGAACTCCTCGCCGTCGATGCCGTCAGCGGCGACATCCGTTTTCGGCGTCCGTACGCCGCTGACGTCGCGCCAGCCGTCGAGCGCGCACGAGCGTACCGCACGCCCACCGTTGCTATTCACAGCGCGGACGGGGTAACAGCGCTACACGGCCACGGCGGTCACGAAGTCGGTGGCCAGTCAGTCGCTGCGACCCGGTGGACTGTTCTCGGCGGCCGCGACGCCGACCTGTTGGATGGGGGCGGGTCGGGCGTTCCACCGGTCGCCGCCGACGGAATCGTGCTCGCGTACACTGACGACTCACTCACCGCGTTCGACGCGAGCAGTGGGCGCGTCCGATGGCGAGAGGCGACCGCCTTCACGCGGCCCGCGGTCCACGGCGGGGTCGCGTACGTCGGTGTCGGACCTGGGTATGCACTCGGCGCAATCGACCTCGAGACCGGGGCCGTAGAACGGTTTGAGGTCGCGAATGGCTTCGTGCGCGCGGTGACGGCGACTGAGACGGGGCTGGTCGTCGGGACCGACGACGCGTTGCTCGGTGTCGCCCTCGACGGGTCCGTTGACTGGCGGTTCGACGACGACGCGTACCGCGGCTGGGGGGATACCCGCGTCGCGGTCGCGGACGGCACCGCGTACACCGGCATCGACACGGCCGACAGTTCCTCCCTCATCGCAATCGACACCGCCGACGGATCGCTGGAGTGGGAGTCGTCGATCAGCGTCGAGCACGCCGACAGCTTCGAGCCGCCCGCAGTCACCGACGACGTAGTGTACGTCCCGACCAACGGCGGGCCGCTCGTCGGTATCGAGCGGGCAACTGGCGACCTCGCTTGGCAGTTCCAGGATGGAGAAACGAGGTCGTGGTCGACGGTTGCGCTCGCGAACGACGCGCTGTACGCGGTGTCGGATGGCACCCTGTACGCGCTGGAGGAACCATGACTGGGCACGAGACCGACGTGGTCGACGACGACGCAGCTCCTGAGCCGGTCACGACTGAGGGCCTGTTCGCGGCCGCCTATCACCGGCTCCGCCACAACCCCCGGGTCGTCGGCGCGTTCCTCGTGGTCGGCGTACTCGCTGCCGTCGTCGACGTGGTGCGGCGAGGCGACCCGGTTCCGACCGCGTCGTTCACCGGCGTGCAGGAGGGAACGGTGTCTCTCCGGTTCGGCCTGCTCGTCGACGTCGTCTTCCGGCATTCGACGCCGATCACGGCGCTCGTCGAACTCCGGCCACGATGGCTCGTGTCAACGGTCGCCCTTGAACTCCTGCGGGGTGGCGCACTGGTCGTCGCGAGCGTCTACGGGTACGCTCAGTTGCTCGACGAGACGCCGACTGTCGGGGCGGTGGCCCGCTACGCGGTCGTCGCGTTCGTGCTCGCACTTGCCGCCGTCAGCGCCGACGTCGGGTTGCTGCTCGGGCTGCCACTCGGCATCCTCGCGGTGTATCTACTCGTTCGGTTCGCACCGGTATCGGGGTTGCTCGCAACTGGGGCATCGATCCCGGGTGCGTTCCGAGCCGGCTGGCGGACAACCAGCGGTCACGGCTGGACGCTGTTCGGCGTCGTACTCGTCGTCGGGCTGCCGAATCACCTCCTCGGAAGCGTCCCACTCATCGGTCCGGTCGGCAGCAGTCTCACGGCAGCCGTCCACGTCGCCGTCATCGCGGTCTTCCTCGACCGAACACACGGTGGCGAACGAGGTCGGTGACAGCCACCGCGACGCAGACAGCCGCGTGCTCACCGCGCGTGACGTCGAGTTGTTCTTCGAAGACCCGGCCAGCGAGCGCATCGACAGTTCGTCGGCGATGCGAAGATGGAAGAACGACGCTGGACTCGAATGGCTTTCCAAACTCGTCAGTCGCGGACCAGCCGCATCGTGACGCCGACCGCGGCGAGCGCCGCGAGGACGCCGACGACGAACGGAACCGGCTGCGTCAGGCCCGACCCCCACTCCCAGTCGAAGAGGACGGACCCGCCAACGGCGACGAGGACTGCGGCGAGGCCGACGAGCGTGCCGAGACGCGAATCATCGCGGGGAAGCATACCAAACGCCTACGAAGCCGGCGGATAAACAGCCCTCGCAGGACTCCACGAGCTGGAACTGCGCGCTCGCTTTTATCAGCGCGGGTGGCAACGTGCAGATGGCACGAGTGAATGAGGAGGTGCGCGAAATCAGCGGGCTGCTGGCCGACGACACCGCCCAGCAGATTCTCGTCGAGACGAACGGCGACCCGATGTCCGCCGAGGAGCTGAGCGACGCGTGCGGAGTCTCACCGCAGACCGTGTATCGGCGACTCGAACGACTCCAGGAACACGACATGGTAACTGAAGCGGTCGAACTGGACGACGACGGACACCACCACAAGGTGTACACAGCGACGCTCGACCGGGTGACGATTACGTTGACTGCGGACGGGTTCAGCGTCGAGCTGTCGCTGCGCGAGCGGATGGCCGCTCGCTTCACGGAGTTCGTTCGCGAGGTGCGTGACCGATGAGCCCGCTCGAACTGAGTCCGGCGCTGCGGTCGCAGGTCGCGCTCGCGCTGACGGTCACCTCGACGGTGCTGGGGCTGGCAGTCGGGTATCTCGCGTTGCGCGGGTACTGGCAGAGCCGGAGCCGGCCGATGCTGTTCATCGCCGTCGGGTTCTTCCTCGTGTTCTGGACGCCCGTGTTGCTCGTCGCCGGCCCGTACCTCAGCCCGCTCCTCGGGCCGTTCGTGTACGGCGTGCTGGGAGAGGTCAGTCGCATCCTCGGACTGCTCTCGATTCTGTACGGGCTGCGGATGCCGTACCTCCAGCGCGGTTCGTCGTAGCGCGCGCCAGAGCGGCGGACCACACGTTTGAAATGGGCGAGGGCGAATCACGTAGTGACACGGACAGTGACGCGCGACCACACGGCACCGGCGAGCGAGCGGGGTCGAGACGATGAGTGACGGCGACGGGGACGTCCTCGTCGTCGGGGACACGACAATCGACCTCTATCCGGCGGCCGGCGAAGCCATCGCACCGGGGAGCCGGCTGGAGTGGCACGTCGGCGGGACGGCGGCGAACGTCGCGCGGTGGGCGGCCTCACTCGGCAGTGAGACCAGCCTGCTCACGAACGTCGGGACCGACGCCGTCGGCGAGATGGCCGCCCGGCACCTCGCCGAGGGGCCGGTGGACACGACGCACGTGACGCGGGTCGATGGGACGTCCCCGCTCACGATGCAGGTCCCGACCGAGGACGGCGAGCGCTGGGACGCCTGGATTGCGGGCAGCTGTTACGGGTTCACCCCGCCGGCCGACGCGGCGGCGCTCGTGACGCCCCACGAGTGGGTGCACTTGGAGGGCGTGACGCTGCCGCCGGGAGTGAACCAGTCGGCCGTTCGACGGCTCGCCGAGGCGGCCGCGGACGGCGACACCCGCGTCTCGTTCGACTTGAACGGGCGGCGAAACCAGTGGACCACGCCGGACGCCTACCGGCAGGCGCTGCGAGGCGTCCTCCAGCACTGCGACCTGATTTTCGCCGGCGTGGACGACCTCGCGGTGGCGGGCGTCGAACGCACGCCCGCAGGCTTGCTCGAACTGCTACCCTGCGACCACTCGGCGACGGTGTTCCTCACGGACGGACCGGCAGCGACGACCGCGCTGACAGTCGAAGACGGCGCGGTCACCGAGCGAGCGACCGCGAGGCCACCCGCGACGACGGTCGCGACCACGGCCGGCGCCGGTGACGGGTTCGCCGGCGCGGTCCTCGCCGCGCGCCACGGCGGCGTTTCGGACCTCGAAGAGCTGGCGACAGTCGGGAACGCGGCGGGCGCGGCCGCCGTCTCGACGGTCGGGCCGTTCGACGGCGACGGCATCAGTCCCGTCGAACAACTCCTATAACCGAACCAGGACGCGAACGCCGGGAGAAAATATCGCCTACTACGGCTGGTGGTGGTTATCTTGGGAGCGATTAGGGAGACGCAAATTGCGAACAGCGGTATGAGAATCTGGATGACGTTCTGCACTCCACGAACCACTCGAACATTATTGTGGAACTATGTTACAAGATAATATGCCCTCTCGTTCATCGCTTCATCCGCGACAAAACGAGACCCCTACTTCGTGTGGCTCCAGTATGTCTCTTGACCGATAGGTTGATGATTGCAGTGGGCTATCTTCGGAGTGATGTCTGCCCTCCGGACCGCCCTGTTCGATTGGGACGCGGCCCGCGTTTCCAGAGTACTCGTCGCTGGACTCGCCTTGTATCTCGCGCAGCGTATCGCAGACGGGTTTCTCGCCGAACTAGGGGCGGTCATCGTCGTCTGCGTCGTGCTCGACCTCCTGTGGGTGATTGCGAAGCGCATCGCGGACCGCTGAACGCCAAGTCTCCGAGGATACGTGTTCCCGCCCGGCTGGAGAAACATCGAAACAGCCGCCTACGGACTCCAGCTCCCGTAGTCGTCGGGTTAGTTCCGCCTCGTCCCGAATGACTCAGCTCTGAGGTCCCGGTAGTCCTACTCGCGGCGTTCGTGGGTAGCACTCAGCCCCCAAATGACTATGAGCAGTCGCTGAGAAGTCGATAATGAAATGTCAATTGAGATTGAGGCCGCGGTGGTGCACGAGGAGAGCGGTGCGTTCGAAATCGAAGACGCAACCCTCGAAGAACCGCGGACCGACGAAGTGCTCGTCCGCGTCGTCGGCGCGGGCGTCTGCCACACCGACCTGATCGTCCGCGACCAGCTGTATCCGACACCTCTCCCGGCAGTGCTCGGACACGAGGGAGCCGGCGTCGTCGAGCGAGTCGGGTCGAACGTCAGCCGAGTCGAACCCGGCGACCACGTCGTGATGAGTTTCGACTCCGATGGTACCTGCCCGAGCTGTCGGGACGGCCACCCCGCGTACTGCGCGTCGTTCTTCGAGCACAACTTCGGCGGCGCCCGTCCGTCAGATGAGACCTCCCCTATCTCGCAGAACGACACACGCGTCAGCGGGCGCTTCTTCGGGCAATCCTCGTTCGCGACGCACGCAATCGCGACCGAGCGAAACGTCGTCCCCGTCGAGGACGACATCCCGCTAGCGATGCTCGGCCCGCTGGGCTGTGGCATCCAGACCGGCGCGGGCGGCGTCATCAACTCGCTGGACCCGCAGGCCGGCTCGTCGATAGCTATCTTCGGCGCCGGGTCGGTCGGCCTGTCGGCCGTCATGGCCGCCGACATCAAAGGCTGTACAGACGTCATCGCCGTCGACCTCAAGGGGAACCGCCTCGAGAAAGCCAGTGAACTCGGCGCGACACAGACGCTGAATCCCGACGAGGTAGACGACGTTGTCGAAACACTACAGGCGGACTACGGCGGGGTCGACTACGCCCTCGAGACGACCGGTGTCCCAGCGGTCGCTAAGCAGGCCACTGACGTACTCACGCAGCGTGGAACAGTGGGGGTTATCGGCGCCCCGGAACTCGGGGCGGAGGCCAGCTACGATGTCAACGACCTCATCCTGAACGGCCGAAACATCACGGGCATCGTCGAAGGCGACTCGGACCCCCAACAGTTCATCCCCGACCTCATCGAGCTGTACCGGCAGGGGAAGTTCCCCTTCGACGAGCTCATCACCTACTACGACTTCGAGGACATCGAACAGGCGGTCGCGGACTCCGAGAGCGGGGAGACTATCAAACCGGTTCTCCGCGTCACCGACGCGTGAGACACAATCTCGGTCCAACTGCGACGACTGCCTGACTAAACGGAACGGCCGGTATCGCGCCGAATTCAGAAGTATGCTGGTCGGGCTACGTTCTCGGGGGGACCGGCCCGGAGGGTGACCCCCGAAAACGTCCGACCACTCCACTATCACGCGACGGCGGGGTCTTCGCCGCGGTTGTAGTGGAGGTACGCGAGCGTCGCGATGACGGCGGGGAAACCGATTGCGAGAACGAAGTCCAGATTCCCGAGGTCGAGGACTCTCAGACCCCCACCGATGGCCAGGAGAGCGCCGACGACGGCGAACCCAGTGATTGCGGCGTCGATGCCACTGTAGCCCGCTTTGGTCGTGTTGCTTACATCCAAGCGTGAATAACTCGTGATAAATATTACCGGGGTTGGGACGCAGACGCCCGCAGCGATTCGCAGTACAAGTCGGCTGCCCCGCCGGGATAGAAAATATACGCAACGAGACAGTATCCATAGATATGGCCAGCGACGATGGCGGGGATTCCGAGGGCGAGCCGGAGAAAAACGAGTGGCTCGACCGCATCGTCAACTTCCTCGCTACCTACCTTCCCTGACCGAACAGCACATCCACCGGACGCTCGTCTCGCGGTGGCGGCCGCTCGGACGAGAGTGCTGTAGGGTTACGAGCGACGCTGCGAACCGTCGCTGGGTATTTCACCGTGAGCGAACACGGAAACAGTGATGCCCTCCACGTCTCGCCGCGACGCCCTTCGATTGCTCGGACTGGCCGGCGTCGCCAGCGTCGCCGGCTGTAGCGCGCTCGGACTCGACTCGGGACCGAACGAGCAACCACCTGACGCGCTCGGGACGTCGTGGACGCCGGCCGCCGACAGCTGGCAGTTCCAGGCCGCGGATTTGCGGAACACGGCACAGAGTCCACACGGCGTGGGGACGCGGCCGACTGTCGAGTGGGAGAACCACCGCCCCGAGGACCGACTGGGTCCGTTGCTGTCCGGCGAAGTCGTTGCCGCGACGCCGCAGCGAGTCATCGTGGCCGGCGAGTTCGAGAACGAATTCCGGCTCGACGCCTACGACGCCGTCGCCGGCGACCGCCTGTGGAACCGACGCGTCGAGGACTCGTCGGCCAACTACGGTCGGTTCGGCGGGCTCGTGGACGGGACGATGTACCTGGCCGGGAGCGGCGCCGAAGTCGTCGCCGTCGATGCGGCCGACGGGACGGTCCACTGGCGGCGTGACCTCGGCGAACACGTCGCGAGCGAGATTCCCGGGAAGTACCTGTCCGCGCCGAACAGTGCGGCGGACTTCCCGGCGCTGTTCGCGGCGACCCCCGAAATCGTCTACGTGCAGAGTCCGTACGGGATTCACGGGCTCTCGCCGGTGGACGGCGCCGAACAGTGGCGGGTGTACCTCGGCCGGCAAACCGAGAACCCCGCCCTTGAGAAGCCGTACGGGCTGGCCGTGACCGACCGACGGGTCTGGGCGAGTTACGGCGGCCGCGTTCGCTCGCTGTTCGCGGTCGGGGTGTCCGAGGACGGCCCGGAAGTCAAGCGGGTGGAACTGCCGCTGGAGTTCCCATCGACGCCGGTCGCCACGGGCGACCGACAGGTCGCGCTCACCCACGATGTGACGTGGGGGACGAGACCCGTGGAGACGCTGGCCGTCGGGGCGACGAGCGACGGAGTCGAGTGGCAGTTCCCGGGACACGCGGGCGACGGCGCGGCCGCCTACTCGCCGCTGGCGACGGACGGCGAGCGCGTGTTCGCCTGTGTGAGCCACGAACAGCCCGCGCAGTTCGTGGCGTGTGCGGTGCGCGCGTCGTCGGGGAAACTCGAGTGGCTGCACCGCGAGTCGCTGGCGAACGAGGACGTCGCGGTGAGCGCGGGCCGCGAGTTCCGGCTCTGCCGCCCCGTGGTCGCCGGCGACACGCTGCTCGTCGGCTACGGAACCGCGCCCGAGCGAGAGCGCGGACACGGCGAAGTTCTCGCGCTCGCACGCCGAGACGGCGGCGTCGAGTGGCGAACCGACCTCTCGGTCGCCCCGCAGGACCTGCTGGTGACGAGTAGCGGGCTCTACGTCGGCGGGCAACAGGGAAGCGTCCTCGCACTGACCGGCTGAGCGCGAGGAGACGGCGGCTCACTCGCGGGCGAGGAGGTAGCCGACGAACGCGCCGAGGGCGACGGTGCTACCGTACGTCGGGATGAGACCGAGTACGCCGAGGAGAATCGGCGTGAGGACGAACAGGAGCAAATCAGAGAGCGCCTGCACGAACGGGGAGGCGCCGGCCACCGGCTCGAACGGATTCCCGCGGGCGACGACGACGGCGACTTCGAGCGCGTAGAACGGAACGGGGAGCGAGAGCAGGCCGACGAGCGCGCCGACCAGTGTTCCGCGAGACGGAGAGCCTGCGCCGCCGAGGCGCCCCCAGAGCAGCCGCGCGAGCAGGTAGCCGCCGAGGAAGCCGCCGACGACGAACAGCCACAGGAGACCCGGCGGCGGGGAGAACCCGCGTCCCGCGAGGAACGCTCGGACCGGGGCGAGCAGGATGAACGCGAGCGCGAATCCGCCACCCGTGAGGCCGAACGTCCACGCGGGGTTTCGGCGGGCAAGTTGCAGTGCCGTCTGTGCCATACGCATCCGAACGCTGACTGACCGAATAACTATTCTCCCGGCGGCCCGGTTCGGGGTCACTGGCGGCCCACCAGTAGGAATATTGGAGTGCCGTCCCGACGAACAGCCGTGCCCTCCACGAGCGACGTCGAGCGACCGTCGGCAGCGGTGAACGTCGTGCAGCGGTATCATCGACGCGAGCGACTGCTGAGTGGGGTCCTCCCGGTAGTCGTCGTGGGACTGTTCCTCGGGACGTACGTCGTGGCTTCGCTGGCGCCGGCGGTGGTCGTCGGCGTCGCTCTGCTCGTGGTCGTTCGCGCGCCGATACTCCAGCCGTCGGGGACGGTACGGCTCCGAACAGAGGCGGACGTAGCGACTGTCGTCGATGCGTTCCGCGGGCCGACGCCGCCGGTACTGGCGTTCCAGTGGGGAATCGCGGACGAGATTGCGACCGGCGACGAGGGAGTGACGTACCGGATGTCGTATCTGTTCGGGGCGCGCTCGACGAGGATGACTGTCCAGCCCCGGACGGAGACGACGTCAGCGGGCGCGCGGCGAGTGGAACTCGAAGTCACTGCGAACGACCAGCCGTGGGCGACGTACACCGCGACGATTCGCCGTGAAGACGGGCAGACTGTCGTGGACGTGGCGTACCGCTCGGACCGACGGTTCGGGCTGCGCCGCCTGCCACAGCAGTACTACGCCGAGCGGTACCGGGACGAAACGCTCACCGCGCAGGGGTACGCGGTCGTCGAACGCGACTCGCAGTTCGGCCCGTGAAACTCGAAACGGGCTTGTGAGCCACTCGTGGCCGACCTCGTACCCGTTCGGCCGACAGAATTTCGCCGCTCCTCGGCGTACCCCCGCCAGTGAGTCGTCTGCGAGGGAGTTCCGCCGAGGTTCTGTGACGCTAATCGTCACAACACACTCGGAGAGCGAGTTAAATCGGCTTACAACCGTGGTAGGACGCGCCTAAACGGAATAGTCGTGATATTAATAGTGACAAGCCATTTCCGTTGTCCCGTTGTACGAACGATAGACGCCCTTAAATCGAGATGGGTTGGATATAATGAGCAATTCAAGAAATATCGAGGAGGCGATAGAGGTGCTTCAGCAACTGGGGCTGAAGGAGTACGAGGCGCGGTGCTTCGTCGGGTTGACGCAGCTGGACTTCGGGACGGCGAAGAAGCTCAGCGAGCTCACCGAAGTACCGCGAACGCGAGTGTACGACGCGATTCGCGTGCTGGAGGCGCAGGGGCTGGTCGAAATCCAGCACTCCAGCCCCCAGCGGTTCCGAGCGGTCCCGCTCGACGAGGCGACCGAGACGCTGCGGGACCAGTACGAGGCCCGCGTCGAGCGACTGCAGGACGCGCTCGAAACGGTCGCCGTCATCGACGGGGACAGCGAGGAGGACGTGCAGAAAATCTGGGCGATAACCGGGAAAGAGGGAATCGAGAACAGGACGAATCAGCTCATCGACGACGCCACCGAGGAGGTCGTGTTCGTCATCGGCGACGAGGCGCTGTTGACCGACGACCTCGTCGAGGTGCTGACGAGCGTCGACGACGACATCGAGTTGATGGTCGGTGCGCTGACGAAGTCGCTACAGGAGCAGGTACAGGAGGTCGTGCCGAACGCGACGACGTTCATCTCGGGGCTGGAGTGGCTGCACGGGGGACAGACGACCGAGGACGAGACGGCAATCGGCCGGCTGCTGTTGGTCGACCGGTCCACGATTCTGGTGAGTACGATCATCCCGGACACCAAGAACGAGCAGGCGATTTTCGGTGAGGGGTTCGGGAACGGGCTCGTCGTCATCGCGCGGCGGCTGATGGCGCAGGGACTGCTCCCCGCCCGCGACCCCCAGTAGCGGACACCCCGAGCGCCGAGTCGAGCGCAGTGCTACTCGCCGGGAGTCGGTGGTTCGTCCGCCGCGCCGCCGAAGGCCGTCCGGAGCGGTCGAACGGTCAGGAACTCGCCGTTGTCGATAGTGACGCGGCAGTCGGCGTAGACGAACGTGAGGTGGCCGCCGGTCCGCGGCGTCCCGTCGAACGACGCCGAGAAGAGCGCGTCCAGCGCGTCGGGGTCGACGACGCGGGCGAGCAGCGGGGTGGAACCGGGGCTGCACCCGGTGACGGCGGTCACGGCGCGGACGACGGCCATGCTCACTGACTCGTCGTCCTCGATTTCGTACTCCATACCCCCACTCGGGGCGGGAGCACGAAACCAACCTCGGTTTTCACCCGAATAATCAACAACGCGTCCGTGCGGCCCGTTCAGCGACTGACTCGAATAATCACAATAGGCCCGTTACCGCCGGGCCCGTACTGGGTACTATTGAGCGACTACGAAACCATAGCCGTGCCAGTCGGACCCCGCACGAACCGCCGTCGTGCCGGACTGAGTGAGACCGGACTGGCGGGGATAAGTGATACCGAGCGACGGGCACCGGTCGGTACGGCTAGGCCGGCACTCGACCGGCTGCGTCATCCCGGACGCCAGTTGTGACCGTCTCAGACCACACTCGGACGGCAGACACGTCCCTCGACGGCGTTAGCGCTGGCGACCCGCGACTGAACGACGAGTACGTCCGCCGAGTCCAGTTGGGAAGCCACACCGTCGTGCTCGTCGGCGTCGTCCACGACCACCCCACGAGCAGCTACCGGGTCCGAGCCGTCGTGGACGCCTTCGAACCCGACGTGGTCGCGGTCGAACTCCCGAATCTGCTCGTTCCCGCGCTCGCGTCGTGGGACGAGACCGACACCACGGGCGGCGAGATGGCGGCCGCCATCCGCGCCGCGATGCCCAGTCCAGCCGTCGGCATCGACGTCCCCGGGCGCCATCTCTACCGCGCGCTCCGCAGCGAGCAACGCCGACAACAGCCCGGGCTGAGAACGCTCCTCCGGACGGCCCGCTCGTTCGGTCAAATCGCGGTCCACGCCGCACTCGGCCGGCTCTCCCACCAACTCGGAGCGTACGGGGTCCCCTGGATGCCGTCGGTCGCGGACCTCGAAGACGAGCACAGTTACGGCCTCGGCGACGACGCCTCGCCCGCCGAACAGGCGGAAAACGAGGGCGCACACCTGCTCCGCAGTGAGACGATGCGCCGGACGCTGGACCCGCCGGCCGCGACGAAGTTCATCGACGGCGTCAGAGAGCGGTTCATGGCCGACCGGCTCCGGCAGTTGCGAGACGCGGACGTGGTGGTCGGCGTCGTCGGCTACGGCCACCTCGATAGCGTCGCGAAAAACTGCAGGTCGAATCTGGGTGAGACGGACCCGGGGACGGCCTAGTTCTTCAGTTCGACGCCGTCCTCGGTGATCGAGTCGACGTCCGAGTGGTCGAGCGTGTACATCTCGTCGGTCGCGTCGCCGAGGACGAGGCGCGTCCGGATGCTCTCCGAGAGGCTGGACTCCGGTTTCACGTGTGCTTTGCTTCCCTCGACGGTCTCGATGGTGCCGACCTCTTCGCCGTCGGCTGTTCGAACCGTCATTCCCTCGTCGTTGTTGGTGAACGGTCGTGCCATAGTAGTACAGATGCACCGGTCGGGTACATCCACTTGTTCGGGACACGCGACACGCGTATTGTATTGAACACGCTACGTGACGGTTCGCTCGGGTTACCCCGACTCGTCGCACGAGGCCGGGGCGAAACCGAGTCGGCGAACGGAATGGCGGCCGGGTTGTCGAGTAAGAGAGACTTGCACGTCGGTGCCACGTGGCATCGCTGCGCCACCGCTCGGCGCGGACTCGTTCGAGTCGGGCGACGCGCTCTTCGACACCATCTACGGGAACCTCAACGACGACTTCATCGGGCGCAAGTTCTACGACGACCGCGGCGGCAACCAGACCGCGCCCTCGGCGTCATCCGGTGAGGACCGAGACCAATCGTTCTAGGTGGTCCCTGACGGAGGGTTCGTCAGTGTGGGTTCCACGGTGGGTTCTTCGAGACCGCTCAGCGAGCAGACCCGTCTCAGTTGAGGAGTTCGAGAACGCCGCCGCTCAGGCGGCGAAGAAAGCCATCGCAGCGAGTAGCAGGACGAAGCCCAGGAACGGGAGCAGGAACCAGACCATGTCCCACCAGCTCGACCCAGCCGAGTCGTCGTCGGAGGGCTGTAGCGAACCCGGCGGGGAATCGGCCATGGCGCTTCCGGGGTCGTTCATACCTGAAATGTTCGAGTGCCCACGGTAAATACTTCGTGTGGGACTGTTCGGAGCAACGTCGGTCAGCGCCGCGTCTCTCGTCGAGGTGGGTTTCTGGTGGCTTCGCGGAGCTGTGAGGAGTGGTTTGCATTGGTGACCGTAGCCGTACGCCAACTGTTGATAATCGTACCATACGTGGGAACTATTTGTCGCGGGTAGAATGTGTCGCCCATGGAAGTCGACCTCGACAGGTTCAGCCGACGTGACTGGGAGGAGCCCACCGACGCCGACCCGATTCGGTTCGCCATGGTCGGGCTCGGGTGGTGGACGCGCGAGCAGGCGATTCCCGCCGTCGAGAGCGCCGAGTACTGCACGACGACGGCGCTGGTCAGTTCCAGCACGGAGAAGGCCGAGGACGTCGCGGCTGACTTGGAGGGCATCGAAGCGACGCTCACGTACGACGAGTACGCCGACGGCGAGGCGAGCGACGCGTACGACGCGGCGTACGTCTGCACGCCGAACGGATTCCACCGCGAGCACGTCGGCGCCGCGGCCGACCACGAGAAGGCAGTCCTCTGCGAGAAGCCCCTCGAAGCGAGCGTCGAGGACGCGCGGGCGGCCGTCGATGCCTGTCAGGAGGCGGACGTCCCGCTGATGGTCGCCTACCGGCTCCAGACCGAGCCGGTCGCTCGCCGCGCGAGAGAGCTGATTCGGGACGGCGCCATCGGCGACGTCGTCTCGATAGTCGGGCACATGTCGGACACGGTGCTCGACTCCGTCGACGAGACGAGCTGGCGCTTCGACCGCGACCTCGCGGGCGGGACGACGCTCAACGACATCGGTGTCTACCCGCTGAACACGATTCGATTCATCCTCGAGGAGGACCCGCAGGCGGTGTACGCCCGGACGGAGTCCGAGCAGCCCGCCTACGAGGGCACTGACGAACACGGGGCGTTCCAACTCGAATTCTCTGAGGGCACGCTCGCGTCGTGTACGGTCTCCCACAGTGCGTCACTGTCTTCGAGTCTCCGGTTCGTCGGCACCGACGGCGAGCTGAGCATCGAGGGGCTGTTCTTCCCGACCACGCAGAAAGTGCTGCGTGTGTCCGGGCCGGGCATCGAGGGCGAGTTCCGGCCGGAACCGGTCGACCAGATGCGCGAGGAGTTCGACTACTTCGCCAACCGCCTCCAGCGCGGCCTCGACCCCGAGCCCGACGGCGAACACGCCATGGTGGACATGCGCGCCATCCGCGCGTTCTACGAGTCCGCCGAGAGCGGCAGCCGCGTCGAACTCGACCTGTGAGGCGGGCGCACAGTCCTTCAGCAATTGGTGGCTGACGAGAGCGCGCGGGTTCGGTCGGCCCACTCTCGGAGTGCCGCGAGCGCCTCGCGCTCGCGCCGGGAGACCGGGTCGTCGGTGCCGAGCGACTCCCCCTCGTACGCGTTCAGGACCGCACAGGCGGCCTGCTCGCAGTAGGCCGCGAGCCGACGCGGGGCGAGCACGTCGGCTTGGAGGGGGATGGTGGCGTCGTTGACGAAGACGGCGGCGGGGTCGTCGGGCGCGGCGTCGAGGAGGCGGACCGCGCGCTCGGCGTTGTCAGCGGCGAGCGCGGCGGCCTCCGCGTCGGTCTCACCCGCGGTTCGTGGTGCGTGCGCGTCCAGAATGCCGTGCCAGGCGTCGTCGGGGACCGTCGTGAAGCGGTCGAGGCGGCCGCCGAGCAGCGCCCCGTTGCGTTCGACTTCGGGCGCGAACTCGAGGACGGCGACGCCGGCGGCGCCGTTGCGCTCGACCCACGCGTCCATAGCGCGGGCGGTGAGTCGGGTCTTCCCGGCCTGCGAGGGCCCGACGAGGAGTGTCGAGCCCGTGAGCGGGACGCGACGGTCACTCATTGGACGCGACGGGACCGGCCATCGACAGCCGGACGTACTTCGCGACGAGTGCGACCGTCGCCGCTGTGAGGACGACGGCGAACGCGAGGATGGCCCCGGAGAGGGCGTCGACGCCGCCCGCGACCTGTTCGGCGACGAAGTTCGCGGCGAGCGCGCCGGTGACCGCCAGCAGCGCGAGGCCGCCGAGGTTCGTGAGCGTCGAGGGGGACTCGGGGACCGCCGCGGAGTTCAAGAGGTAGAGCACGACCACGATGGCGAACGGCGTGCCGACGGTGCCGATGGCGAGCACGAGCGACAGCTGGCTGAGGACCGGCCCGCCGATGAACGCGCCCGGCGCCGAGAGGAGCGCGGCAGCGACCAGCAGCCCCCTGTAGCGGTCGTCGTCGACGGTCGTGTCCCACCCCTGCTTGTCCGCGAGGAGGAACGGCGGGGCCATCGTGTTCCCGCCGAGCGTCGAGACGGCGGCGCCGAGCAGCCCGAGCAGGAACAGCCACTCCGCGTACCGGCCGGCGAGCGGGCCGAGCGCGCGAGCGGCCTCGACGGCCGAGAGGTCGCCCGTGGTGAGGACGCTCGCCGTGACGAGGAACACCGCGACGCTGTAGGCGCCGAAGGCGACGAGCATCGACGCGCCGACGTCGAACGTCGCGAGGCCGTACTCCTCGACGGTCCACTCCCTAGCGCGCATCGTGTACGAGTGCATCGTAATCAGGGTGATGTGGACGGCGCCACCGAGGACGCCCGCGGCGACCAGCGCGCTCCCGGACGGGAGCGCGGGGACGAGGCCACGCGCGGCGGCACCGGCATCGACGGGCACGACGAACAGCGACGCGAGGAACGCGACCACGACGCCGGCGACCAGCGCTTTCGCCACGACTTCGAGGAACCGGTAGCCACGGGTGGCGAGGCCGACGGCCAAGACGACGGCCCAGACGACGCCCCAGATGCGAGCGTCGACGCCGGTGATGGTCTCGGAGACGGTTGCCACCGTCTTCATGATGAGGAGCTGGGCGGAGCCGGCGGCGAGCACGACGTCCAAGACGAGCAGCCACGCCCAGCTGTCGCCGAGGTGGTCCTCGACGACCGCGACGATGCCGCGTTCGGTGAGGAGGCCCAGCCGCATCGCGAGATACTGGGCGAACGCGCCGGCGACGGCCGACAGCACCACGACCCAGAACAGCGCGTAGCCGTACCCGCCGCCGGCGGTAATCAGTGACGCCAGCGACGCCGGGCCCGCGGCGATGGCGCCCGCGACCCACGACGGCCCCATCCGCTGGAAGGACTCCCGCAGCGTCTGCACGGAAGCGACCCCGCCGGTCCGGTCGCTCACCGGCGACCACCCCTGTCGTCGCGAGCCAGCACGGGCACCCCGTGGACGGTCACAGCGACCACTCCTCCTGCCGCCAGGCGGCGTCCCAGAAGCGGTACTCGTAGCGGGCCGACGTCTCGAAGCGCTCGCGGTAGCGCTCGCGGTCCGCGTCCGTCGCGTTCGCAGCGACGTCGTCCATCAGGGACTTGCACCACTCGGTCAGTTCGGTGAACTCCTCGCCGGCGTACATGTGCACCCACTCGGCGTACCGGTCGTCGTCGGGAGTGCCGCGCTCGGCGAGTCGCTTGCCGGTCTCGTTGAACCCCCACATACAGGGGAGCAGCGCGGCGACGAGGTCGCCGAACGTGCCGGTCGCTGCGACCCGCACGAGGAAGTCGGTGTACGCCCGGGTCGTCGGCGACGGCTCGGTCGCCGCCAGTTCTGCTTCCGAGACGTCGAACGCCGCAGCGTACTCGCGGTGGAGGTCCATCTCCGTGTTCAGCGTCGAGTCCAAGAGGTCCGCGAACGTACCCATCCGTTCGAGCGTGGGCGCTTTCGCCGCGCCGTGGGCGAACACGCGCGAGTATTCAATCAGGTAGACGTAGTCCTGCCGGACCCAGTACCGGAATGGCGCCTCGTCGAGCGTGCCGTCTCCGAGTGCTTCGACCATCGGGTGAGAGGCGATAGCGTCCCAGATGGGGTCGGCGACCACTTCCAGTTCGTCCGTGAATGCCATGTGCGCCCCTCATGCGATACCCAGTGAAATACTTGGGTGGTACAACTGGCAAATAATCGCTCGCGGCTCTTCGATGAACGTGCGGATTTCCTCGAAGAGCAGTCGCGCGTAGTCCGGCTGGTAGCGCGCCGTCTGGCCGGCCTCAACGCGACGCAGCTGGCCCTGATCGACAAGATCCGGAAGTCCCTCGTTGGTCGTGCTTCAAGCGGCGTCGGCCTGTTCGCTGACCCAGTTCACAGACCGCGGTTCGCGAAGCATCTCAACGACCGCCCGAATACGGTCGCGGGCGCTCTTCGACTCAGTTCAGGACTGGACGCCATTCGATGAGAATTCGGGCATACTCGGCACTTCAGTCCTGACTGCGATATGGGAGCGTTGTCACGTCGAACGCATCGTAGTGCCGGTCGTACGTGAGGATGTGATCGACCTCTAATGCCTCTATATGCGCTGCAACAGTAAAATCAGTAAGTGACGCATCAAGGTCGGTCCACTCGATGAACGTCGCTTTCGCGTCCTCGAAAGCGTCCTCGGGGACGGATTCTGACTGATACAGCGTGCTCTCGTCAATCGTCGTCAGGAACGTGGCTGCGTTTCGCATCGACGCTTGCTTTTTCAGCCGGGTTGCGGCCTCGTCGACGATGTGATCGTTGACGATGAGACGACGATAGGGGAGGTCACCGTCGCGGACGAAGGCCATGAACGCCCGCGAGACTGCGTGCAGCTGATCTTGGGGATTGAATAATGCGTACAGGAACTTCGGGCCGACAAGGACCTGATGGCGGACGTTCCCTGGGCGAAAATGCTCGGCTGTGACCGTGCCGATCGGGGTTTCGACTGGTTCAGCCATTTACGGTCAGGATTGCGACGGGTCGTCGGCGAGCGTGAACGATTCGTCGCTGCCGTGCCACTCGTCGACGAGATCGTCTTCCTCGCGAGCGTCCGTCGCCGACGACGCTGAAGGGGACTCGTCATCAAGGTCGTCGAGGACGGTGAACGCCGGGTCGTTTGGGTCAGCTTGCTGCTGGCGTTCGATCCACTCGAGAAGCGCCTCGTGGCCGGCTTCCTTCAGCGAGAGGCCGTGTTCTCTCGCAAACTCTCGGAAGCGTTCGTATTCGTCCTCGTTCAGTTCAGTTTGAACGTGCTTGGTGTCGTTACTGCTCATAGAGGCCCCATTGCTACTCTCATCTACTTTCTCATGAAGTATAAGATGTTCGCATGACTGAGTTCATGAGCTACTTCAGGTTCCGTTTGGCAGATTTCGAAAACAAGCCGGTTTGTGGCACCAAGGCAGTGAAGGCGGTCGTCCTTCTCCGGATTCGGACAATACCGGACTTCCATCCTTCCAGCGAATTGCCGCTACTGGCGACGGGAACTGATGTAGTCAATCAGCTGTTCGCGAGCAGCTTCGACATCCGAGGAGAGCGCCAACGCGTGCCTTATGAACTGGCAGTCATCCAGATTCTCCTCCCAGCGCGTAATCACGCCGCGGCGTTCGTGGAGTTCGGCACTTGCGAGGTTGCCGTCGGCGAGCGACTGTTCGAGCTCCTCGCGGGTGTTCTCCTCGATGAGTGCCCGAATCTCCTCGAAGACACACGAGCGACCGGGAATGCGGTCAATCAGGGTTCGCGACCGTAATCACGGGGACCGGTGCTGTACGGACAGTTTGCTCGGCGACACTCCCCAAGAGGATTCGCTTGACGCCGCGGCGGCCAGTCGTCCCCATGACAATCGCGTCGATGGCGTGGTCGTCCACGGCCGCCGTGATGACGTCTGTCGGCGCGCCGTGTTCGACGTGGGTGTGAACCGCGGGGACGTCGTAGCGTTCGGCGGCCGCGGCAACGGCTTCAACGGCATCGTGTGCGGGCTGCTCGAGTTTCTCCGTCGACAACACGGAGCGGACGTCGGGCCCGAGTGAGACGTCGTTGACGACTGAGACGACGTGAACGGTCGCGTCGATAGTCGCTGCGAGTTCGAGCGCGTGTCTGGCTGCGTGGAGCGCGGTGTCGCTGCCGTCCGTCGGGACGAGGATGTTCTCGTAGGGGAACGCGAGCCGGCCGCCGGCCCGTATGCGAGCGGTGAGAACGGGCACGCCGGACAACCGTACAACCTTCTCCGTGACACTCCCGAGCAGGGACCGGGATAGTCCCTTGCGCGCGTGCGTCGGCATCACGATCAGGTCGTAGTCGTACTGGTCGGCGTACTCGACGATGGTCTCGGCCGGGCTCCCCTGGACGACGTCAGTCCCGTACTCGACGTCCAGTGACGCGAGCGTCCCTGCAGCGTCCTCGACGATAGACTCGCCTTCCTGTTCGAGGGCGTCGACGACGTCCCCGCCGATGACACTGACACTGTCGCGACTCGTATCGGCAACGAACAACACCTGTACAGTAGCCCCGGTTCGGCGAGCGAGTTCCGCGGCGTGCCTGTGCACGTCGGTTACGGAGTCGCTGTCATCGACGGGCAGGAGAATGCGGTCGTACATGGGTGCGTAAGGGTGGCTTTGCAATCCAATGCCATAGTCGTTCGCTACGGAGGACAGTTCCGGGTGGGGTAAAGCGATCGTTCGGACTGATACGGCTGAAGGAAGCAGGTCGATTCTGACCCGCGGAAAACGGAGTGCAGTCAGACGGCCTCGTCGTCACCGAGCGGTTCGATCGGAACGACCTGCGGGCCGTAGTCCGTCTCGATGACGGTCGCCTCGATGTCGAACACCTCCGCGAGGAGCGGTCTCGTAATCACCGTCTCTGGGGGGCCGCGAGCGTACACCGAGCCGTCCCTGAGCGCGACCACGTTGTCGGCGTACCGCGCCGCTTGCGCGATGTCGTGGAGGACGAGCACGACTGTTATCTGACTGTCGTCGCGCAGCGCCTCCACGATCTCCATCACCTCCAGTTGGTGGTGGGGGTCGAGGAACGTCGTCGGCTCGTCCAGCAACAGCACGTCGGTGTCTTGGGCGAGCGCCATCGCGATCCAGACGAGTTGCGTCTGCCCGCCGCTGAGCGTGCCGACCTCGCGGTCGCGGAGGTGCTCAACGCCGGCCATCGCGATGGCCTCGTCGACGGCGCGCTCGTCGCTTTCGGTCTGGGATTCGAAGAACCCGCGATGGGGGTAGCGCCCGCGTTCGACGAGCTCCTCGACGCTGATGGTGTCGGGGGCGGTGTTCTGCTGGGAGAGCCGCCCGAGCTTCCGCGCGAGCTCCTTCGAGTCGAAGGAGTCGACGTGCCGGCCGTCCAGCAGGACGCGACCGTCGTCGGGCTCCAGTCGGTTCGCCAGTCCCTTCAGCAGCGTCGACTTGCCGCTGCCGTTCGGCCCGATGAGCGCCGTCACCTCACCCTCGGGGACCGCGAGAGTCTGCCCGTCGATGACTGGTTCATCGGTTGTTGGATATCCGACGACGAGTTCGTCCGCGTCGAGCGCCGTCCGCGACGCCGCCTCGTCCGCGCCAGCAGCCGAGGAGTCGCGACCCGACGCGCGCTCACGCGGCCGCTCGTTGTCCTGCATCACACTTCACCCAGGTTCTCGGTCTTCCGCATCAGGTAGAGGAAGTACGGGCCGCCGACCAGTCCCGTGATGATGCCGACCGGGAGCTGGATGGGGTTGAGCGCGAGGCGCGCGCCGACGTCGGCACCGACCAGCAGCGCCGGCCCGAGGAACAGACACCCGAGCAGGAGCCGCCGCGAGTCGCCGCCGACGACGTTACGGACCATGTGCGGGACGATGAGGCCGACGAAGCCGATGAGGCCTGCGACCGCGATGGCCGCCGCCGTCGAAAGCACGGCGATGCCGGCGACCGCGAATCGCATCTTCTCGACGGGCATGCCGAGGGAATCCGCCGTCTCCTCGCCGAGCGCGAGCACGTCCAGCTCCTTGGTCACCACGAACGCGAGCGCGAGCGACAGCAGCGTGAACGGGAGCGCGATGCGGACCTCGCCCCAGTCGGTGTTCAGCAGCGACCCGGAGAGCCACGCCTGCGCGGACATCACGGTGCTGAGGTCGTCGATGAAGAAGAACAGCGCGCGCTGGACGGATCCGAAGACGGTGCCGACGATGACGCCCGCCAACACGAGCCGGACGGGGCTGGTGCCGTTCTTCCACGCGATGACGTACACCAGCAGGAACGCCGCGCCGCCGCCGATTGCCGCCAGCACCGGCACGAACGGGAGGAACTCGGAGAACGCCGTCAGCACGACCAGCACGACGAGCCCGGCGCCGTCGCTGACGCCGAGAATGTAGGGGCTGGCGAGCTCGTTCCGGGTGATAATCTGGAAGATGGCGCCGGAGACGGCGAGGTTCGCGCCGACGAGCACGCCGACCAGAATCCGCGGCAGGCGGATGTTCCAGACGATGTGCTGTTGCTGGGTGAACCACTCGGGGTTGTCCGCGCCGAGCAGGAACGCCCGCCACGCTTCGAGGCTGAACAGGACGCCGGGGTCGAAGACCGCGCCCCACGCTTCCGAGAGCGTCAGCGGGAACGCGCCGAAGCTCACCTGCAGGAGTGTCGCGCCGACCAGCACTGCGATGCTCCCGAGCGCGACGCCCGCCAGCGTCGAGCTAGCGTACCAGCGGCTGGCTGCCGCACGGCGGTCCGCGAGCCGGTCGAAGAGTTCCGCCATCGGTCCTACAGGTCCCCGTTGACGATGTCGACGAGACGCTGGCGGTCGAAGAGCTGCTCGCTCTCCGGGACGTCACCGACGGCGCCGGGCCACTCCCCGAACTCGTCGGGGTATACCTGCTTCGCGACGGCCTCCGTGGAGAACATGTCGACGATGGGGCCCATGTACTGGCCGCCGCTTCGGATGACGTTGCCGTTCTGGACGGCGCTGAGCTGTTGGCCGTTCTCGTTGTTCTCGAAGGGCTCGACGACGTTGGTCACGAACTCCTTGTGCGTCGAGGAGGTGAGCGCACCGACGGCGCCGATGTAGTCGGGGTCGGCGCGGAGCAGTTCCTCGTAGCCGACCGGGCCGTCCGGGTACTGGCCCTCGAAAGCGTCCTGCATGCCGAGGCGGTAGTAGGACTTGGTGTTGTTGCCGAGGCGGTGCAGCGGCGCGATGCGGAACCGGCCGGAGTCGGGAGCGACGCCGCGCCAGATGGCGGCGACCGTGGGGCGTTCGTCCTCCGGTGGGAGGCCGTCCTCGATGGTGCTCATGAGGTCGTCGTGCAGCGACTGCCACGCCGCGAACTGCTGTTGGCGCTGGAAGATCTTCGCGACCTTCTCGAAGGCCTCGTACATCGTGTACGGGTTCGGTTCGTCCTGCACGGCGGACTGGGGAGCGAACCGCAGGGTCGTCCCGAGGAACGGACCGGTCTGGGATTCGACGTCCTCGAAGTCGGAGTCGTCCCAGTTGACGTAGCGGCCGATGTTGTTCCGGGAGATGAGCCAGACGTCGGCGTCCGCGGCGTAGAAGTTCTCCTTGTCGTAGCCGGACTCGGCGTCGCTGGCGATTTTGGCGACCTGGCTCTCGTCGAATCCCAAATCGAGGAGGTCGTAGAACTTCAGCGGGGCGCGTTCGAGACCGGTGGTCGCCGTCGGGTGGATTCCGAGTGCCATGCCCATGTCGATGAAGGGGCTGGTGCCGACGCCGTACGTCTCGGGTATCTCCTCGAACGTGTAGGGGTCGTTGGGTGCCATCTCGACCGTGTACGGCGTCGGGTCCGACGCCGACGCCTCGGTGTTCTCCGTCTCGCTGGCGGTCCCGGCGTCGCCTTCCGTACTCGTCGGCTGGTCCGTGCTGTCCGCTTCGGTGGAGTTTCCGACGCAGCCGGCGAGGCCGGCGGCGAGGAGACTGGCGCTACTCGCGAGCAACTGGCGTCTGCGTGCCATAGTGTTTAGGCTGCCCTAAAACAACTTAGTGATTCTCGCTGTTCGATTCGACCCGCCGCGAACGATGTTCACGGCGTGTTACGAACGAACCGCCGTGTTCATCCGTCAGGCCGCGTCGCTCGTTCGCGCAGCGAGCGGCACCGCGCGGTCGCGGTACTCGCCGATAACCCGGTCGGCCCACGCTATCACGTCGGGGTGAGAACACGAGATGATGTCGAACCCGGTCTCCTGCTCACGGTCGACGGTGAAGAAGACCGTTTCGCCATCGACGAGATCGACAGTACAGGGGACGCGCTCGTCGATACTGTGATACACCGTCGAACCGACCTGAGACTGGATTTCCCGCCACGTCGCGCGCAGCGACGCGTCCCCCACCATCGTCTCGGTCACGTTCGAATCGAAGACGACCTGTACGTCGGGTTCGTTCCCGTCCTGGATTGCCTGTTCGTACCCGTACATCGGGAGTGAGGTGAACGTCCCGACGAGCGACTCGCAGGAGGCTCCGTCTCTGATGGCGTTCGCGATGACGCGGGCGGCCGCGAGCGGGTCCTCGCTGTTCCCGTGGACGTGTTCGCCGTCGGCGAGACAACGGAGGTCGAAGTCGAACCAGTCGGTCGGGAGCCGCGAGATCAGCCGCGGGTAGGTCTGTCCCACCGTTATCGTGCCCTGCAGCCGCGCGAGGTCCCGGTGGACGGCTTCGCCGAACGCGGACAGCTCGTACTCCCCGTCAGAGCGTCGTCGCCGGATGAGTTCGCGGTCCTCGAGGTCGCCGAGAATGCGGCTCAGGGTGACCCGAGTCGCGTCTAACTGGTCGCGCAGCTCTTCGCGGGAGGTGGCGCCGTCCGCAAGTCGGTCGAGGACGTGAAAGCGGTGCTCCGAGCGAGTGAGGAACGCCACGTACTCGACCGTGCTCTCGGACAGCCGTTCCTCTCCCGCCCCCGTCGTTTGCCTCCCCTCGTACTCGGCTGTCATGAGATGCCATTCTTTAGGCTGGCCTAAATTGCTTTTGAATCCAGCTCCGGCTGCACGCGGTGGAAGTGGTCTCGTAGGAGTTCGAGTAGTGGTCCAGCGAGCAGGGTCGAAAACAGGATTCGTGAAGAAGGCGACCAGACAGAGTCGCGACCCCATGAGGAGTCCGTATACTCCCAGCGTCGTGTATCAGCAAGCCATGCTAGACGTTGCGGACGGATCGACTATTGACGACGATTTGGGAAGCTGGCCACGCTTCAGCTTTGTCGAGTAGTCAGGTGTCTCGTTCGAGTGCTTCTCGTCGCTGTTTGTATTCCTCGTCGGTCAGCTCGCCGCGGGCGTAGGCGAGCCGAAGCTCCTCGAGTGCTTGGTCTGAGTTACCCGCATCCCCTGTAATTGCGCGATAGACGAGGTACCCACCCCCGACGAGGGCGGCGAGGAACAGGAGTTGTATCACGATGCCGATGATGAACATCCAGCCGGGCATCGTCCCGTCGCCCCACATGTGACCGCCCCACATCACGCCCATCATCGGACCGAAGCCCATGAAGAACAACGGGAAGATGAATACGGCGCCGATGATGACGAGGAGGAGCGTAACAAGTCGCGTATCGTCTGAGTTTGTCGGCATATTGTGACCCCTCCGTGTGTTTGGGTTCTCAGATTGTACTACGCACTACCTATTCAATGCGGTTGTGCCTTTGACCTGCGTATTCCACCCACCGGTATTCTTTTGAATGCCTACTCACTACGGCCTTGACCACAATTATCTGAGGGAAAACTGCAATAGACGGTCCGCTTGAAATGGTACCTATGGTGGCGACGATGACTGATGGTATCTTCGAAGCTCTCCGCATCGGTGTGGGCTTCCTCTGGACCGCGGCGTGGGCGATCATCATGGGCCTCACGATCACGAGCCTCGTCCAGGTGTACGTCTCCAAGGAGCGGATGGCGCAGGTGCTGGGCGACGGTGATTTGAGTGGGGTGGTCAAGGCGACTGCATTCGGCGCGGCCAGTAGTGGCTGCAGTTTCGGCGCTGTCGCCATCGGGAAGGGCTTGTTCAAGAAGGGGGCGCACGCGGTCAACTTTCTCGCGTTCATGTTCGCGTCGACGAACCTCATCGTCGAACTCGGGTTGATGATCCTGATTCTGCTCGGCTGGGAGTTCCTGGTCGCAGAGCTACTGGGCGGGCTCATTCTCATCGCCGTCATGTCCGTCATCGTCCACCTCACCCTCCCGGAGAATCTCTTCGACGAGGTCCGAGAGACGCTCAACGAGCGCGACCGCGAATCGGGCGTCACCGAGGATCCAACCTGCGGGATGGAAGGCAAAGACGAGTACACGCTTACGACCGACGGCGGTGAGACGCTCAAATTCTGTTCGGAGGGCTGCATGGAGACGTATCTGCAGGAAACGTCGAGTCGCGGCGGGTGGCGCGAGGAGTTGCTGTCGTGGGGTGGCTGGTACAAGGTCGGGAACCAGTACCGCAAGGAGTGGTCGATGATCTGGAAGGACGTCATCGCCGGTTTCCTCATCTCGGGGTTCGTCATCGTCTTCGTCCCCCAGTGGGTGTGGAACACCCTGTTCATCCAGGGCGATGGACTGCTTGTGACCGCCGAGAACGCGATTATGGGTGTCGCCATCGCCGTTCTCAGTTTCGTCGGCAGCATGGGCAACGTCCCGTTTGCCGTCGCACTGTGGGGCGGCGGCATCAGCTTCGCTGGCGTCATCGCGTTCGTCTACGCCGACCTCATCACGATCCCCGTGCTGAACGTCTACCGGAAGTACTACGGCTGGAAGGTCATGCTGTACATCCTCGGCGTCTTCTTCGTGACGATGGCGTTCACCGGCTTCCTCATGGAGCTGCTGTTCGACGCGTTCGGCATCGTCCCGGACCTGGCCGGCGGGGAGACGGCGACAGAGCAGACGTACTTCGAACTCAACTACACGTTCTACCTCAACCTCATCGCCTTCGCGCTCTCCGGGTTCCTCCTGTACGTGTATCATCGCGGCCTCGGTGCGCCCGGCCAGTACCGGGACCCCGTCTGTGGGATGCGGACTGACGACAGCGAGCCAGCGGCGACCCACGACGGTGAGACGTACTACTTCTGCTCGCAGACCTGCGAGGAGACCTTCGAGGAGGACCCGGACGAATACGCCACCGGGCATCCGATGGTGATGGAGGGACACGACCACTGACGGACAGCTCGCCGAGAGTTCACAGTATCAATTGAGTACGTCAGTCGTGCTCGGGCACATCCGCTGCCGTGGCCATAGACCGCCGCGACGGCGGTCGAATTCCTCGTCGTCGATCTCGCCACGGATGTACCGCTCTCGGA
Organism: Halobacterium hubeiense; assembly: GCF_001488575.1. NCBI lineage: Archaea > Methanobacteriati > Methanobacteriota > Halobacteria > Halobacteriales > Halobacteriaceae > Halobacterium > Halobacterium hubeiense. The sequence continues at coordinate 105,184 of NZ_LN831303.1, forward strand.
GGACTGCGAGTACGTTATCCTCGGGAGGGACGGCCGGTTGCGTTCCCAGCCAGTGTCCCCGGGAGAACTTTAGAATCTGAATCCGGGACCCGCAACGTGGTCTCACGGGGTTGTAGCTGGCTGGAGCGGACGGTCACGAGCTCACCACCTTCGGCGGGACAGTGACGCGATTGGTGGGTTGTCAGGCCCTGCCGCCGTGAATCTCCGGCGGTGATACGTCCCGAGAGACAAAGCCTGCAAACGAATTCTCGTTTTGAATCTAATGTTGGAGGGGTTCAAATTCTGGGTTTTCTAAGAGAAACCGCATTAGAACATGTGTGCGTACGATAGACTATCTAAGTAATGACGAAATTCTTCAAGCCTGAGCTGACGAGACCCAGCAAGCATAGAAACCACCTGTAGCGCCACGTAGCTTTCCCGTACTTAGCGAAGCTACGCACCACATCGAGGCGAATTCTTACTAGCGAATACTAAGTGGAACAGCCGCTCAGTCGGGATGCGAACTGAGCACTATACCTTCACTTAGTAGCCCACTCTCCAGCTTCTGCTACGTCCTTGAACGATTTCGCCTCAACCCCATCTATCTTCTTAACGGAACTTGCGAAGGCCATTCCCTTGATTCCGTTCGACACGAGTGCCCATTTCGTGATTCCATGCGGTTTCCCCGCCTTGGCCGCTTCAGCCGCCTTTTCGACCACTTCCTTCGGAAGGGAACTTTCCATTTGGATTATTGAGACATGCGCGTCTACCCGCTCCTTCTCAGCGAGTTCCTCGAAACGCTCGTTGATTCGAATGAATTCCGATTCCTCCGCTGGCATTCCCTCCGGGAACTTTGCATAGACAACGTTCTCATCAACCCACAGTTTCCATTGTGACTCTGCCATAGAACGAATTTCCCGGAGACCATCATTAATCTTGGCTATTCAAACAAGATTGAGTGATGCGTGCATAACCTGTACTTACCGAATCTGCTCACCACATCAAGGCGAGTTCTCCTTAGCTGACTTGGACTGAAACACCCGGTAGGTGAATGTGCTACTCTATGTGGGTTTGCCTAGCTACCTTGACCGCCCGCACCGTCGTTATACGATAAATAACGCCACGCCACGTACACTAGCACTGGAAGAAGCCCCAACAGAATACCACCCGCTGCTGTCCCTCCAATAAGGAACATGTATACGAATATACCTACGGAACTAACGCCGACTGTGATTTCTGCAAGGTGACTCATGGAAGAGTTCTTGGCCGTAACTGTTACCCGTAGAATGATAAATGTAGGTCGGAGTTCTCACTAGCTGATTTGGCGTGGAACAGCCGCTCAGCCAATGGCGAATGTATCAGATACAACCCTTTCTAACGCTGTGACATCACACCGAGGAGATGGAAGATTCTTGTTCTTTCCACGCGGCAAAGAGTCCGCGGAAGAGCAACCCGATAAATCCGATTAACAGCAGAATTGCACTAATCAACCCGATTAGATGGGGAAATGAGACAAGAGTTCCTTGTTCGAGTCCGATCAGTACTTGGAAACTAAGCCAGAAAATGAACGCTGAAACAAAATATCGTCTACTGCGGCCGGTGTCGGTTATCTTTGGAGTGATCAAGAGCACGCAAATCCCGAACAATGGAATGAAGATATCGATAACGTCCTGTCCTCCACCGAACCACTCGATCATTGTTATAGAACGTATGTTACAAGGACTTATTTTCTCTCATTCACGCTCAATTGGGATAACGGCACAACCTGTACTGACCAGTTGTTTCACCTCTTACACTGAATAAAGAAATCGTATTTCAACTACTAGTACTCGAACCGGACCTCAATTCCACCGAGGCTTACTCACTGAGGTCAACGTACTGGGTTTCCCACTCGCGGCGCGCAGCGAGCTCGCGGCGGCCACGCTCCGTCAGCGTGTAGGAGTTCGTTCGCCTGTCGAGTTCGCCTTTCTCAACGAGGGCTTTGTCCACGAGCTCGTCGAGATTCGGGTAGATTCGGCCGTGGTTGATTTCTTTCTCGTAGTAGTCCTCGATCTCGTCTTTGATAGCGAGGCCGTGTGGTTCCTCAAAGTCAGCAATTACATACAATAGGTCGCGTTGGAATCCAGTCAAGCCGTACATCCGTCTGAGTCACTACTTTTTACGCGTTGATTAAGATACCTCCGGTATTCCGGACATCCAACGGCAGTACGACGCGCGACATTCACGAGAAAGAAACTTCGAACATTTATATATGGGACCGGAGAACCCCCGGGTGGAATGTCTGAACTCATCGTCAAAGCAGCCGTCAAGGACGAGCTCGCGGACAGCAACGTTGCGGCGGACTTCTACGACGCCCTCGACGAAGAGGTCGCCGAACTGCTCGCCGACGCTGCCGAACGCGCCGAGGCCAACGACCGCAAGACGGTCCAGCCCCGCGATCTCTAGCGCCGGCATTCGAGAATAAACCATCCACACGGACTTTCGGATCTTTCCTCTCGGCATCAGTCCGCTGTTGCCTTCCGCAGCGTCGTCTGGTCTGCTCGCGGTGCCGCCCCGAAGCGGTACTCCGTCGACGACGTCTCCAACCACCCATCCGTGAACAGCTTGCAATCCCAGCCGAGCAACGCCGCAGCTACGTTCATCCACGGCCGAATCCACGGCCACCGCTTCGCTGTCGCCTCTGCTTCCTCAGCACTCAGCCGGTAGTCCGTAACGAGATCCAACCACTCCTCGGTACTCGTCACGTCGATACCGAGCTCCATCAGTGGCCCCTCCAGGACCGCCAGAACCGCCTCCGACACCCGAGGGTCACGCTCCTGCAGGAGCGCCGAGGGCCGCAGCACCGACCCCTCGCCGGGGTACTCCTCGGGCTCCCGTTCCGGCACGTCATCGAAGCGTTCGCTCTTGAACGGCAGACAGAACCGCCACAGCGAAGCGCGACCCGCACCCTGCTCGGTGACATCGACGAGGCCGAACGCCTCCAGGACGCCCCGATTATCGCGAAGACTCTGCGTCGAGACGTCCGCCCGCTCCGCCAGCGTCGACGCCGACAGCGGCTCGTCGGCCTCCAGCAGCGCCGCGACCACTCGAGAGACCGTGTTCCCACCGACGTCGGGCAGGATTCGGTCCGCCGGCAGCCGGCCCAGCGCCGGCCGGAGCTCCGCGAGGTCTATCTCACGGCACTCGTCCTCGGCGCCGAGCCCCCAGATCGCCGCCGCGACGTCATGGACGCTCCCCAAGAGCGCGGCCAGCGTCGAAATCATGGCCCGTGTCCCTTCGAGATTCTTCCCGACACCGACCCGGTTCACCGCCGTTGCGATGGCTTCCCGCCGCCAGCCGTCCTCGACGACGACTGGGACCTCGAACGCCGCGAAGTTCTCGGCATCCGCTTGGAGGTCGTACTCCCGGCCGGCACAGCCTTCGAGGTCGGGACGCAAGTCGTCGGCGCCCGGCCCCGAGATGACCCACGACCCGATGTGTTCGCCCGTTTCGTCGCCTCTCGTGTCCGGCTGGCCGAGCGTGTTGTCGTTGCACCGCTTCTCGCTCCGCGGCTCGTAGAGGACGCGATACGCTGAATAGTGGCCGTAGCGCGCCGATTTCGGAATGGCCGATGAGAGGAATTTCACGAGGATGCGGCGGCGGTCGTGGACGTCGCGACGGTAGTTCTTGACGCGAATCTCGCGAACAATGTCGATGCCGAGGAGGTCGTAGAGCTGGGCGAGCGTTCCGAGCAGTCCACTCGCCGGGCGACCTCGCTGGCGATGTCCGTCCGAAACTCCCCGTCCTCGCTGCGGAGATCGTCGAGCATCGCGAGCAGTGCCCGCCGCTCCTTGTGAAGTCGTTCCCGGAAGTCGTGGCCGTTCGCGTCCTCGTTCGCCAAGTAGCCGAGGCAGCGGCCCTTCCGTAGAATGTACGGATTCGACGTCACAAGGCCAGCTAAGTCCCCGCCAGCACCGTCAAGACGTTCCTGTGACAGTGCGGAATTCCAGGCATCTCCCTCGGTCAACGCGGCGCACAGCCGCACCGCCAGTACCGCCACGTCGTCGGAGTAGTCCACCGAGACCGAAACCTCGTCGCGCTCCTCATCATACCGGGTTCGGCGGCCGCTCACGCTGTCTACCGGACGGTCACGGGTGACGATATCCGCGCCATTCGTGACCGAGTGGAGCGCGGCGTGGCGATCAGGCCGCATCCGACCCTCCTTGCCGGGGCGGCCCGTCTCACGGCCGCTCTCGGCGACCTCACGCCCCTCAGCCGCCACGTCCCGGCCCTCGGCGTCCCGGGGGCTGTCTTGCCCGCGTATGGGTACACGGCCCCCGCTGGAAGATTTGGGGGGTGCCGAACGGCCGGACAACGCCTCATCCGCACCGTCGCCACGGCGCACGCGTTCCTCGCGCGCGCCATCGGCGCCAGCAGCGTCAGTTGCCGTGCTGTGCGGCTTGGGTGTCTGCTCGGTGTGTTCGGTCTCCCAACCGCTCCCGGGAGTGGGTGGCTCCTCACCGCGCTCCTCGGCGTCCTCTTGGACAACAAGTAGACCAGCAGTCGTGAGACGATGATGGGCGACGCCCGCCCACTCTTGGCGGTCGACCACGCCGAGATCGCGGAGTCGCGAGAGGCGTGAGCGCCACGTCGCCCGTGGCGCGTCCTCGAGGAGCACGTGGCGGTCAAGTGCGTCGTACGTGAGCATCTGGTCGGCCGTCGTCGCTAGCGCCCGTAGCACAGCTAGCAGCGGCCCATCACGGTCCAGCGCATCGAGGGCGTCGCGCGCGAGCTCGCGGTCGCCGGAGAGTGGCGTCCGGTCGCCGACGAGCGCGTGGTCGCACGCGTTGCCGGACGGCTGTGCGAGTTGCTGAACGCTGTCCGCGGGCAGCTTCCCGGCGTGGCTCCGGACGAGTCGGCGGGCTGCGATGGGCGAGACGACCACGCGGACGGCGCAGGCGGTTGCGAGCACTGGGAGGAACGACAGCCACCGACGTAATTGCGTACTCGTGACGCTGTCCAGCCAGTCAGCGTCGATGGTGAGGACGACGTCCGGAACGACGTCGGCAGCTTGGAGTAACGCCAGCGGCCCGTCGCGCACGTCCTCAAGGGACGTGTCGACGCCGTAACCGCCGAGATTTCGAGTCTGCCGGCGAAACTCTCGTTCCTTCTCTGCGCCACGCTTGTCACCAGCCGTTGCCGTGACGTACTGCACAGCGACATCTGCGAACTCTGGTGTCGTCGTCGCTCGCAGGGTTTCATTCAGCTCCCACGTGTCTGAGGCGTCCTCGACGAACGCCTGCAGCGCATCATCAAGGGCTGACCAGAAGGCCTCGGGGACGACGATGCGGCGCCAGAGCTCCGGGCGGGACACGGGTGGGTCTTCGAGTTCGACGTCCGCGGTGAGGGGGGCCTGTTGGCTCCACGTCAAGCCGGGTGTCTGGCTCATCGGGCCACCTCCTTGGGGGCATCTTCGATGGTCCGGGACCAGCTGCACTCGGAGTAGCCGTTGACGTGGTCGGTCATCGGCGGGCCTCCGGCTGGGGGGATGCAGGGCGTCTGGTCGTGGTGGGGCTGACTACGCATACGTTGGGCTACTGGGGCTTCAGTGCGTGTTACGCCGGAATCCAGCAGATACGCGTGGCTGGTGAAGGGGCGAAACGGTTTTACCAATTGCCCGCGAAAGAAGAACCGCGCATACGTGGTGGTTCTTCGGCACCACGACCCGCATCCCGCGAACGCGGTGGGACGCGTTCGTGGGCTTCAGGGTCGTGGTGTCACGGTAATTACTGTGTCCTAGCGTGGGGTATTGCTCACCTGATGGCGCGTTGTTTCCACCGGAGCGTAGTAAACGCTTGTCGGACACCCCGACTGCCCTCAGGTGGTTTCCTGACGGGTGTTCGATGTGGGTCGTCATGCGAAATCACCCAGCGTCGTTGAGCGGGCTGACGGGTCTGTTTCTGTGTCTTCTGGGGGTTGGCGTGGTTGGCAGTCCTTGCAGGGGCGTTTACCGTGGCGGTGTGCTTCGTCGAGGGTGTGCTCGGTGGCGTGTGGGATGACTTCGGGGCAGGCGGGGATGCCGCCAGCATCGGCGTGGTAGACATCACCCGTTTGGCTGTACCAGACGGTTGTTGAACGGGTGGCGTGCTGGGGGCGTTCGTCGTTGGTTGGCGTGGGGTTCGTACACCGCTTGCACCGCGTGTACTTCTCGGAGAGCCGATCCTGTGTGGTTGGCCGGTAAACCGCAGCATCGCGGTAGGCGCTCGGGCAACGCGGCGCAACCGGATTCTCCGAGTCAGGATAGTGATAGATGTGCGTGTTACTCCGGTTCGTGCCGAGGCGGAGGACGTACGCGCTGGGGTCTGTGAGATCGATACCAGTGTAGGCTTCGATGACACGGCCACACCCCGGGCAGACCAAGTAGCCATCGGCGGTCGGCGTGAGATCTCGGCGGCGGCTGGTTAGTCCGCAGTCTTCGCACGTCCGCGTTGGCCGGCCACCGTCAGCAATCAGTCGGGTGGTCGTCGTCGAGTCGTCTCGTGAGTCGTGCTCGTTGGGTGGGTGTGCGGGGGGCTTGCGACGATGGGATGGGGTGGTCGTTTCGGGGTGGGGAGTGCTGTCGCTAGGCGTGTGGGAGTGCGGCGGCTGCATGGGGATCACCGGGAGCTCCCCGAGCAGCGACGCTTCCCACGGTGTGCCGTTGACTCGCAGTTGGAGTGAAGAAGGCAGGCCGGTGGGCGTGTGCTCGCGTGGCTGGCATTCTTGCTCGTCGCCTCGCGAGGGACATGGGTGCGTGTGCTGGGGTTGCATTCGACGCCAGCCAGAGGCGTACCCCGCGGGTGGTTACTCATGCGAGGTCACCTCCGCGGCGACGCTTTCGCCGGCGTCGGTGAGCCCGTAGAAGCGGCCTTTCGAGCGCTCTTCGGGGACGAGCAGTTCGACTACGTCGCGCTCGCGGAGTTCCGTGAGCGTGCGCGAGACGTGCGTAATCGCGAGGCCAGTGCGCTCACCGAGCGTCGTCGGCGTCGCCGGGCCGTCGTTGTCGAGGGCGGTGATGACTGCGCGCCGGTAGTCCGAGGCCGCCACGAATCCCAGAGTATCCCAGTCGATGTTGGTGGTGTGGGAGTCGCTCATAGCGACACCTCCTCCGATGCCTGCCAGCGCTGGCGTGCGGCGAGTGCGTCGCGAGCGAGATCGGTGAGTGCGTATTCGTTGGTGCGGCGGTCGCGAGCACTCTTCGTGATGAGGCCAGCATCGACGAGTGCGTCGAGGTTCGTGTAGAGGCGGCCGTGGTTGACGTCTTCCTCGTAGTAGTCCGCGAGGGCGGCTTGGATGGCTGTGCCTTTGCTTGCGCCCTCATGGGCGAGCGTCCACAGGACATCGCGTTGGAACGCCGAACAGGATGCGAGCGCGTCAGTCATCGCCCTCACCCCGCTTTGCTGCCCGGACGGCACTGTGTGCGTCCTGGTAGGCAAGAGTGCGACCATGCTCAACGCCGGCGTTGTGTTCGTCGTCACGCTGTTCGTACGCTGCTTTCGCGTCGGCCGCCTGTTCGAACCGACGCTGGAACTCACCGGCAAGACGGTTGAGGACAGTGGTGTCGTCGAATTGGAACCGCGCACGGACACCATCGGTCTCTGTGGTCGATGGTTCGACAGCACAGAATCGGAGGCCAGCCCGCCGTTCGATTTGGGCGAGGAGGCCGGCGGGGAGGTTCGTGCCTTCGACCGTGTCGACGAAGAGGTCCTCGCGATTATGGCGAACCGTAACGTTCGCCTCGTCGACGCCAGCGAAGCAGTTGATGATGTTCCGAGTGTGGGTTTTCGCGGCTTCGAACTCGCGGGTAGTGTGACCGCCGTCGTAGGCGACTGTCGACGCGTAGGCTGCACAGGACCGGCAGAGCGGCCGTCCGTCAGCGTTCAGGCCGTCTGCCGAACGCGCCCGACAGATAGCACAGAGAACGCTCTCGGTGGACTTTTGCGATAGCGACACCTCTCCGGCCGTGCGGGGAATTGACCCCGCGTTTGTGTTCGCGGTCATACTCGGGTACCGCGAAACCACTTCTCGGGGCGCGTTGCAGCGCGCCCCGGTCTTCCACGACCGATAAGAGTCTCGTACGCCCAGCCAGCGGTCTCGCGTCTACACCAATATCAGCATACAGCATAAATGCAACGACGTGGCACTAACTCTCTTTAAAGAGTGTTTGTGCTTCGGGCAAAGCAAGTATACTACATCCCGGACTATTAGGCGTTGTTAGGGCAAATTTGCGCTCAATGAGGCAGTCGGGTTCATGGATGACGATTTGGGACGACCGTATTCTCGAGTATATTGAGCAGGAAGAATCCGGTTCACCTTCCGAACTCGAAAAATCGGGGTACCTCAAAATCTCTAAGTCCCAAATCTCTCGCCGTCTCCGGAAGCTTGCGGAACGAGGTCTTCTCAACCACCTCGGTAATGGCGTCTACGTCATCACTGACGAGGGCAAGGCCTACCTCAGAGGAGAGTACAATGCCGAGACGGAGGCCTATATTAACGAATCTGCGGGAGAGTCGCCGAGTGCGTCGCCTGAGGAAGTCAACGGTTCCTGAATCCGCTCGCTATGACGATGCGCAAGCCCGCCGAATGGATGTGCTCGCTCGATGAACGTATCTTAGAATACCTTAACGATGAACCGTGGACCATGCCGCACGTGCTGGAGCACGAGCTTAGCATGGACGCTTCAGAGGAGCGGATTCGAGAGCGCTGCCAGCTACTCGCCGACGCCGACCTGATAGAGCCGATTCACAGCGAGATGTACGAGTTAACGACGTGGGGGCGGCTGTACCTCGAAGGGGAGGTTGACGCGAGAAATCAGCCGAGACCGCGGCCGGGACGCGTTCTATAGTGATCGCAGATGCCATTCATCGCTCTTCGGGACGGTGAACCTGTAGCCCCCGAAGAAGTCGAGGATGCGTCTGGAACGACGCTAATCTGTCCACACTGTCGGACCGAGATGTACGTCCGGAGTTCGTACACTCGTGGACAGGGTACATTCGTCGCCAAGCACTTCTACCACGCTTCGAACGGAGGAGATGGGAACGAGTGCGCTGGCGAAGGCGGAGAGTCGGCGGAACACCGCCGCATGAAGTCTATCGCTCTCTCGAAGCTGAAGGACCGATTCCCCGAGCACGCTGAAGCAGGCGTCGAGGTCGAAATCCACGACCGACGCGCTGACGCTGCTGTCCGATTTCCTCATTCAGACCCGCATCGCGTATTCGGCGAGGGAATCGTGGCAGAGGTCCAGTACCGCCACGAGGAGAAAGATATCGACGCCGCTACGGACGACTTCCTAGATGCGGGCTACACCGTTTACTGGCTCGAACCGGAGCACTTCCACGGGAAGAATGTCGCGTTTAGCCAGCCACATACACCGACTGTCTACGACGACTTCTCCTCAATACCGGCTCCGAATGCTCACGTTCGCCCCGACGTTCCACATCAGCACTCGCCGCCACAAGTCGAGGTTCTGCTTCCTCCGGAGTGGTTCGAGCAACACCGTGACGAACTGCGAGAGGGATGGCAGTCGGGACACTCGCTGTATCAAGAAATCCAAAAAAGAAGCTTCGTGCGGCCTGATGACGACGCTCAGGAGACATTCGATTCGTATTGAATCTGAATTCGAAGTTCCACCTAGCTCCAACTAACCTAGTAAAAAATATTATTACAGTGGACAGTCCACAGGGGTAACACCTCGACAGAAGGGGCCTCTGATGTCTGATTCAACTACTGATCCGTGGGCTGAAAGCACACTGTTTGACCAAGAAGAACTGCTGGACCACGTTTTCGAAGTCGAAAGCTGGCAATTCCAGAGCTTAGAGGTCTCTACCTATTGCATCAAGCCCGGCATGGGAACGTTAGATGATGCGGCGTTTATCCAGTTCCTAGGGCGTAAATACCCATATTTCGTCTTTCCAGAAGATGAGGTCGATGACTATGATTTCCCGTATCGAGAGGCTCAGCGTCGAGCGGACTTCGATGAAGATTCAAAATACGACGGAAAACTTGGCGAGTTAGTTCTCTTCGTACTCGTCGATGCTCTTCTTGATTTGCCGTTAGTCAGCCATAAAATCGGGCTGATGCAGGAGCCGGTACAAGATCAGAAAGGGGCAGACGCTCTGTTCTATGGCCTGTATGATGGAAATGAGGCCCTCGGTGTGGGGGAGGCAAAAATCTACACAAGGAAGAGTCAGGGTATCGACAGCGCCTTCGAGAGTACCGATCGCTTCCACGGTGCTCAGGGTGACGCGAAAACACGCCATGAACTCCGTGTAGCTCGGAATAATCTGAGTGCAAATCTCGACGAAGATCAATTCAAACGCCTCTTAGACGTGTTTTCCCCTGGGAAAAGCCAGCATCTGCATGTCCATCCTATTTTCCTGGGATATCAAGCGGACTGGCTTACCGAGAAACAGAAGGAGTGTAACTCACCACAGGAGTTAGAAGAGGAGATCGTGACCGAAATAAAAGATTCAGAAATACAAAAAGATGTCCAAGAGTCTTTGTCAGAGGACTATCCCAACCTTGAGAAGTACGAGACCGTCTTCATGCTATTCCCGCTAGAAGATGTTGACGAGTTCCGTGAACGGTTACAGGAAGAAATCTTCCCCCACAGCGTTAATCACTAATGGACACGTATTCAGTCGCTGCTGAGCTTGAATCGTTCAACCGCTGTCTGGACCAGATGGCGGAGAACCTCATAAGGGATGATCTGGGCGTAAGGGAGACGGGTGGTTTATCTAATTGGGGAAATCAGACGATATCCCCACATGGTGACCTAACCCAAGAAAATGTGGAGAAGAGTGCGTGGGTGGCGTCATTTCTAGCTTCTAGTGATGATTCAGAACATAAACGGAAGGCCCTCGCATTCGGTATTCTATCGTATCTACACTATAATGATACGGAATATGAGGAGATGTATGAGCGGTATCTGTATATCATCCTTTCTCGTGTTGGCAATCTTCCCGCGTTTAGAAACGTGAAGCGGTCCGAGAGTCGTGTAAATTTCAAAGCAGACCTCATTCATTCGTTAGACTCCGTTTTGGGAACAGAGCTCGGCACCAATTCCAGTCGGTACAGCCTTGAGAATGGAGATGTTCTCTCCGAATTTCAGAAGGAAATCTATGAGCATCTCCTTGCGGGAAGAAACGTGGCTATCTCAGGACCAACATCGGCAGGTAAATCCTTCATATTGCGGAGGTATATTGAGGAAATGGCGAGACAGCCTGGTAACTTTGAAGTCATCTATGTTGTTCCAACAAGGGCTTTAATTTCTGAGGTTAGTCAGAAACTCACGGATTTGAACGACTCGCTGGATAGTCCCGAAAACGAGTTTGATGTCCTCACAGGCGCACACTTCCCGGAGGATGAGGATAGATCAGATAACTCCTTCCTGGTGGTGACCCCGGAGAGATGCCTGAAGCTAATTGACCCGGATGTTCGGAAAGAGATTGACCCTAATCTGGTCTTCTTCGATGAAGTTCAAAATATAGAGGACGACGAACGAGGTGTCCTATTCGAGAATATTGTTCGCTCGCTTGAAGACTACTATTCCTCAGCTCAAGTTGTCGCTGCTGGTCCTTATCTTGAGAATCCGCAGGAGACACTTGAAGATTTAACCAGTAACGAGGTTGCGGAGGTGAAGACAGGATTCACTCCCGTTCTGCAAATGAGGTGCGTGTTGAGGTTTATCAGCCAGAATCGGTCAAAGAATCGGAAGCTGGAAGTTAGAATACATAGCCCCTCTGGAAATATAGAGGAAATTGAGGTCCCCGAACCTGAGTCAATGACTTACTCTGAGGTCAAGGGGAATAAGAAGAAATCCTTGCGCAAAATCGTTCGCCGATTTGGATCGGACTCAAAGAATCTGGTCTATTCAAGCAGGAAGGACTATGCTGAGGATAGAGCGAAATATATCGCTCAAGATAAAGAAAAGCAGACCTCTTCTGAGGAACTTGATGACTTAATCAATTTCCTAGAAGAGACGATCCATGAAGACTACTCTCTCATCGACTGTCTGCAACGAGGCGTAGCGTTTCACCACGGGATGGTCCCCAAGATTGCGCGAGAAAAAATTGAAGAGATATACAGTAATCAAGCAGTCATCGATACCATAGTTACAACTCCAACACTAATGCAGGGTGTCAATTTACCTGCGGAGAAAATTTTCTTGGTAAGCTCAAACCGGGGTCAGAATGAACTGAGCGACTTTGAATTCGGGAACCTCATCGGTCGAGTAGGACGGATTGACACTAAACTCTACGGGGCGATCTACTGTATCGAGGGTGAAGATGAAGAGTGGGCAGACAATAAGCTCGAGAATACTGGTGACAAGGCGGTTGAGCCTGCGACAAATCAGGCTGTGGATGATTCAGATGAACTTATTAATGCCTTACAGCAGGAAGATCTGGGCTCGGTTGAAGAGCCCTCTGTCAAGTACACCTCCGTCCTTCTTCGTGGAAGATATCTAAAAGACCAGGAAATCAGTTCATATCTATCTAACAAGGGAATGGAGGAGGGTGAGATTGAACGGGTTAATAGCGCCCTAGAGCGAACACTATCGGATATTGAAATCCCTAACTCGCTATTACGCAAGAACCCGACTGTTGACCCAATAAAGCAGGATATCCTATTTAATGTGGTACAGTCCAACCCCGAACAGTGGATTATCGGAACTAACTCTCGCGACTTTTCTTACTCTTCCTTTTTGAGGATTACGAGGCAGCTAAACAAGATTTTCAAGTTCACTAACGACGACGTAGCTGGCGTTGATCCAGAGCACGTCGAGACAGACTATGGGGCTCTTGAACCAATTGTAGTTACTGCGAATCACTGGCTTAGAGGAGATACCTATCACGCAATGATTGAGAGCCGTAGAGATGCTGAGAACGTGAATGATGGGAGCCTTGATAAGTCTATCCGGAATGTTTTGGAACTTGTCAACACAGATATTCGGTTTGTATTAGTGAAGTACTACGGTATTCTCACGACTATCTTAGAGTATCTGGATTACGAGACCCCGGAATGGATGTTGAACTTTGATCAGATGTTGGAGATGGGATCTATGGAATTCAACCGTATCCACTTGATGTCTCGTGGAGTGGATCGTTCAATTGCCGTCGCTCTTTACTTGCCACAGAGTGTTGACGACCCGGTTGCGTACCTAAACGAGAATAGTGGCCGGATTGTTCCCTTCCATAGGAGCCACTTGGAGAATCAGGGGATTTTATGATATTTCTGTTCTCTACTCGCCGTTGTGTCATCAGTCCCGGGTGACTTCGAGCAGGAACTCCGTGACACGCTCTCCGAGCGGACCGGCTACGAGTGCGCCAAGCAGTTCGAAGTGGGGAAGTCGGGGAATCGCTGGAAGGTCGACTGCGTACTCCTCGACGAACATGGCGTCAGGAAGGGCTACGTAGAGGTCAAGGAGACCTCGCGCTCCGCGAATCGTAGCACGTACATCAACCACATGCGACGGGCGTACGCGGAGATGGGGGACTTCCGGCAACTTGACGCGCCGAAGGCTGTGGTCGTCGCGGAGAAGTGGGACTTCGGGCGAATCGACTGGGACGCGATGTTCCGCTCAATCGACTGCTCTCTCGTTGACCTCGACGAATTGGATCAGCTCGTCTCACGAGTCAAGGAGTGACAGACTGACTCCGCAGTCTCGACTCCTTTCAGACTACCAGCCGCCGTCGAGGAGGTTCTGGAGGTTCTGCTGCGTGTTCCTGTCTTCTCGGACTTCGAAGTCGGAAGACGCTGCGATCATCCGCATCGACTCCATAGCAGATTCGTCACGAGGAACGTACTCGGCGACTGAGTTGTCTTCGTCGCTCTGCTGCTTCTGCAGGATTCGCCCGCTCTCGTCCCCGAACTGGACGATGTAGTAGTGTCGTCCCTCGTCGTCGACGAACTCTTTGACCGCGCCACTTCGTTCGAAGGCTTGACCGTGACTACCCATAGCTAGCAGTTAAATTACTACTTGTTTATAGCTACTCCCGGACCAGCTGAGATAACGTTAAGGTGCTACTGAGGGACTGACTAATTTGAACAGCGAATGGACGTAGAGCGTCTACTCGAGGAGGGGAACATCGAGACCTCGACCGTCGAGATCAAGCACGAGAACGTCGACAACGAGAAGATCGTGAAAGAGATCGTGGCGTTCTCGAACAAGGGTAGTGGATCTGTTCTAGTTGGAATCGCAGAGGGAGATGATGGCCCCGTTGTAACCGGTGTGACGGACCTCCAGAAACTTGAGGAAGAAGTTAGTCAAACGTTGAGCCGCCACGTTTCGCCACGTCTTGAGCCTGAAATCGAAGTCCACCACATCGATGGAGGGGACGTAGTCGAGTTTCAAGCACGTGGCGATTCCGCCGTTCGGAGCTTCGGCATCGACCCGCCACGGTTCCCCATCCGTCAAGGCTCTACGACGACGTATCTCGATGGAAGCGACCTCAGGCATCGGTACAGCACTTACTCGGAAGAGCAACCTACCGAAGATTCCCAGACCGAGGCAGACTCTGAAGTAGAGTTCAAGCAACTCCCATCGAAGCAGCACTGGCACGACCACGGCCCACACTACATCCCGAAGCCCGATGGCCACATCGCTCACCTCTGCACCTTCGGGGAAATGTATGTTCCCCGCGATCCGGTGCGCGTAACCGCGTCAGGACATCGACCGGATTTCCAGACTCTCGAACACAACCTTTCCTATCTGGCCGATACATTCGCCCTTCAGGACATCCAGGGCCACTTTACAATCAACCAGGAGAACGGAGCATGGATTGGGGCCGGTCTCTCAAACTTCCTTGACGCAATCAAATCACAACAGTAGCGGTATGAGGCGGCGGATCTTCACCCCAAGAATCTCTACAAGTGCGAGGAAGCGGTCTTCGTTGCGAATCCTGACCTCCCATATTCGGAGTCGTTACTCGTGATATACGCTGAGCCGTGGGTCTCGAACGACTTCTGTAGGCACTTCAAAGTCGTGCTGTTGACCAATGGATATCCAATCGACACCCGCCCACTCAACGAACTTGGCGACGAATCCAACCTGAACTTCGGCACAGCGGAGTCGATAACGGTGTCGAGTACCGGACTTGCTCGTCCCGAGAGGATGCCTGTGCAGCCTGTTGAGCAGGTCCAAGGACAAACGTCAGATCCTGTGAGCGAGGGAAACGAGATTATTGGATACCTCCTCGAAAATCCGTTCGAGGGCGATGAAGAGGCGATTTCGAGACACTTGGACTCGAGCGTTTCGACTCCGCTCTCTGAATTTTCGCACCTCTACGGGCACTTTCTACAGCTCCCGCCTGCGGACTTTGACAAGCCTGAGCCGGCTCACTTCCAAGTTTACGACTACGACGAGTTCGCCAATATTCCCCTCGATGCAGTCCACGTAGACTTCCAGCTGGATTGGTAACTCTCTCGTTCGGCTATGTTGACTCAGACTGTCCGCGCCCACTCGCAGTTAGTGCAGGAGAGGCGATGCCAGTCGTCACCCTGGAACCCGTCCTTTCTCTTCTTCGACTACGTTTTCGCCGCGCTCGGGACAACTATCTCGCTTGATTTCGTTGGCGACAGGGTCACTTCCCATACTCGAACGTCGGTCCTCTCCCTGTAGAGCTTCTTCAACCGCGGTGAAACTGGACGGCGAAGCGTCGTCGACCACATTAGGACTTTATCTGAGGGAGCGCGTACTGTGAGTTAGGTCCGTTAGTTATGTCCGCAATTTCTGGTCCGAACGGCCCCGAAGGGGCGGCCGAGCAGCTCAAGCAGTTCTCGGACCAGTTCGTCGAAGACCTGAATCGAATTCCAGGCGTCGACGAGGAGGTCATCAAGCAGGTTCTTCAGGGAGTATGTGAGGCCCCTCCCGAGAAACGCTTCACTGACTCGATGCGCATCTTCAGAGAGGAACTTCAGGGCAAGATTGGGGAAGACCTCAACTCCTCCGATTTCGAAATTCAGGTCGTGGAACGACTGGTTCCAGTCCTGTTCGACCGATTGAACCCAGACATCGAAGAGGTTCAAGAGGACTTCCTAGAGGTTGTCGTTGCGAATCGTGAGGCGGCGGAAGTGTCGCTGATACTGACGGTGTTCCTCGAGAAACTATCTGATTCACTGACTTCGTTGTACGAGAGGAGTCTTACTGACGAAACGGAGGTCGACGAACTGCTCCCCTCGATTCTGATAGCGTTGAACGGCCGCCTCGTAACCTTCCAAGAAGACGGCGTTGACACCCTCTACAAGGACTTGATCGAGGATATCGTGTACGCTAACTACTACCTTGCCGAGGCAACCGACCGTCCGACCCCGACTCATCCATCTAAACTCTCCGACGGCCGCATGCGTAAGCAAGTCCTCACGACTGGTGCGACGAAGGCGTACCGGGAACTGGACATCTCACTGAGCCGCGGTGCAGAACTCGCGGGGATGTCTCTCGACGAGTTCGAAGCGGCGCTCTCCCAGCAAGGCATCCAGCCCGCGCAGGGTCCGGACGCCGACGAAGAGTTGTACGACGAGAGCGAGGACTGGTTCTAGCGTCGATGGTAGCCTCCCCGATCGTCCTCAACACTGGCGTCCTCAGTTCATTCCTCCTCGCGGGCTGGTTCGAGAACCTCAACATCTCAAGGATTGAAGCATCCGCCACGAACACTTCGATAACGGTGAGTGGTGTTCCGGACGAACCTGTGAAGGATTGAAGCACCGTTGACGGAAAAACTCGGTAGTCCGCGATTCTGTTCTAGACGAACTATGAAGCGTTGATTCGTTCCGTCCAGATTTGTCGTTCCGCTTTGAATCCAAACCAGAATGCGGTGAGTAATATTGGAATTGCGATACGGGTTGTCAGCCCACTCAATGCCAACAGCGACCACGATCCAAGCGCGACGAAATAACCCGCTGAATTTGTCGAGGTCGTCGCGCCGGAGGTGAAAATCAGAACCGCACCGATCCCGTTTACGCCCGCCAAGACCACCGAGACACGACCAGAAAACACCAGTAAACCGTATGCCCCCACGATACACAGAACGATTCCGAGCAGATCGCGTGAGACAATTGAGCGGAGGGGCAAGCCACCAGCGTCAGGCGGATCTGTCTCCGAGGCCTCATTCATAGGAGGACAACTGAGAGGAGGAAATAAAACGTGACCGAAGAGTTTGCTATGTCTGCTCTCTGAACTACCCATAGGTTTAGCGTGCAATCGGACGGTTCACACGAGAACTCGCTTCCCGAGATTCAGATGAGCCACGTACAGACAGTTCAACTATCGCCGAATTCGATGATAGCAGCCCCGAGGACGTAAAACGGGAATAAGAACAGAATCATCAAAACGGGAATTACGATAAAGTCAGGCGTATCTATGTCTCCTGTCACGTATACCTGTGCAGCTAGCAGGTAGATGATTGCGGCGAGGAACAGCTCTGTTCGGTCCATACGTTCGCAAAAGAGCCTGAGTTTATCATCATTGCGCGTCTAGCTGGATGCAACGGGAGGAAAACCGGGTTTGGCGGAGTACAGGAAGTCTCGTCCTCGGGACTGACTCCGCTCTGCAAGCAGTTTTGTACCTCATCGGTTTTCTATCGGGCTAACCCAGAGAATAGAGCCTATGACGGGGCGCCATGGCGTCCACGCCGTGGAGGGGGAGGGGCAATGTGCTGGAGGGCTACTCCGGCTCGACGACATCCTCACACGAGGGACACTCTGCCCAGACGCCGTCAGTTCCGTCGTCTTTCGTGTATTCAACAAGCAGCCATGCGTGAGAAATTGGTTCGCCGCAGTTCGGACACTGACCAAGCGACAAGTCATCGGGAGGCATGCCTAGGGGGTGGAAGGAGCGTGTGACAGGTCCTTCACGTGGGGTTCATTCGGTTCGGATGGTAAGCCTTTGGCGGATTCGCTGGTCGTACACCCGCGGATTTCCGGGGATGGGGCTGGATGGGATATTGAAGGCCTTCAAGAGATTGTTCATGGATCGGGGTGTTGCTAGTTTCGCCGGGCGAAACATACTTTTCATGCTGAGAGAGTGGCTAGGTGTGAATCGGCGGGCATTTCTCTCTAAGTTACGACTCGGAACAGTGGCTGCCGTCGGTGGAACTCTCGCAGGATGTTCCACTGGTAACGGTCAGGATAACGATCAAGATAGTCCGCCTGTAGACCGCCAGTTCAGGTATTTTTTCAGCGATGAGTCGGGGACGCTGGGGGGTGTTGGTGACCATAACCAGCCACCAGATGACGTGAATGAGTGGCAGATTATCGAGAATACACGGACCGAGGATGAATGGCGTGATCTCCGATTAAACGACGTTGCATATGCTGAAGCATACATGGCCGGTGAGACGGTTCAACCAACAGACGGGACGCCTGGAACGCCAGCGGAAATCGTTACGCGGACACAAGAGCTGTACGAGGCGACTGACGAAACCGGTCCTGTCGCATTTACGAATGCGTTGATCGCTGCTGAGGACGAAGTCTCAAGTGCAGATTTCCCCGGTGAGATCGTCCCGAATATCGCAGAACACGCAATATCAGAACTCGGGTATAACTTCCCAGCGTATAGTCTCACTTCAACGCGGGCGGTTCATCCTGTATCAGCCGACTACGACGGTGTCAAGCCGGAGACAGTCCGGGAGACAGGCGTTGGTGCACCGATTGCTCCGGAACGGGTCGGTACCTTTGGCGAAATGCGGACAACCCTGTACTTGTTGATGTTCAAGGATAACGATGGGTTCCAAATACGGTACGTCAATCGGCCAGGATTCAGCCCCTGGTATTTACGTGATACACTTCGGAAGCCTTCGAAAAGTGTCTACCGGGAACCGCTAAGCAAGGATTACTTCTCCATGACGGGAACACAGGGGCGAGCACTCAAACAGTATCCCGAACACTTCGTCACTGCTCTGGATTACCGGAAGGCAGTAAAAATGCGCCAGCAAGGACTCCTCAAAGATGGAGAGTTCCGAAAAGCTCTGATTGGCACCCTATTATCGATGGTAGATAACGGGGGCAATGACGAGAGCATTCCCGCAGGAGCAGTCCTCGGCTGTAACGGTAATCGTGGCTATCAAATCGAATCGTTGACTCACGAGTTTGGCACGTCTATCGAGGACTTTATCGTGAATCCCTCATCTGACCGGGCAGAGCAGTTTGTTGGACTTGGACGCGCGATATACTTGATATTTGAGACGGAATTTGGGGAAGATTACAAAGGCGACCCCAAGTTCGGCTACAACCAACCCCTCAAAATAACGGGAACCCTAGCCGCTCCCGAACTGTACCATCGCCCAGAACAATGCTAACAGTCGTTGCAAATTCGAGTTCTGTATTCAGCGTGGACGACGCCAGCAGGCCGTTCCACGCCGACTTACTCGGTGATTCCTGATACCACGTCTGCGTTTTCAACTACTGCTAAACGAAAGGCCTGACTATCAACACCTACCACGATTCCAATCCCACGGTGGAGTTTCTGCGCGTGCAACTCAGCGACACCCTCATACGAATCCTGAACCGAGTTGGTAGTGTCGTCGGCCACTGTCGGCCATCCACCCTGGCCGCCGAGGACTGCGTTGGTTCACAGGCACCTCACCTGGCCGACGACAGCCTCTGACAGGCATACACCATCCTCAGTGGTGTTTCCCTGCATGAAACCCAGCACCGACACGACATACTCCCGAGTATGTAGTCGATGGGGTCGTCAATCCTCCAAACAGAGTCCATTCGGCCAACGAAGAGTTAGGGAGTGGCGGAAATCTGTGGAGCAACCCCGACGTGGCCGGCGACACCCCCCGACCCAATTGCTCCGTGAGCCACCAATCAAACCACATAAGTTTGATTGGGCGAAAGCACTCCACTGTCGTCGGCCATGGCTGACTCGCCACACCAGCCTCTCCCGGTTTGAACCATCGCGCCAGCCCGCACCCAAGGGGAGTGGCCGACGACACCCTACCATCCTCACCACTCAGCAACCCTCCTCAGAATTGGCTGTACCAATATTCAATACGACAAGACTGAGTATCGAATCGTTAAACATAGGACGGCATCGTGCTGTCTTCCACACATGAACTGGTCCCCTCCCTCCATCCGAACTATCGCAGTCCTCCTGTTAGTCGTCGTCGGCGTCGTCCTCAGTTTCTCGTTTCACGCCTCCATGGACAGTGCAAGCGTCACGTATACTGCAACTGCCGTCGATCCCGGAGAGAACTCGGACCTAGTCACACGCGCAGCAAGGAACATCACCAATCTCGACGACCAACTCGCAGGCACGGCGACACAACACCAGCGACCGATTGAGAGAGCTGCAGCGACCGGCTCCTATACCGGCCGTCTCGGCCCAGAACTCGATATCGTCATCGACGATATCGAATCACCATACGTCTGGTACAATGACCAATACTACACGTGGACAATCTCGACTCAATCCGAAACAACGAATGCGACAATCCGCATGCAGCCGACCGACCCGCAAACAGTATTCGAGGATGTCGTTCGCCCGGTTGCTGATGCACCCCCAGTAGTCAAAACCGCACTCAAGGAAGGCACAGCGACTGGCTTAACCGTCGAATCCGGGATATACCAGCAGAACGGCGAGTATTACGCCGTCACACCCGAAAACGAGGGGGCAGTGTTCGCCCAACTTGCGAAAGTCTTCGCCGGGTTTGTCCTGACACCAGTCGGTCGAGCGTATGCTGCGGTCGGGATCGGCCTGCTCGGGTATCGGTTCCACGAACCAACGCGTGATCGCCCGTTGACCGGACGACGAGCAATTGCGGTGTCCGCACTCGCGATCCCGGTCGCACTCCTTGGAACAATTCTGTTCGAGACTGGGTCACCCAGTCGGTTCGTGACCGGTCCGATGAGTGCGTTTATCGTCGCAGTTGGAACTGCCGCGGGTGTCTTCGCCGCTCGCCGCCAGTGGCTCCGACTCGTCGGCGTCTCAATCGGAACCGCACTCGCAGCAATCACCGCGTTCGCCGCGACACTCGGAATCGCCGGCATTCTATTTGGACTGCTTCCTCTCGGAGTCGGCTTCACAGCCGGCATCGTGCCGTTTGGATACGGATACTGGTTCGCACAACCGCTCCACGAGGGATAATCACCATCTGGACCAGAGACAGCCAACAACTCCACCGGAGAAAATCCACGCCCGCATCGGATAGGAGGCTGCCAACGACTGGTATGAGAAACAGATTTGGCTAGCGACGCGAAACAGGGGTGTGATGGGAGATCGCGAGCGCGATACCGAGGAGAGTGAGGCGTTGCCAGAGAGTGCGAGCGACTTGCTGGCGATAGCGACTGACGAGTCAGTGGACCCGTATCGCCGGGAGGCAGCGATCAAGCGTCTTGGTGAGGTCTCCGGGCCGGCCGAACGCTACTTAGAGGAGTTAGCTGGTGGAGATGCGCTCTCCCCGATCGAGAAGTCACTGGCCACAACAGTGCTCGACGACCGATTGGGAGACCAAACAAGCCAGTAACTCTCGTTGTGAAAGCCGAATAGACAGGGTTGGCACGAGTGTACTGGCCACCGTCCCTGCTTCCCACCACCCTACATATCAGCAGGTAAAATAATAGACGTGTTGTTCAAGAATTACCGAGTGCGTAGGCGTGGAACGGCATGCTAGCGCCGTCCACGCCGAATAAAGGGATCGTATTTGCAACAACTGTTAGAGCTGATTCGGGGTATCGTCTTGGAGACCAGTGATTTCGAATCTCGCGCCACCGTCGTCGCTCGCCGTTACAGAAAGCGTCCAGCCGTGGGCGTCCGCGATCTGTTTGACGATTGCGAGCCCGTAGCCGGTGCCAGCCTCACGCGTCGAATACCCATGCTCGAAGATCTCTCCGCGGATTTCGCTCGGAATCCCCGGACCGTCATCCGCAACATACAGGCCGTTTCCGTCGTCGAATCGACCGACACGGACCGTGACTGGGCCGTCCGTGTGTTCGATGGCGTTCCGGAACAAGTTCTCAAGTAACTCTTGGAATCGACTCTGGTCGGCGATAATCGAGCCTAGCTCTGAGGTGATCTGGAGGGTTGCTTGCGGGGTTTCGACGTGATGCCATGCTTGATTGACGCGCTCGATAACGGTGACCTGTTCGACTTCCCCGATTGCTTGGCCTGCCTTCGAGAGCGTTAACACGTCATCAACGAGTGTCTCAATCCGGTCGAGTGCATCCGTAACTTCTGCTAACGCCGGAATATCCTGTTCGTGTTGAGCAACCTCGGTGTAGCCCTGTGCGACTGAGAGGGGGTTGCGGATATCATGGGCGAGCAGTTCTGCGAAGTCGTCGAGGTGTTCGTTTTGCGTGTGAAGTTGTTGCTCTCGCTGTTGGCGGGTTGTGATGTCTCGAATGATCCCGGTAAAATATTGCTCGCCGTTGAGCTCGTGTTCGCGAAAGCTGATCAGCGTCGGGACTTCGTGGCCGTCTTTGTGGAGTGCGGGGAGTTCGACGCCGTTCCAGTCAATATGTTTCTCGCCGGTTTGAACGTATTTTTCGAGGGCGGCTGCATGGATTGGCCGCAGGCGCTCGGGGATGATCTTCATTTTCGAGCTGCCGATGAGTTCGCTTGGCTTGTATCCCAGAATCTTCTCAACGGCTGGGTTCGCGTAGACGATCTGGCTCTCGTCGTCGATGGTTAGCATTCCCTCTGATGCGTGTTCGACGAGCGTTTGATAGAACGCCGGCGAATCAACAGCCGGTTTCTCCATGTATGGTCTACTAATCGTGATGCACGGGGAAGTCGTTACTGGAAGGATTGCTTTCAATTTTCGCGCTAGTTGGTGTCTGAAACCGGGGTTTAGGGGGTGAGCGTATTGTTCGAGTTTGGAAGAGGGACCCCACTGCTTCCGCTGTTCTTTGGGGTGGAGATTGAGATTGTTTGGTTCCCTCCCACCCCACTGCTTCCGCTGTTCTTTGGATTGGTTGTGGATGCTTCTGGTAGGACAGCTATCTCTGGTTGGATTTGCTGTTACTCTTTTCTGGCTAGTGCTGTTTATGTCTCTTTCTAGAAGATACCTTTATAATAATGCGTACGAAACTAGTCCGTACTCCATCTTTACTCGATAAATGATGGGGATGGTAAGACCATCCCCATCACTTCTTCACTAGAACAGCGGAAGCAGTGGGGTGGGGGTGTCCAAGACCTCTCTCAGAACATCCTCTCCTAAAACCGCAGCCAGTGGCTCAATCTTCAATGCTCGCTAATGCGGACCGCACCGTCTCAACCTCATACACCAACTCGTGCTTGGCGAACTTCCCGCCACTCCGCCCCTTATTCACCTCGTTCCGAGACGTAATCCCGAGCTGGCTGAGGGCAGCAAGATTATCTCGAATCGACCGCACGGACACCGGGTCCTTCCCTGTCTCCTCACAGATCTTTCGGTAAATCGGGATAATCTCCTGTGTCCGTGCCGGCGTCGCATTCTCGGTCGTCATATTCATCAACGTCCGAAGGAGCACCCGTGCGTGCTCGGAAAGATCCGAAATGCCCTCAGCGATAATCTCCTTCTCAATCTCTTCTTTCCCCCTATTGACGTGCTCCTCTCGAATCATCTCATCGTGGTTCTTTCTCGCAAGATCGCCCGCCATCAACAGCAGATCCAGTGCCCGTCGCGCATCACCGGACTCACGCGCGCCATGCGCAGCACACAGCGGAATCACATCCTCACTCAACGTATCATCGTAGAACGCCACTTCCTCGCGCTGTTTGAGGACTTGCCGCAGCTGTCGTGCATCGTAGGCAGAGAAACTAACCACGCGCTCACAGAGGGACGACCGGACTTTCGATGAAAGATTCTCACGGAACGTCAGGTCGTTCGAGATTCCGATGATACCGAGGTTGACATCCGAGATGTTGCCGTTGTCTCGCGCGCGAGTTAGCTGGTAGAGGATGGAGTCGTCGTTGAGATGGTCAACTTCGTCAAGGACGATGAGAACCGTGCCATCGCAGGCGTCTAGTTCTTCCCAGAGGTACTGGTAGACCTTTGATTGAGGGTAGCCGGTTGAAGCGATTTGGTCTTCATGTGGGCGGAGCTGGTTGACGATCTCGATGGCGGTCTGATAGCTGGTGTTGAGACCGTCGCAGTTCACTTCGACGACGGTGACGCTAACGCCGGTGACTTCTTGGACGTCGTCTTGGAGTTGGGTGAGTAGATAGCGTGTGGCGGCTGTTTTTCCGACGCCGCTTTTGCCGTAGAGGAAGATGTTGGAGGGGTTTTCGTCGTTGATGACTGGTTGGAGTGCTGCGTGGAATTCTTCCAGTTCGTCGTCGCGGCCGACGAGTGTGTTTGGGGTGTAGTCTTCCGTGAGGGCGTCCCGGTCCCGGAAGATTTGGGTGTCTTGTTCAAATGTGAAGTCGGCCATATAGGCCCACATGGAACAGAGGGAACAATAAACCCACCGACCACCCACCTCCGTTGTTTCCTCTGAAACTATGGCATATAAACAACTCTGATTTTAGCAACCCCATCACTTCCGCTGTTCTCTAGGCTCCCCATATCTCTGCTTCAACCGCACTAGCGTTCTTCTGTAACACGGCCAGGTCCCCGAGGGCACGCAGGATGCTCGTGCCTTCAACCGCACAAGGGTACGTCTGAAACAACAGCGTCGCGAGGATACTCTCCGTCAGCCCGCCGCTTCAATCCCACGAGGGTACGTCTGAAACCAGCTGAAAATCAACCAATAACGGACCAATATCGCCCGCTTCAATCCCACGAGGGTACGTCTGAAACTGCTATCGCCATCCTCCGGCAGGCCGCGCTCCAGGCTGCTTCAATCCCACGAGGGTACGTCTGAAACGTCTACTGTCTCGTGGTCCGGTCGACGACCTGGAAGCTTCAATCCCACGAGGGTACGTCTGAAACCCAGTTCAACGGCGGTGAGTTCGCCGACGCCCTGCTTCAATCCCACGAGGGTACGTCTGAAACACTCCGCAACCACGTCTTCGGATACGTCTACGCGGCTTCAATCCCACGAGGGTACGTCTGAAACGAGCAACCACTAATGGCGTGACTGCGGCTATCCAGCTTCAATCCCACGAGGGTACGTCTGAAACCGTATATGCGGCATACGTAACGTTATTCTCTTGAAGCTTCAATCCCACGAGGGTACGTCTGAAACTGTTATATTCTCGGATCTTCGTTTGCCTGTTGTTATTGCTTCAATCCCACGAGGGTACGTCTGAAACTGTTGGATGGAATTGGTGTGAAGGTCGTTCACGTTACGCTTCAATCCCACGAGGGTACGTCTGAAACCGTAACTAGCCTGAACGACGCGCTAGAGTTCCCGCAGCTTCAATCCCACGAGGGTACGTCTGAAACTGTTGACGCGGTGGCGGGCAACCATGTTCACCATAAGCTTCAATCCCACGAGGGTACGTCTGAAACTCCGGCGAGTCGGACAACCCCGTTGAGGATGGTCGGCTTCAATCCCACGAGGGTACGTCTGAAACCGGCGGTTCCGGCGCGTTCACGTACGCCGGCCCGAAGCTTCAATCCCACGAGGGTACGTCTGAAACGCTCGTCGGTCGGACCGAGGCAGGTCGGGCAACGCGCTTCAATCCCACGAGGGTACGTCTGAAACCGGACTGTTGTCGCTCCACAATACTTCGTTCTGGTCGCTTCAATCCCACGAGGGTACGTCTGAAACCCGAACGCCGTCCCATACAGTAGTTGTCTCTGACGCTTCAATCCCACGAGGGTACGTCTGAAACGGCGACCCCGACCGCTGCTGGATAGACAACCACAAGCTTCAATCCCACGAGGGTACGTCTGAAACAAACCGGGAACGTGTACGTCTTACTCGGTTCGCTGCGCTTCAATCCCACGAGGGTACGTCTGAAACCGGCGTTTCCCGACTCCTATCGAGATCGCCAACGTGGCTTCAATCCCACGAGGGTACGTCTGAAACTCGTCCTGGTTGTACTGCTGGCCGGCGTAGACGAAGCTTCAATCCCACGAGGGTACGTCTGAAACACTACCAGCACTGCCAGCACTGCCAAACCCTCAACGCTTCAATCCCACGAGGGTACGTCTGAAACCCACGCACCACCGACTCCTCTTCGAGATAATCCGGCTTCAATCCCACGAGGGTACGTCTGAAACCACTATGACCGACGACAACACCATCACGTGGCCGGCTTCAATCCCACGAGGGTACGTCTGAAACTCCCCGAGGTGCCGGCGTAGCCGTTCGCGCTCGTCGCTTCAATCCCACGAGGGTACGTCTGAAACGATGATACTGAAGTCGCACCGCCGATGGTTCGGTCTGCTTCAATCCCACGAGGGTACGTCTGAAACAGCGTCTGCAACATCTGTCGCGCCGACCATCTCGCCGCTTCAATCCCACGAGGGTACGTCTGAAACTCTCTTCTTCAGGCACTGGCCTCACCTCCGGCATCAGCTTCAATCCCACGAGGGTACGTCTGAAACACGTCCTCGCTGTCGAGGTCCTGCGCCTCGAGGACGCTTCAATCCCACGAGGGTACGTCTGAAACCGACGTGTACTTCCCGGAAGAGGCGCAGGCGCAGGCTTCAATCCCACGAGGGTACGTCTGAAACACGGGTTTGGACTGCCGGGTTAACAGAGATATTGGCGCTTCAATCCCACGAGGGTACGTCTGAAACCTTGGGTGTGGTAGGTGCGTGCGCTTGAGTTTGACGTGCTTCAATCCCACGAGGGTACGTCTGAAACGAGGTTCTCGGCGACGTCGACACGCTTTGCGCCGAGCTTCAATCCCACGAGGGTACGTCTGAAACCCGGCTCCGACCGCCCGAGGTGGACTTTCACAAGGAGCTTCAATCCCACGAGGGTACGTCTGAAACGTGCGTTAGCGCCGAAGCCGTCGGTATACCCAACGGCTTCAATCCCACGAGGGTACGTCTGAAACGAGCGCCAGCTACGCCAGCCACAACAGCCACGTCAGGCTTCAATCCCACGAGGGTACGTCTGAAACGAGGCATGACGGTCAACGTCTCAAGCGAGGAGACGCTTCAATCCCACGAGGGTACGTCTGAAACCCGAGCATGGTCCGCTCTACGAGGACGGCGACCCGCGCTTCAATCCCACGAGGGTACGTCTGAAACCGTGCGTTAGCGCCGAAGCCGTCGGTATACCCAACGGCTTCAATCCCACGAGGGTACGTCTGAAACCGCCAGCAACACCGCCAGCAGCATCGGGTCGAGCGTGCTTCAATCCCACGAGGGTACGTCTGAAACGACGTGGTCGGGTTCGTCCGGGTGCGGCCAGCAGCGCTTCAATCCCACGAGGGTACGTCTGAAACAGGGTCGCTTTACCTGACTGGCTCGGTGCCGCAGGCTTCAATCCCACGAGGGTACGTCTGAAACTCCCTGTTCCTGTTGGTCGTGTCAGGCCGCCCAACCGCTTCAATCCCACGAGGGTACGTCTGAAACTACACCGTTGAGGGGTTCCCTGAACTCTCCCCGCAGCTTCAATCCCACGAGGGTACGTCTGAAACACTTCGCTATCTTCGGCGACCCCGGTCTGAACAAATGCTTCAATCCCACGAGGGTACGTCTGAAACCGACTGGATGGCCTCCCAGAGCGCCATCAACGTGATGCTTCAATCCCACGAGGGTACGTCTGAAACGAGGAACTCGTCGCGCCCGTAGATGTACACGACGCGCTTCAATCCCACGAGGGTACGTCTGAAACATGACGCTCTGGGACGACAGATTGCTCGAATGGGCGGCTTCAATCCCACGAGGGTACGTCTGAAACCGGCACGAACTCGACGGTTCACGTCTTCTACATCCCGCTTCAATCCCACGAGGGTACGTCTGAAACCATGGTGATTTTGCCCACCATATCACCTCTACCAGTGGTATACACTTCATCATTTCCGTCGACCCGCAATCCCCCCAAAACCCCCGGGGGGTCGACATCAGCTAGAGGAACCGACTATCCTCGGTCGGGTCGTCCCCGTACACGGTACGGTTCAATAGCCGGTCCGAAGAGAGTTCGTAGACCATGACTGATTCTCCCTTCTGAAGGAGATCTTCAATTTCCCCCTTCAGTGTCGCTAGATCTCCCTCCGAGATTTCCCCTTCCAGTACTGAGTTCTGGACGTGAACAAGGTATCGGCGACAGAGCTTCAGCATCAGGTGGGTCCTGTCAGCCTCCATGTCGTAGACGACGATGACGTACATCTACCACCACCGCTTGAACGAATCATAGGATTCGCCGGTTAACAAGTGCTTTTTGAGCTTGTATACCTCCAAGCGAAGCAGATACTGATAGCTCACCTTCCGGTTCAGCGTCGGGTGCTCGACTGTTCGCTCGAGTGTCTCCTCAAACTCCTTCAGAAACGTCGTTCGCCCTTCCTCGTTAAGTAGACAGGAGCCAACCTCGTCTCGGAAATCGTCTCGGCTGATCTGCTTACGGTTGACCAGTCTAAACAGCAGCCGATCCGTTAACACTGGTTTGAACAGGTCGGCAATATCCAGCGAAAGGGAGTAGCGCCGTTCTCCCGGCTCGTGGAGATAGCTGATGGTCGGGTCAAGTGCGGTAGCACGGATTGCGGAGACACAGTTTGCGTACACCATACTGTTCCCGAACGAAATGAGCGCGTTCACCGGATTCGGTGGTGGATTGTACTCTCGGCCGTCGAACGCGAACGAGTCGGGAAGAACCGCCTCGAACGTCTGGTAGTACGCTCTCCGGGCCGTCGCTTCCACACCCATGAGCTCGGAGATATCGCCAGCGTCGTCGATACGCGCAGTCGCGTTGTCCAACTCCTCGATTACGCCCCCGAGCTCGTACTCCCGACTGTCGTAGTACGTGACGTTCGTCCGCATGTTGTGGATACTCCCACGGACGAACGAGGCAGCGAGAGACTGCCGTTGCTCGGGATCGTCGTACGCCCGGACCTGCTCGACGACAGTTCGACCGCTCGTCTGCCCGCGTTCGGGCATCAGTGACCCTGCATAGCGATCGTTCCAGCCGAAGACATGGATAGCAACGCCGTGGTCATTGAGAAACGACATCAGCCGCGTGTTGTAGTCGATCTGTCCGTGCAGATAGATCGCCTCAGCGTGTTCGACGGGGATATGTTTTTTCTCGCCATTATCGGTCTCCAGCCGAACTGTATCCTCGCTCCGTTCGATGCGGCCGTCCGAAAAGATGTGGTAGTTCTTGTCCATAATCAGACCCAACAGAAGTCGTGATAGGCACACGACTCGCAGTACGGTTTCTCAGTGGCTTCCGGCGGACTGTCCGCGGTCACGATCGCGTGAATCCCTCGGATTGCCGACTCGACTTTGTCGCATCGGTCGTCGTCGAGGGAAACGCCCTCCCGTCGACGCTCAGTCGGGTGTGCCAACACGCCCTCACGTTCGACGCCTAATACCCGATCGAGGTACCAGAGGTAGTACGAGAGCTGCATTCGCGCTGGCTCTGTCAACGTCGATGAGGGTTTTACCTCCACCACTCGACCGTCTTCAAGTAGGTCGAGAGCGATCATCCCGAGTCGAAGGTTCTCCTGTGAACGTTCGCCGTAGGAGGACTCATCGACGCGGGTCCCTCGGGCAACGCTTGCGTTCTCCCGGTTGATCTCGATGTTCCGGCTCTCGAACCAGAGCTCGCGTTCACAGACGTAGTAGTACTGCATCATCACGCCAGTGACGCGAAACGGGTTGTCGACGGCGTCGCCCTGTGCCGTGGCCACCAGCCGAGAGACGGGATCGCTCACAGTAGACGTGCCTCCACGCTCGTGTCAGGGATGACGACGCCGTCGGTGGCGTCGAAGTAGCCGTCATGCCGTCCCGGGCGCCCGTCGAGCACCAGCCGGTCGGTGTCGGGGAACAGCGGCTCGCATGCAGCGAGCTTCTCCATCGTGTCGTCGTCGCCGGGGTAGACGGGGACGGAGACCTGCCAGTCCGCGGTCGACTCGACGAGGTCGTCCAGGTCGTCCCACCGGTACTCGCCGAACGCTCGCCGGATCTCTTCGACGGTCTCGCGCTCATCGGCCGTTCTCGTCACGATCACGTCGACGGCGGGCCGCTCGTCGATGAGCGAGAGTCGCCCGAGCTGTTCGGCTTCTGCCCGCTCGAGGTACTCCACGTACTCGTCGGCACCGATGTCACGCCTATCGAGCAGGTCGAAGTAGTGTTCGACGGCGTTTCGAGTAACGTCTGGCTCGGGCATCGGGTCACCGTCGTAGACCGTTGCCAGCGCTTGGCCAGTCAATTTGGTGAGGCTCTCTCCTCGACCGTAGACCGCGCTTGCGGGCGTTGTCTCGCGGTTCGGCGGCGGCGCGAGCTGCCAGACTGTCACGCGCCCACGGTTGCGGTCGTATGACCGGTTACATCGACCCGCAGCCTGCACGAGGCTGTCCATCGGCGCGAAATCACGGATGACCTCGTCGAAGCTCACGTCGACGCCCGCCTCGACCAGCTGGGTGGAGACGAACAACACTGGTTCACCCGCTTCGGCGAGGTCGGACGCCACGTCGATGAGGTGGCGTCGGTCACACGGCCGGTGGCGTGTCGTGAGGTGGACCAACAGCGGCTGCCCCGGTCGTCGTCGACGGACTGCATCGGCAAGCGTCCGCTCGGAGCGTATCGATTTGGTCGATCGGTCCGCGGCGGTGAGCAGTTCGTCGTACACCTCGTTGATGTCCAGCGGTGCCGTTCTGTCGTCCACCGACTCGGCGAGCTCGCGCGCGCTGTCGATTGTGTTGCAGATCGCCAACACCGATTTACGGTCGTCGGCCCGGTTCGCGACGAGTTCGCCGGCTCGATCGTAGGGGAGTGCTGCTGACTCCGCGTCGTCGTTCATCTCACCCCCTGTCTCGTTCTGCCCGGGAAGCATCGCGATCGCGGACGGGTGAAGCACGAAGTCGAGCCGGTCCAGCTCGTCGTAGTACGGATCAGGATCCGCGACAAGGGAGAACGGCTCTTGGTCGCCCGCAGACAGGAGTTCGGGCTGGGTGGCCGTCATGGCGATCACCGATGCACCGTACTCCTCGGTCAACAGTTCGACCAGTCGGTCCACGAGCGGCCACCACTCGAGCGGCAGCGCCTGCGGTTCGTCGAGAACTATCACGCTCCCGTACAGCGAGGGGAGCTTCATCGAGCGTGCGTTTGTCGGCCCGGCCAGACTCTCGAACAGCTGGACGAACGTCGTCACGACCATCCCCGACCGCCAGCTCTCGCCGAGGAGGGCGGCGACGTTCTCGACGGCGTCGTCGGCGACTGATTCGGGCTCGCCCGGCGGCGAGACGAGGGTATCCGCGAGGTGGTGGTCGACGGTGAGCCGTTCGCCTCTGTCGTCGGTCTCGAACAGTTCGCGGCTCTGCTCGGCCACCTGGTCGATGATGGACGTGTACGGCAGCGCGTAGACGAGACGTCCCCCGTTCGGGTTCGACGCCATCTCACTCTCCTCGAGCACGGTTAAGGCGGCGTCCAGTCCAGTGAGGGTCTTCCCCATGCCCGTCGGGAGCGTCAGCGTCGCGACGTTCCGGTCGTCGTCGACGAACTCTTTGGCGCGAGTGTGAACTGCCTGTCGAGCGTCCTCGCGCCGCTCGTTCATCTGTTCCGTTCGGGGGTCCAGCTCTGTCTCAGCGTTCGCAGTCTGGAGTTCGTCGATGTAGTTGTCGATCGCCCGCCGCTCGGGGATCGGCGATCGGTAGGCCTCGCGGCCGATTTCGACACCAGTCGACAGGTACGTCGCGCTCGCCTTGTCGGCGAAGACGAGCGCGCTCCAGACCTGCAGCACTGATTCGTAGAACCCTGACGGGAGCTTCTCCGGTGCCGGGCGAAGTCGCCGGCCACTACAGACGGCTTCCGCCACCCACGGGAGCTCGATAGCTGTATCTGACTCGTCGAGCCGTTCGTGAAACGTTTCCCAGTCGCCACCGCTATTGGTCGCTTGGTCGACGAGTATCTCGGCAAGTTCAGGAACGGTCTCGTTAAGGTGTGCTGCCTGTTCGAGCGCATCAGATCGATAGAGCGTCTGGACCCGTCCTGACTGCTCGACGCTCGCCCGGTGCACGTAGTCGGCCGTATCGGGGAGGCGTCCGTGGTGTCTCGCGACGGCTAGAAAGCCGACGAGAGGATCGGCACCGTCGAACCCGCGTGCCTCCAGCGCGTAGTGAGCAAGCAGCGCCGAGATCGGCGCGTGATGTTTCGGTCCGTCCGGTTGTGCGTCGTCCGAGAGGAGGTGTTCGCGGAACCAAGAAGTCAGCTTCCCGAAATCGTGGACTTGCGCCACCACTCCTGCCAACTCAGCAAGCGAGTTCCCCGCCGGCGTCTCGGCGTCGTCGGGGACGAGCCATCCGACCCGCTCGCGGATGTCGTCGAGATGCTTTTCGAGCGGGATCTGTTCCCCATTCGGTCCGATGTGTGACGGTCGGTCGGTAAACTCGGCCATGGCTACGCCCCCTCGCGGCTCACGAGAACATCACCCGTCTGCCGTCGACCTCGTGGGTCTCGACGTCCTGCACCCGGAGTGGCTCCGCCCCGGTTGCGTACGCGACCGACTGGAACGCCGTCGTCGTCCGGCCCCCCTCGTCGGCCGCCATGAACGCCGGCGAGCGTTCGACTTTGACCTCCGTCTCAGGGGTGAGTTCGACGCTGTCGACTGCCTCGAGCACTGCCGAATCGACGTCGGTCGTCTCGCGCTCACGCGGCGTTACCTCGAACTCACCGAGATACGTGACTTCCGCGAGATGCTCCGAGAGGCCGAGACTCGGCGGGTAGTAGGACGTCCCGTCGCGGAGCCGGTCCTGTAGTCGATCCCGGAGATCGTCGTTCGCCAGCCGGAGATCCACGCGGTAGGCCGGCTCGACGAGCACCTCGTAGTTGTGTTGTTGGCGGAGCTCCGACGGATCAGGCATCGAGATCCGTGCATGCCCGCGGCTGGGCATCGTCATCATGTGTTCCTTGGCCGTCGAGAGCGTGTTCATCGGCATGTTGATCGTGCGGAGCTCGGCGATCGGCTCCACCGCGACCGCCGACACGTCCTGACCGAACGCTTCGTAGTAGCTGTCGCGGTCCAGCCCGAGCATCGCGGCGACGAGGCCGGCGAGGGTCGTCCGGGGGATGATCCGATAGGTCTGTTTGACGATGTTCCCTTCGACCCGTCGGAAGTGACCCCACTCCCCGCGGAGTTCGAAGGAGAGACACGTCTCCGGGAGCTGGTCGTCCTCGTCGGTCCAGCTCTCGAGTGACTCTTGGGCCATCACTCGGGCATCGTCGCAGCGGCTTCGTCGTAGACGTCGACGACCTCGACCGCGTCGCCGACAGCCTCGCGGAGCGCGTCGTAGAAGCCGTGTTCGCCGGCCTCGTCGCCTGCCGTGTAGACCTCGTCGCCGACGGTCACGTCGAGCACGTCGCTGGCGACGACACGAACGCGGGCGATACGGTCGGCGTGGCGGCCCAGCCGGGAGATGAGATCGCTCCCGTCGAGCGTGAACTCCCGGACGTTCCGGAGTTCGTCGACAGGGGCCGAGCGCTCTTCGTCGATGTCGAGGTCACGGGTGAGGCCACCGAGATGGAAGCTCTCGTCTTCGTACTCCACACGGAGGTAGAGTCGTGGCTCTTGGCCGACCTTGCTCCGGCTGATGGTCTGGTTCTTGATCGCGCGCCACGGGAGGGTGTCGAGGCGCTCCACGTCCGCCTCGGAGAGCTTCGTGTCGGCGGCACCGTTCTCGTCGACCAATCCGTGGAACGCGATGAAGCCGTACTGGATTCGGTGGTCGTCGAGGTCGAACCCACCCTGCTCTTTCCCCTCACCAGTCGCGATGACGCTCGTGAGACTGTTGTACTCCTCGTTCTCCGTTACGGGATGGAGCGTCTTCGCGGGCGAGAACTGGACCGGCCCGGTGAAGTGGTCCGGAAGGTAGTCTTCGAACCCCTCGTAGTTCCCCTTCATGTCGACACTCATCGTCGCACCGAAATACCGCACGTCGGCGCTTGCGTCGAGGAACGTGCCGAACACTTCCTCGCGGAGCTCGGCTGCCTCATCGTCGTCCAGATCGCTGAGGTCCCAGTCGTCCGGGTCTAGTTCACGCATCCGGTCGGCGAGGAGGTCCTCCCGCGAGGACTGCTTGCCCGCCTCGTTTTTCACGTTCCGGACGTAGACCCCATGGCCGTCGTCGTCGAGCTGGTCGCGAAGGTAACGCTTCAGCCGGACGTCCGTCACGATTGCTTGTTGGGTTTCGGGATCGATTCGCGGGCGGTTCGCCCCACTCAGAGGGTTGCCGTTGGGGTTGGCGTCGACGGCGTCGTAGCAGAAGACGATCTCGGATCGGTTCGTCACGGGGTCGTAGCTGTCGTCAGCGTATGTGTCGTCAGTCATGCTTCTTCCTCCGCAGTTTCGGGCTGGTCGTCGGCCTGTTCGTCGTCGCTGCTCGCCCAGTTGTTCATTCCGTAGGCGACTCCGAGCGAGTAGTAGAATCGGAGATCGGTCGTGTCGAGCTCCCAGTCGCCGTCGATGTCGATCTGGGGGAGCGTCGTCACCAGCCGATCGACGACCTCGCGGTACATTGTCCCCGCCATGTTGTTCTCCCGGGAGTAGACGACGTTCTTATCGAGCACGTCGCTCGCGAGACGCTTTAGCTTCGACTCCGTGACGGCCTTGATCGGGTACTGGTCGATGAGCGTCGTCGAGCGTCCCTCGCTCACCTGCTGGTAGCCGGTCACTTGGCCGACCAGTACGCCGAGGAGGAAACTGCCACGCCGTTCGGGCTGATCCGCCGCGAGAGCGGGTGTCTGTTCAAGGAACTGTTCGAGCTTCGTCTCCCGGGCCGCGGCGACGTTCCCGCCGTCGGCTCGGGCTGGTGTGTCCTGTTGCATATCGTCTGTATGATCGTGTGTCAACTGCCGCGGCTCTGCGACCGGTTCGTACGCGTCGCGTCCGGTGAGAAGCCCCGCTTCGGCGAGCGCACAGAGCTGTGCGTACTGTGCGGAGACACGGAAGCTCGGGAACTCCTCGCCCTCGTCCTCGAGCAATCGTTCCACGTACTCTGTGAGCACCTTCTCGACATCGAGCGGCTCGCTCGAGAGTACAGCCACGAGCGCACGGATTCGGTAGTCGTCGGCGCTTGCGTCGTCGTCATCGGCCGGCGCGAACGTCTGTTCGAAGTACCAGCCAGTTGCAAGGATGCTCAGCAATGCCGACTCCTCCGGAACGAAGATGTCCCAGTTGTCCGGTGTCGGGAACGCGGCTCGAAGCCCCGGATCGGGGTGGTCGACGTCACCTTCCGCGTCGTACAGCCACGACCGAAGTACCCGCTGGTGGGCTCTGGTGAGCTCGACGGGTGAGAACAGCGTTCCGTCCATGCTGTCGCCGAACACGTCGAAGCGCTTCGTCTGGTGTTCCATCACCGCGGCGACGTAGAACCGGAAGCGTTCTCCCGCTTCCTGCAGTCGCGGGGTGTCCTGATAGCTTCGATAGGCGCTCTCGAGCGGACTCATCTCTCCGGCGTGTACCAGGTCGTAGAGAAGTCCGTAGAGGTCCCTCGCGTCTGCCGGATCGAGCCGCCCGAAGAAGTACGGAAGGTAGTAGATGTTCGCTCCCATCGTGTAGTAGTCGCAGGCGTCGACGAACGTACTCGCGTTCATCAGCGTCACTGCAACGTCTTCCGAGACTGGGTGCGTCCGCCATGCCTCGTCCGGATCGAACCCGGGGAATTTCTCGAGCTGCTTGCCGAGGAAGTAGTTCAGCGGATCTTCAGCCGTCCCGACGGTCGGGCCTCGGCTACCGGTCACGAGATCGGTCGCCTCACCCACGGAGTTCGTGGCTTCACCCTTTGAGACGAGCTTCGATCGCTTGCGCGCCCGCATTGCTTCGTTGAACACCGAACTCGCCTCACCCGGGAGGAGATACTCACCGTCAGAATCGAGTTTGACTGCGACAGTCGTGAGCGCCGTGGTCTTCCCGTCGAGCTGTTCGTCGACGGCCGTCTCGATGCGCTCTCTAAGCCCCTCACTCTCGCCGAGTGCAGCGAGTGCGTC
Organism: Halobacterium hubeiense; assembly: GCF_001488575.1. NCBI lineage: Archaea > Methanobacteriati > Methanobacteriota > Halobacteria > Halobacteriales > Halobacteriaceae > Halobacterium > Halobacterium hubeiense. The sequence continues at coordinate 141,144 of NZ_LN831303.1, forward strand.
GACGATCCACCTGTCTTCGTGATCGGCGGCAGCCTCTTGGATCACGTCGTCGGCAGCCCACGAAGTGAGTCGCTCGTGGAGATACTCCGCGACCTTTTCGGGCTCTTTGCTCTTGCCCGTTCGGTGGGTGACGCTATGGTCGAACCCACGCGCGGAGTCGTACCACGAGTGGGCAACCGCCTCGACTTTCCCCTTACCGTAGCTCTCGACGCCGACTGGCTGGTCAGGGTCCAAGCGGGGCTCGTTCCCACTCAGATCGATGCGGAGATAGAGTAGGCTCTCCGGTTCATCGAACAGGTCCGTGGATTTCTCCGGCGTCAGGTAGGCCGCGTATTCGCCACCCCCCGCGGTCGCAAGCGTGTACAGACGGCCGTAGACGTACTGGAGGTCGCGGAGTGAGGTGATCGGCCGGTCCGGGAGTTCACTTGCCAGTTCCTCGTCGTCATAGTCATTCTCGAACGTCGACGGCTCCGGGAGCAGGCTCATCCATGGACCTCCGCCGCTGGTTTGCCGTACGGGTTGCGCTTTTCGACCAGGTTACAGAATCCCAGCCCCAGCGCGTTTCGTTCCCCGAGCCCGCAGTCCAGTGCGAGGTTGAGGTGGCGTCGATGGTCGTCGTCTCGGACGGTATAGTCGAACTGCCACTTCGAGAGTACGAAGGTCAGCTCCTGATCTGCGGTCACTTGGAGCGGGACGGCGAACGTCTTCAGTAGCTCGTACCCCTCGAAGAGATCACCCTCAGTGTCGCTTGGGCCCGGAAGGTAGTCCGGGCTGAATAGATCGTGTTTCTGGTCGAGATTCGCCTCGAGCTGCTCTCGCAGTGGCTCGATTGTATGTTCTGGCTGCCAATACACCGCCTCTTCGCCGGGGTTCTCAATTCCATAATCGTCACAACGCCATGGTGGGATGCGCACGAGGAGTCCAGTGCCAGTCTCGATCGTCCCGCTGCTCCCAGGTTCGCCGACATCCGGTGACAGTGACGTGAGTTCGTCGATATGGAACGGCATCTGGCCGATATTGAGCTCGCGATCGGCGGTCAGGTCTTCTGCAACATCGGCCAGTAATTGCTCTTGCGGGGCCGAAATCAGCAGAGTTCGCTCGTCTCCTTCCTGCATATCTCCCGGCGGGAAGGGGTTACTGTAATTGAATCCCGGTGGGCGGTTTTCGTCATGATACTGTTCGTACTCCGTGCCCTGCAACGCTTGCCAGATCCTACCTCGGAGCTTGGGGTGATACGCGTTGTCGTATGCGGTATCAGCCCGCGCGTGTAACCGTACTAGTAATCTCACAGTGTTATGTCGATTTAGGTATCGATCCTATGGTAGTTATTCTTTTCCCCTGATGAGAAGTACATGCCAGCACCCACCTCACCGAAGTTCATCTGAAACTTGTGACGGTGTTGGCACCATACTGGTAACTTCAACCGCAGTTGCGTTCATCTGATACAGATTGGGTGCCTCGTCAAGCCACAACCATCATGAGTGCTGGGAGTATACTCACCTATCGCAGCAGTTTCCGTATGGTGCTTACATGCCTAGGGCCCGGAGTAGATACCAGGAATATCTACTCCCCTGAGGCAAGCATCATATTATTGGCTTCATCAACAGCCTATTTCCCCGCTGTCAACTTAGTTCTTTCTACCAATATGGCATAACTGCACACCCCTTCACCCTCACAAGGGCACGTCTGAAATGCGGTCTCGATCATTTCTCGCAGCTTGAGGAGGTCTCGTAGCTTCAACCACATGCCGGTGCGTCTGAAACGTACCCGACGGGCGTTCGATTCGACAGCTGTCACGGGAAGTGGATTCTGTCAGTGTCTGTGTAGCGGTGACATAAACGTCAACGCCGGTTGGTATCGACGTATTGAGACGGTGATCGGGGAGTATTAACCAATGGATTGGGGCACTGTTCAGATTAGAGTTGAAGGATGAGGCGGCCAAATTTCTGAGTTCTCTATCCTCGAAATCAGCCGCCCAGCGGAGATAGCGACTGCTTCGAGCTAGAGTTTGTGGATCGAGAAGCGACATCGAACTGGGCGAGAGAACGGCTACGCACTGCTCTGGCGTTCCATGATCAGGCTAGGGTTCCCGGCAGTAGAGTGAAAAAGGAGAGTCTAGGAACCTCCTCGGAGCCACGATCTGCTGCTCAGATACCATCCGGAAATTCCCCTGTTGGTCGTCTTCTCTGACCGGTATCGGATCTCTATTTCCGCTCCCCTAACAGTAGTTGAACGGACAGAATTTTATTCAGGAATTGCCCCGTAATTAGGAGTGTGAAGGGCATGTGACGCCGTCCACGCTGAATAAATCAATCGTATTTGCAACAACTGATAATCAAACCCTCCTAACGGAGATTAGATTAGCCGCGGCATCAACACGAGCGCGAATGAACTCTCCGGCGAGGAGCACGAGTGATCAGCCTTGGAACTCCCATCGTACCGGCGTCCATACTGCTCGGGAGATCGTATACCCAACAACGACGATACGCGACGATTCTTCATCGACCCCTAGGGGGTTCAGGGTGAATTACGGGTTGACGAAAACACCGAAGTATGTATGGCCTGTAGCACCGCTGAGTGCCCCGTATGGGGCATGGTTACATCAGAACGCTAGTGCGGTTGAAGCGTCGGATTGGTCTCGACCTCGACCGCGAACGGCGGCTCGTTACATCAGAACGCTAGTGCGGTTGAAGCCAGATTGGCGACCCCGTGATGGACGCCGCGCAAGGCCGTTACATCAGAACGCTAGTGCGGTTGAAGCCCCCGCCAGCGCCATCGCCGCTCCCGTCTCCGGGTAGTTACATCAGAACGCTAGTGCGGTTGAAGTGCACAGTGTGTCGATGGGCGACGCTGGCTGGAGTGTGGACGCGCTACCTACTGCTATCGGATGTTGGAGTTGTCGCCAACCACGATTTGGGAGAGACAACGTGCTGAGGTGTCTGCGACGACGCACTCAACAGGTCGTTTCGTGTGGTTGGCGATGGTCAAGATACTGCTTTGAGGTTACCTAAGGATTTTGATTCGGCAGACCTCTCGTCGGTATTGAATGTGCTCTTGTGCTTCTGCTATCGTGGCCGGTCTTCTAGTTCATCGCTGTCGACACCGGTTTTATAGTAGTCGTCTTCGATTCGGGAATCGCCTCAGAGTCAAGCTCTGAGGCGCTCGGCCTGCGACGCTGATGACTAGACCTTTTCTCAAATTTTAGAATGACGATGTGACGATACGCCAAAACAAATAACGCACACACAATCCAGGGTTGATTCGTCCTATGACAGACCCTAGTGAAGAACACGACAGTCAATCCAACACCGGCTACATCGAACGCTTCACCCACTCATTCGTATTCCTCTGGGTTGGCGCACTCACCGTCACTCTCTTTGTTGACCCAGTAGCCGCCCAAGAATCGTCCCAACCCATCATGACTACCGTCGAAAACGCCACCGCGTGGCTCACCGGCATTGGACCTGCCGTCGGCACCCTCAACGCCGGGTTCAACATGATGAAAGCCTCCGGCACCAACAAATCCGGCAAAAAGAAAGAATACAAGGAGAACATCCGGAGTTCACTCATGTACGGCTGGGGGCTCGGCATGCTCATGGGCATCACGTCCCTCATTACCAGATGGACCGGCGTCGGAGCGTAATCACCTGTTAACCACTACGTCCTCCTCCAATCATGTCCGACTCCGAATCCGACCCCGATTACGTACACGTACAGTTCCACGACCCAGACCGTCTCGAAGCTATCCGTAACACGAAAAACCAGCACAACATGCGGTGGCGAGAAGTTCTCGAATACGGCGCTCGCTACCTCCAAGCCATCGACGACGTCATCGACGACAACCCCGAACTCCTTGCCCAACACCTCCTCAAACGCACTGACACAACACAACTCCTCGAATACGCCAATAGAGACGACCTGACGGACAGCGTCAGCACCCCGAAACGCGACCCGGATACCCCTGACTCACGGCCATGAAGCGCGCTCAACGTCGTATCCCACAGCAAGCCGACGACTCGATGAACCTCATCCGGGGGTACACGCTTGACGACGCCTATCTCGTCGGCCCCGGCATCGCAATCTGCATCCTCACACTCACCCTCGTCCCACCGGTCATCCGCCTCCAGGGCGTCCTCCTCGGCGTCCTCGCCTTCCTCCTCGGAGTAGTCGGGCTCGCTACCACGCCAGACTACTACAAGTCCACCGAATGGGTGAAACTCCACGCAGCCCACCTCGCCCGCCAATCCACATACGAACACCTCACCTTCCACCACGACCACGCCCAACGCACCCAGACAGACGAGGTAGAACAGACGACGACACAGGCCATCTTCGCTACCAACCAGCGCACACAGGACGTTCTTGACGTCGAACGCGTCCAACCGGGCTCTGGTCAGCGTGGCGACACCGGCTACGTCGAACTCACTGACGGCACGCTCGTTGGCGCCGTCCAAATCGACCCGGCAAACCTCTCGCTATCAACAGCCGACGACTGGAGCCGCACTGTCACCCAACTGGGCTCCACAATCAACACGCTGGACTTCCCCACCCAAATCTACCGCACCTCCCGAGACTTCGACACAGACGCATTCCTACAGCCCTACCACGACCGCCGCAGTGACGACGACGTTCGGAACGAACCCGTCCTCAAAACCCTCCTCAATGAATTCCTCGCATGGTACCCAGAAGAACTCGCCAGCCGCGGCACGCGCATTACGGAATTCTACGTCATCGTTCCCGTCCGCCCCGAAGAAGTCGAATCCTCGCGGCGGACAGCCGGATTCAAAGAACAACTCGCGGAGTGGCCGCTTCTCGGCCGGCTCATCAGTACGAATGACGAGGAAGACGCGCCAGAGGCAGTCTTGCGTGGTCGCCAGCGGGAGACGCTATACGACCGACTCGCGATGGTTCGCGGCCACTTCCGCGAAATCACGGACATCGACGCCACCCGCGTCGACGCGGTCGAGCACGCGGAACTCATCGTCCGCGCTTACCAGCGCGAGGACGTCGACCAACAGGACCAGCTTGAGACGAACGGCATCACCACCCGCGACCAACCCGCAGCCCGCTCGGAGGACTCCTAATGCTCAGTCATACCGCCGTCACCACCGTTGCTGCCGTATCGCTCCCGGTCGTCGGCCCCACCAGCCCGATTCTCCTCGCAGGAGGCATCATCGCGGTCATCGCAATTCTGGGGGTGGTTGCAGCTATCGCGAGGAAAGCCGGCCTCGTTTCGTCCAACCAGACATTCGTCGACGACCACAACACAGCCGCAGACGCAGCCACGGACCAAGAACCAGTCGAGCAAGCCACTGAGGAAACGCCGGCGCCGTCGACAGCCAACGAGCCGCCCAGCGAACGCACGAACGCCGATGCCTCGGTGGCCGAGGTCGAGACGCTGGACGACGAGATGCAGGTCCTCGATGACCGCGGGGAACGCCAACTCTCGGGCATGGCTCCACGCCACATCCGCGAAGATGAGGACTACTACGAACACCTCCGGATTGACGACCACTACACGCGCTCGTACTTCATCGACGGGTGGCCGGATAGTGTCTCAGACGGCCAGTTCCACGGCCTGTTCAGCCAGCCCGGCCTCGATTTCGATATCGCACTCCACATCGACCCGCTTGATTCCCCGCACGCGCTTGAGGACCTGAAAGAGCGGATTCGAGAATTGGAGTCCGAGTACGAACTGCTTGCCGACGACGGCCAGACTATCGAAGCCCGTGACGTCGAACGGAAGTTACAGGACTACCAGTCGATGCGGGACGCCATCCGTGATACTAACGCGGAGTTCGTCGACGTTTCGATGTACGTCACCGTCGCCGCAGACAGCAAGGACGAATTAGACCGCGTTAGCGACCAATTCGAGGATACGCTTCAGGAGAACGGGCTACGGTCCATCCTGAAGACGAAAGACCAAGAGCGAACCCTACGGTCGACGTCGCCCATCGCGAAGGACGAGCTCGAGAAGAAGCACTCGATGATGGGCGGAGCGATTGGGGCGATGCTCCCGTTCAGCAGCGGCACGCTCATCCAAGACGAAGGCATTCCGATTGGGGTTCACGCGGAGAACTCCAGCCCGATTATCTACGACCGATTCACCCACGACCGTGGGTACAACATGCTCACCATCGGGAACATCGGCGCCGGGAAGTCGTTCTCCACGAAGCTGCATTTGCTCCGGCACAAACTCTACGACGACGACACGATTGTCATCATGCTGGACCCGCTCCGTGGATTCGCCGGCCTCAATAGCGCGCTAGACGGCCAGCAGATCGTCGTCGGCGGCGACTTCGCACTCAACCCCTTGGAAATCAAGGAACCGCCGGAGAGCGTCAAGGAGAATCCACAGGTGAATCCGGGGACGGCGAAGATGAAGGACCTCAAGTCCTTCTTCGAGTCGTTCTTCGACATGCGCGGCGAGGAGCTGGGCGAGAAGTGGACCACCCTCCAGCGCGCACTCCGTACGGCCTACCACGAGCGCGGTATCGACCTTGACGACCCCGACACCCACGCCCGCCAGTCTCCGACGATCCGGGAGGACGTCATTCCGATTCTCTTGGAGATGGTGACGGACGTTGAGGAACACTCTATCATCCAAGATATTATCGACGACGAGACGACCATCGAGGAGGTCCTGAACGCCGCGCAGGAGGTGACTGAGGAAGAGCGAAAGCGGGCGGCAGAACTGTTGCTCGCGATGGAACCATTCCTTGAGGGTGGCGCACTTGCGAACCTCGGCGAATCCTCGGATTTCGATATCGGGAGCGAGGACGTGGTGTGGTTGGACCTCCAGCAGCAGGAGTCCCGCGGCGGCCTCGGCCTAATGATGAATCTCCTGTTCTCTGCGGTCTACGAGCGGGCGAAGCAGACGGACAAGGAGGTGATTTTCGCGATTGACGAGGCCCGGTACATCATGCGGGACAAAGCCGCCCTGGAATTCCTTGAGCAGGCGGTGCGGCACTCCCGTCACTACGACCTCAGTATTCAGTTTATCACGCAGACCGTCGACGAGTTCTTCCAGCACGAGGAAGCCGAGGCGATTGCCGACCAGTGCGACCACAAGCTGTTCTTCCACACGGAAGGTCTAGATAATGAGGTTGCGTCGAAGGTCGGGATGAGTGAGACGGAAGCCCAGTTCGTGCGGACAGCTACACCCGGTGACGAGGAACGTGGATACTCGGAGGCGGCATTCGGGGTGGCGGACGAGGGCTGGTATCCCGTTCATATCAGCGCGAATCCGAAGGAAGCGGCTGTTGTTGACCTTGATCCGGACGAGGATATTCGAGCCGCACTCCCGGGGATGAACGACGACGAGGTAGTGCCTGAGGAGGTACAGGAGATTCGCGAACAGCTCCTTGAGAAGTATAGTGACGAAGTGGAGGTTGAAGTGAAGCCGGAGAAGCTGGTGCCGGAGATTCGGGCGATTGGCGAGGATGGCGACGAGGTGATTGTCGACCAAGACGAGATACGGCGGTCCGGCCCGAATCTCGATAAGATTGTCTCGGACGCCCTGGACCTCGCAGACGACGAAGGCGGTAACGAGGAAAGTAGCAGCGATGATTCGGATAGAGAGTCGCTGAATCGGTTGTTCGACCAGCTTGAGAACGGCGAATCTGACTCGGATGAGGACGAGTAGTTATCGACGAGTCGCCAGCGCCGTTCTCGTTGTTCTCGTCGTCTGTGTGGGCGTCGGAGTTGGTGTGCATCCTGCCGCAGCGGACCCGCCTGAGGAGCCCGACCACGGGTTGAACGCCAGCGAGTTCTACCCACTCTGGTCGCACGACGTCGACGGGAATATCTCGTTGAACGAAACGGCGATTCGCACGCTCGCGAACGGCACCGATATTTCGTACTTAGAGCCCCCTGAGGAAGTCCAACGATGGAATCAACAGGACCTCAGAGAGTTCCCTGAGACGGGTACGAAGACATCCGTGTATCCAGAGGGGACGGAGACGACGGCGAGTGACCGTGGTTGGATTACGGACGCCTACACGCGGTTGTTCGCAATCCAGCCGAGTACGCGAGCGTTCGTGAGTGGGAGCCGCCAGCCTCTATACGTACCGAGTAAGGGGTCGATTCTCGCCACAACCGACTACCGCGTCGACCTTCCCGAAGACGACACGACCGGGAGCGTTCGCGTCTTCTACGACCTGAATAGCGCGAGCATCGAGTCAGTTCGAGCGGTTTCGGGAGCGCGGACTATCGGGACTACGGCGCCGAGTCAGACGGTGCAAATCAACTACAGTGACCTCCAGTCCGGCCCGCACTCGGTTGGTGTCGAAGCCCGAATCCAGATTGATGTCACGAAGACCACGAAGACGAAGGTCTGTAGCGATGACGGACGCTGCCACTGGGAGACTGAAACCGAAGAAATCGACGAGTCGATAACGGTCGAGGACACCCGGCTGGTCGAACAGTACAGTCTCCTGTCGACAGGATACGTAACCCAGTATCCAGACGGCGATATGGGTGTTGTCACGAAGCAAAACCACCCGTGGGCGGGCCTCTCGCTCCCTGAGAATGATACTGCAAACGGTGTATGGCGGTTCTACAGTGGGCGTGAGACGGATTGGGATTCGTTGACGAAGACGAATCCGGACGGGACGGAGACGGTGTCCTCGCCGGCGCAGCCACTACAAGTGTACGCGTATCCATCGACGAGTCAGGCAGAGCTCGCGACAACCGAGAGTGGGTTCAGCCAGCCGGAGGGAGAACTGTTGCAGACGCAGGGCGAGCAGCGTCCCGTCCCGGAACTGCCGGCGTCAGTGAACGTCGACGTGGCGAACGAATCGTATAATGTGTCCTCGCAGCTTGCGGTCCGCCACGCGGAGTACGAACCCAAGACGGTGGAAGTTCGTGGGTTAGTGGCGGGGACGTCGCGAGAGTTGAGTCCATCGTTCTATACGACCGTGAAAACACGGGCGACGTCGCTAGACGTGGAGGTCATTAATGCAACGTCGTCGACGCTCCGTGTACGGGTTGAGTTATCCGACGAGCAGGGCCGGCCAGTGATGACGGCGGGCTACGATGGCCGCGTGGTCGTCGAGGGAACGCCGGTGGAGACGAATGCGGCAGGAACAGCGATTGTGACGATTGAACGGGCGGAGAAGGGGATGACAGCCGTGTATGAGCCGGCGTCGTTCTGGAAGCGGAATCCCGCGTATACGTCGTCGTCAGCGTCGTTCACTGGGCCGTCGTCGTTTGGTGGAAATTTGTGGATGCTGTTTCGGTTGGTGTTGGCGGCGCTACTGCTCTGGCTACCCGTGTATATGTTCGACCGGATGCTGGATTTAGATATCTGGCCGCCGTGGGAGGGACTCTGGTAAATGGCCTAGGGTCAAGCTCCGAGGCTCCCGGTAGGTTAGTTTTGGGAGGCTCGCTTGTAGAAGGCGATTACCGCACCGAGGAGCGTGAGGTTCTGAAGGAACGATGTTAATTCGTCGCCGCGATCTTCTTCGTCAACGGCCCAGAAGTTGTGAATTGTGGGGGTGACACCGATGAAGAACGCGGCGATACTACTAGCGGACAGTTTCGGGAGCTTCCAGAGACTAATACCGAGGCTGCCACCTAGCAGGAGGCCGCTCGATACTGGGACAAGTTGGTCCGCGAATGGAACGCCTTTGGCGTCGGCGTACGCGATTCGTCCGTCTAGGTTTGTGAGGTTGCGAACTGCGAGAATTGCGAGGCCGCCAGCAAAGAGAAGGCGGCCGAGGAGTGGTGGGGCATTGTTGTTGGATGAATCAGTATCAGACATCTTCTGGGATGAGAACTGTTACGGGATTAATTCCTACGGAAGTCGAGAGTGTATCCGAAATATCGGTTCCATTTTCTGGGAGGTTGACTGGCCTATGTTGTGTGGTCCATAGGACCATGTGTATGGAGGTAATAACATACGGTGACGGATGGCGTCCTACACCACCATCGAAGACTGGCGAGATGTCAAAGACGGCTACGTCATCGATGTCACCATCCGACAAACGGAGGACAACAAGTACCCGAGCGGATGGGACTACGGCCTACACCTCGGGGAAGTCGGGGCGACACCATCCTCCGCTACGACAACGCTCACAAACGGACGAAAGGCCACGAACGCCACACCACGGATACCGTCGAAATAATCGACTTCCCCGGGATGCTGGCACTCTACGACCGCTTCAAGCGTGAGACCGAGAAGCTATCGCCTGTCTCGTGGAACTGGCCGGAGTAGGACGCATTCAGGAGGTGCATACCATGCCCACACTCAAAGTTACCGTCGGCAAACGCGACCGTCTCGACCAGCATACGCGGAGCCGCATCAAGGCTGCTCAAGAAGGCGAAGACCTCGACGACGCCCAGCCCGTACTGAATTTCGAGTCGTATGCGGAACTCAGTCGACTTCTCAGCCCGAAGAACCTAGAGCTGTTGGAGACAATCTCCGAGCACGACCCAGAAAGCATCAGCGAAGCCACCGAACTGGTGGACCGAGACTACAAACAAGTCCATCAGAACCTCTCTGAACTCGAAGATATCGGCGTCATCACGTTCGAACACAGTGACACAGGCCAAGCGAACCAACCAAAGCTGGCCTATGATGGTCTCGAAATTGACCTTCCCTTTGCGGGGTCAAACGGGAGCGTCAGTACAGCAGCTCCGTGAGGAGATTCGATTAATACAGGTAGTATTGTCTTGAAATTTTCTATGGCAGTGATTGGGTTATTTTCTCCCTTAGTACTTGCATTGAATAAAAACCCGGGTTTATAACAATAATATTATTCGTTGTTGTTGATTTCTTTGCGGAGTTCGTCAACTTCGCGTTCGAGTCGTGCGAGGCGGCGTTCTTGGTCGCCACAGACACGGTCATAGAGGTCGGCTGCGAGCTCTGGTTCGTGCTTGTCGAGGAGGTCGATATCCGTTTCGAGTTGGTCGAGTCGTTTCTTGAGTCGACTGCGGATTTTACTCCGGTACTCTTTGGGGTTTTTAACGTCGGTTGCGTCGCCGCGGAGGACTTCACGTTCGCGGTCGGTGAGTAACGCCCGCCGGTCCATGTGTCCGCTCGGTTCGCTGTGGATGCCCATATACTGTCCGATGTTTCCCGTATGAAAGAATTTTCCCGCTATATCGACCGGTATTTCCATCATGCCGGAAATTATATACCTTTAGCGACGAGATATTGACATATGGCAACCGACGCCAAAACCACCCCCCATCCTGAAACGCCCGTCCGACTAACCACTCACCGCGAAGGCCCCCAAAACGTCGTCTACGAATTGAACATCCACAATGAGACGCGCCAACAGGTCCTCGATGCCTACGACGCCGACAACGTCGACGACCTCGCCAGCCAACACACCAAACCCGGCCGAGAAGTTGTCGACGTCCGCCTCGGCGTCATCGCCGGTCGTGGCGACGACGCAACCTTCCACACCGACCACGACCTCCTCAAGCGCGTCGACGGCGTGACCGACACGCTCGCAGCGGCATTCGTCAACGAGTACGGCGACCTCGAACAGTTCGAACACCGGTTGAAAGCCGCCGACGTCTGGATTGAGCCGGACGCCACACCGAATAGCCGGTAACGCGGGTGATTCTACATGTCCTCAGAAAGTTTACGCCATCACCGTGGGTCGATACAAGTGTCGGGAGAGACGCAGTCGTACCCAGAACTGCCCGTCAGTCCGCGGGCTGTCCTTCCAGCGTTCCAGATGCTTTCCGCGCCCCAACGCGACACGTTCGTTGCGGTCCTCCAGCTCGTCGATGACGGGACGCCACCATCCGGGATGAGGGTGGTTAGTCGGGTCGAGCGGTTGGGCCAGCCGTCGAGCCAGCAGACGATTTACCGCGCGCTCAGCGAACTCCAGGAGTACGGGTATCTGCGGCAGTTCGACGGTGAGGGAAGAGCCCAGCAGTACGTGCCGACGAGGAATGGGGTCGCAGCGTTCTGGTCCGCTCGCGAGATGGAAGCGCGCGCTGTCTTGTCTTAACCAACAGTCCGAGTGTAGAGTCGTCTTGTGTTGGTTAAGTCAGCGGGCGCAACACGTCTTATTCTCAAATCTGGGAAAAGGTCAGTCATCCGATAACACATAAATACAATGCGACCCACTCATACCGCATGAAATTCCCCTTCCGGGATAACTCACGGGAAGCCAAACAATACGACACCTACCCCCTCCAGACCACGTACAACGTCCCCCTCGAAAGCATCCCCGGTCAACTCCTCGAAATCCACCCCTACCAAGACAACGACGGCATCGACGCCGGCGCAAACCTCCTTCAGGCTCTTCACGACGTCCGTATCCGTGACGGCGAAAACGCCAGCCCCGCTCACGCCTTCGAACTCTGGTTCGACCGCGGCGAGTTCAAATTCCGGCTCTACGCCGCCAACGAACGTGCCAGTGATCGCTTCCAACGCCGCACCACCAACACCTACACCAACTCCGAAGTGACCCCCCGTACGTCCGGCCGGGCCTTCCCCGAGCTACGGCCCAACGACCATGTCGCAGGCGCTCGCCTCTCCGAAGAACGCCACACCTTCCTCCCCATTCGCCACCACAACGCCGAGGGCTTCGAACACGGCGACCCCTACAGCGACATCATGGGCGAAATGCTCACTCTTGACGATTCTCTCGCGGTCGTCCAAGTCATCTTCAAGCCCGCTCCGAAGGATTGGACGGAGAACGGCCCGAACGGCGAATCAGTTGGAGACGTCGCCACCGGCCTTCGGTCCGGGAGCGTCACTGGGTTCAAAGACCCGCTGTTCTGGCTGGGGATTCGCGAGCTCGAGGAACGCGACAGTAGTAGCAAGGACAAGGAGGCCGCGAAAATCGTTGAGCAGCAGCGTGGTGAACAGGGCTTCCACGTCAACGTTCGCGTGCTTGCAGCGTCGCCACAGCCGCGTGAGGCGCGCGAGCGAGCGCGTGGTATCGCATCTATGTTCGCGAAATACTACAACGCCACCTCCGAGCAGGGGTTAGACCACCACCCGGTTGAGGCGTCTGACGAGGAGATGCAGCGGCTGCTCGCGCAGATGTTCGAGCGGAAATGGCAGGACCGCGGGATGATTCTTAGCATCGACGAGGTCGCCGGCCTCGCCCACATCCCGAACCGAGAGATTGAGGTCCCCCAGATTCCGTGGAAATCCACGCAGTCCGGCTCCCAGATTGCCGCCGAAGCCACCAAGGACGAAGCCAACACGAGCGGTGTCGAAGCCGGACAGGACGCCAGCAGTGACGCCGGCTGGGCGGGTGACGCGGCTGCTGATGATGGAGGTATCTGACCATGTTTGGATTCGGCAGCGATGATGACGGTGAGTCGAAGTTCGTCGACCAGCCCGACGAAGACGAGAGTGGTGACGCCAGCCAGTACGAGGCCGAGGAACAGGAAGCGTCGGCCGGCCCGGACCCCGAGCAGGAGTCGTTGACCGGCGACCAGTACGCAGTCACCATCGAGGACGTTGAGCGCGCCGGCCAGTACGAAGTCGTCGCGAACACTCGCGGAGAGGGACCGGTCGCCGGGAAGAAGGCTCGCCGGATGTTCGAGCGCGCCGCTAAGGAACCGGAACGGCCGCTCTGGATTGGTTACGACGACACCGCCCGCAACGGCTTCCGTGAAGCCCCCGTCCGGTTCCCAGCACTCCGCCGCCACCTCTGGGTCAGCGGCACCACCGGCGCCGGGAAAACCACCCAGCTACAGAACAAGGCCGTCCAGCACGCCTACGCCGGCCACGGCTTCTGCAACATCGACCCGAAAGCCAGCGGCGACACGATTGAACTCCTCCAACAGCTCCCCGAACACCGCCTCGATGACGTCATCCTCCTCGAACCCGGCTCCCCGGAGTTCGAGAAGACCATCGGCATCAATATGCTCGATGTACCCGCTATCGAGGACGAAACCCGCCGCGAGAAGGAAATTGAGAGTCGGTTGGAGAACTTGGTCGCGATCTTCGACAACGACGAATACTGGGGCGTGAACATGCAGGCGGTCACGGAGTCGATGGGCCGCGCGATGCTCCGCCGCAACGCTGAAATTTCGCTTGACCCTGACGGTGACCCCTCCGCGAAGTACAGCGTTATCGATATGTATTTCGTGCTGTTGAACGCTGAGCGCCGCGCTAACTTCGCGATGGAGGTTGACGACCCCTACCTCAGAGAGTTCCTGATGGAGATTGCGGAGATGGACGACGACGACCTCCGTCCACTCACGAAACGCATCAAGGCGTGGGTGGAGAACGCGATCGTTCGGAAAATCATCGCCCGGCGGGAGTCGACGATAGACTGGGACGAGATCGTCGACGACGACCTGATTCTTCTCGTCAGGATTCCGGTTGACAGCGAGGACATCCACCAGATGATATCGCTATCTGTCCTCCGGAATCTGTGGAGCGCGAAGAAACGCCAAGACCGCAACCCCGAACGCGAGACGAAGCCGTACTTCCTGCAGGTCGACGAGTTCGAGAAGGTCGCCAACGACAACCTCGCTATCGAGGATATGCTGGTGCGGGCGCGCTCCATGTGGCTGTCCGTCACGCTCGGGACGCAGTATCCAGGGCAGATTGAGCAAGACCACGAGGGCGTGATGCGGGCGATGGAGAACAACTGCAACACACTACTCGCGATGCGGACGCCCGGCGGCGATGATGCTGGGATTCTGATGCGGCGCTTCGACGGCTACAGCGCCAGCGACCTGATGGACACGAACTACTACCGGACGTGGACGAAAATCCCCCTAGAGGGCGGCCGCGAGTCCGAACCGGTGAACCTCAAGAATTTCGCTCCCTACCCACCACTCCGGTCAGAAGAAGACGTCCGCGACGTGATTCGCGACTCACTGGACCAGTGGGGAGCGGACCCACTGTCGGACGCGGAGATTCAGCGCGAGCTCAAGTACGGCGACTACAACGAGGCCGTCGACCCTACCGCAGCGCCGGCCGCCGATATGAACCCGGACGCGGCTGCCCTCGATGGCGACGGCGTCGACGTCGACGACCTCCCGGAAGACACGATTCTGGAGGGCGTGTACGCCGCCCAAGTCCAGCACGAAGACGAGGAGACGCTGGTCGAGGCGTCACTCGCGACGGAGGAAGTCGAGAAACGGCTGGGGGATACCGGCTACCAGTCGCAGTTGAGCAACGTCTACGAGGAATTAGCGACTGTGAAGCGCGGGCGGCGGTCCGGCGAGGTCGTGGTTGGCCTCACGCCCGAGGGTCGAACACGCGTGTTTAGCGCGGACACAGGGTCGTCAGCCTCCGGCGGGGGCGACGACCATCGGTACATCCTGCAGGAGTCGTTCCGCGCGTTCACACGGCTCGGTGCACTCACACACCTGCCGACGCAGGAAGGCGAGGAGTTACCGGACGGGGTTGCGGACCTCCCCATCGACCCACTCGCAGACGCCGAGACAGTCGAGGACGTCCACGAGCTTGAAGCCGAACTGGAACGCGAGTATCCGGAGCTGTACGAGCTCGCGGGAGCGCGTGATATCGCCATCGAGGCGGAGACGTCGACGATTAAGAAGCCGATGCAGACGCTCACGAACCTGCGGAAGGCCATCGAGGGTGACCGCCTCTGCGTGTTCACCTGTAAGGACGCCACGGCCTCCGGCCACGAGATCACGTACTGGCCGCGGCGTGGGGAGCAGATTATTTTCGATGTTGAAGGGGGAGAGATTGATTACGGGACGATAAACTGTGTCAACCCAGAGGGTCCGAAAGGGGGACGAGAATTCTATAATAAAACAAGTAAGTATAGATTAGGAGAAGAGCAATTCGCGGTACAGCCTGCGACTGAAGAGCGAACTGAGCTAGATTGGCTTGAACAAGACGGGGAAGTCATCGCAAGGGTGTCAAATGGGTATGAAGCAGCGCGGTTTGATAGTCTGGATGCGGTTACAAATCCATCGCCATCCGACGTAAATGCATATCGAGCGAAGACGGATGAAGGCGAATGGTTTGTTCAGGAAGGAAGTGAGCGTCACGGCCCGTATCCATCTCTAAGCGAACTTCGGGAAGATTGGGATGACCTCTACGCGCCGTTCATTCCGGAGCACGAATTCCCACGTGAGCCGACGCCCGAGGATTTCGTGTTCGTGGTGTTCCCCGACGACGACAACGACGAATACAGCGAGCCGATGCTGTACGAGCAAGGCGAGCTTCGGCCGTTGTTCTCCGAGGACCGTGACGCACCCGAGTCGTCGACGATGGACGTCGAGCAGGAGACGTCGGACGAGGATACGGGAGAGGTGGAAGACGTCGAGGCCGAGGCGTCGATGGAGGACCGGGAGCAGGGAGCCAGTGGGGCTGGCGACAGTGAGCGCGCCAAGAGCCGGCCAGAAAGCGACGATAGACAGCCACGACCGAACCCGCCGACGAGTGAGAAAATCGAGCAGGCAACCAAGCAGGCCGCCGTAGACCCCGACGCAAACACAACGGCCGAACACTCACACAGCGAGAGCGATAGTGGGGAGGATAGTGGGGATGGCGAGGACAGCGGTGGGTTGTTTGACCGGCTTTAGCAGTAGTTGCCAATACGGTTTCTTTATTCAGAGTGAGAGCTGAAACAGCCGATTAGTACAGCGATAGAGTTTAAGAATAGTGGTGAGATGAAGGTCATAAGATGGTTGTTGGAACAATTGTCGGTATCGGCTTTATTCTAGGGATATTGCTAACCCCTTTTGTACTGTACATGGCTATTGAAACCGGCAAAAACGAGAAGAGAATGAGTGAGGAGAAGGATTACGACGATTGGGAATGACAATGGCTCTCTCGATCTGCCCGTCACTACGCTTCACAAATCTGTCCCCAATCCGTGATACATTCGCATTCCCACTTACCGATTCAGCCGCCTCAGTTTTAGAACCCGTTCTGAATAAAGAAACCGCGCTAGCAACTACTGTTAGCGGTCTGCGAGCCGGTCGAGGTCTTCGAGGTACTGGTCAGTTAACTGTTGGAGGCGCTGTTCTGTGTCGTCACCGTGTTCCTCGATGAGGAAGGCAAGGACTGCGAGCAGGCCCGCCCGTGTAGAGTCGATATCCGCGCGGATCGGCTCCTCGAAGACTGCATCCTCTTTTAAATCCTCTACCTGCATCGCAAGCGATCCGATCTGCTCTTGAAGTCCATCAAGCTCGTCGGCCAGATCACCAGCCACTTCGATATTACCGTCCGTCGAGGCTTCCGCGTCGAGGTCCTGAACAGTCGACTGGAGCGCATCCATCTGTTCTTCAAGCCGACTGAGGCGGTCACCAAGCCCAGCGTCTCCAGATTGGGATTCGAGGTCCGCTACGAGGTCACGGCCCGCCTCAGTCAACCAGAGTTCCTTCGGCGGAACCTTCCCCGGATTCTCCCCCGCTGGCTGGTGGGTGTCGACGAGGCCGAAGGGCTGCAAATACTCGTTGAGTCGATAGTGAATCTGCGGGCGGTCGATGCCCGTCGCCTCAATGAGGTCCGGCGTGGTGATAGTTGAGGTCTCTGCGTCGAGGTCTGCAAGCGCACTGAGGATATCCCGTGATTTCAGGTCGAGTTTTTCGAGGATTTCACTGGGTGGTTGGTCTGCCATTGGAACTATCATCTACCCGTACCGTAAAAAGAGTTAACGACAATTGACCGTCTATAATCTAGCCGTAGATAGAATAACGGCTAAATTTGATGGTTGAATTTGACGGCAATTGACGGCCACTACCGCGCCGCGTCAGTAACAGCCTGATTTGACCCCCAGTTCAGGTGTAGAGTGTGGATACCCGAGTGAGCGAGTGAGGATTGAGTTAGAGGTTTCTCAGGCTAGTGAGGGGTTCCAGTAGAGCGAGGAGTATTGAGGGAGTCCAGGTGTGGCTCCGAGGAGAGGTGTCCAGCAGCGCCGTGAACAGGTTAGAATAGAGCGACGAAGTCTGGGGTGTCCACTGGGAGAAACCTCGAGGAGTAACTGGTGAGAGCGAGATGAAGCTAGCAGCGCCGGGAAGATATAGACAGGAACAGGAAGGCGAGTGCCAGACAGAAGATGAGGATGAGGATGAGGATGAGGATGAGTGAGGCTGGCAGCAGCGGCGTCGACGATCTCCGAGGAGGAGTCCCCGGACTAGGAGTGGCTTCTGAGAAGCGAGGTCACTACAGCGATACACCAGAGGGTCTGCGTGGAGGCCGACAGCGGCGGCCTGGTCTCGACGACCAGTCCGGGGGTCCAGTCCAGCACTAGCTTCTCTGCGGCGGCCACTACAGCACTCTCACTGGAGCCAACAGCACAGCGTGGTCCCGGGGGGTCCAGTTCAGTACCAGCGTCCCGAGGGAGGACAGCGTCGGCTCCCCAGCTCTAGGAGGGCAACAGCAGCGTCCAGTCCCCGGGGGGTCCAGTTCTCTCCCGAATCTCGACGTCCATCACGAACTCCCCACTCCGGGTATCCAGCCAGTAACAGCACCACTGGGGGTCGAATCCAGCACTCAGACAACTGAAATCCGACCGAAGCGACCGACAGCACCGTCCCGACAGCACAACACAGCACAGCACCGCACCGCTCTTCCTCGACGACCCACACAGCATTACACCGCTCTTCTTCGACACCCCACCACCCATCTTCCTCTCCACCGCACCGGACAGCCTGCCCGGTCCCCACCGCCCACCGGACACCCAGCCCGGCCGATACACCCCGGATTTCCCCAGTTCCCACACCACCGAACCCCCAGCCCACAGACTCACCCCCGGAACCCCAGCAGTCACCAGCCACCTGGACCCCCAGTCATCGCGACAACACTCCCTGCCTCCCCAGCATTACTGCCAGCATCGACCCCTCAGTTTCAACACGAACCCCCGCCCGGCCAAACGCGGCCAGCAGGACGTCGCCGCCGAACGCGGCCACCACCCGCCCCCGAACGCGGTCGCCGGCCGCGGCCGCGAACGCTCGTCGTGACGGTGGCGGAACGCGAGTGGAGAAACCCCTCGGGGGTAGGGCGTCGGTCGAGGCCGTCCGCGCGACCCTCCAAACGCTGGCGCTTGAACGCGCTGGCCAGAAAACCATCACTTTCCCTGCAGACGAGTAACAGGGGATTGGGCCCGCCGGTGACGTCGACGAGGAAACGCGGGGAGTTCTGGTTTGGCCCCGAGTATGTGAGTGTTCCGCACAGAAGCGGTAAAGCACTTATCGAATATTCTACGATAAATACATATGTTTGATATTATAGGATTCCAGCGCGATTTGCTGTTCGTCATCGCCGGCCTCGATACGCCACACGGCACGACAATTAGTGACGAGCTCGATGAGGCGCATGGTCCAGACATCAATCCGGGACAGCTCTATCCGAATCTGGACAAGCTCGCGGACGAAGGATACCAGTTGTTGCAAATACGATTTCTTTATTCAGCCTGCGGCGCGATTTTTTCGTGCCGATTCTCCCGTCACACATGAGTTATCTCACCCGGCGACCTTCGTCTTTTCCTCTGAGTCCTGACACTGGTCCGACCGGGGTTCGACGGGCTTCACTCGCAGCTCTCCGAAGCCGTACTTCGAGTGACTGCTGACCTGAAGGACGCCGCTCTTCGCTGTCGCTACTTGAGGTTTTTCTCAAATTTGGGAATTAGTTGACGGCATAACACATATGCAATAATAGAAGAATACTCCTGCTCATGCCCACCTCCTACACCAACCGGAACGCCCGCTCCCGCGCCGAACTCATCTGCCCCTCCTGCCACACCGAAGGCCTCGATCGCTTCGACGCCTTCGCAGAACGCCACGACAACCCCCGCCAGAAACTCATCCATGGCACGCGCTGTCCGAACTGCGACCAACGCGTCCCACCCGACAAAGTCGAAGCACAACTCGCACCCCCAGAATGGTCGTTCGCCGGCCTCTCGCTCACCATCCCCTCAATCATCCGGGACCCACCCACGAAGGCTATCGCGTACGCTACGGGCATTCTCGCCGTCATTCTCATGTTCGTCATCATCCCCACGATGCTCGGCCCCATCCTCGGCGGTGGCACCGCCCAAACCGACGCCCCACGTGGCGGCACCGAAGTCTACTCCGATGGTGGCTGGACCATCTACGAGACAAGCGACGGCAACTACTACATCTACGACGGCACCCAGTATCTCACGCCCACCGGCCCCTCCACCACTCCCTACTACTATAACACTGAGGGCGTCGCTCGTGATGTCCTTGATTCCTATCTCGCGTACGACCCGGCCGGCTCAACCAGCTTCGAATTCGGCGGTTCGAACAACACCACGTCGGGAATGCCCGGCTGGTCGCCTACTAATAATACGTCGACATCGACGAACGGGACCACCGGGCCGTCGTGGACGTACAACGGCACGAACGACGGGAGCGGCGGCAGCGGCAGTGGTGGAAGTGGCGGCGACATCTACGACAACCCTACTGACGGAGGGGGAACCAACGACTGGGAGTACCAGACGCCCACTGGCGGAGACAACACGAACGATGGCGGCGGGTATCAGACACCAAGCGGTGGCGATGGACCGAGCGGCCCCATCTACGACGACCCGAATAGTGGAACGAATCAGCCTGACGATGGCTACACCGTCCCGACCGACAAAGACCCCCTGCATGGGGCCGTCCGAGACTCACAAGGCCAGCCTATCGAGGGCGTCACCGTCACCATCACCAGCACCGGCCAAGAGGTGACAACCGGCGCCGACGGCACTTACACCTTCGACGAACACCTTCCGGCTGGCACGCACACGCTGCACGCCTCACAGCAGGGCCTGTCCACTCCGCCAATCACGCTCTCTGCAGAGTCCAACGGCGACATTACCGTGGATGGGTCACCCGACCACGCGGTCTACGTCGAGGGCAGTGATGGCACGGTCGCCCAGAATAAACTCAGTATCGTGATGCCGGACAGTGGCGCTGCCAACCCCATCACACTCTCCGGTACTGGGTCGGACATGACCGGCACGGTTCGCTTCCAGAGTCGCGGGAACGCGAACTCGACGAGCATCACTCTCTCCGGTGTGCAGTCCAGCGACCACCAGCAGGTGTCCGTCTCACCTAATACGCCCCGAGTCGTCCAGATTAACGGCAACACTGCCCCTAACGCCGAAATCAACCTGTCGAGTACGCCGGTCTCCGAGACGGTTACCGAGCAGGGCGAAACGTCGTCGACAACCAGCTTCGAACTCCGGGGGAACCTGCCGACCACGCCCACGATTACGCTCAATCCCGCCAGCGAATCCACACGCCAGACGGCGAGTGGGCGTCTCTCCGGCCAGCAGTCCAGCACTCCAGTCACCATCACTAATCGGGGGAACGTCCAGACGCCCGTCGACGTCACGCTCCGCGGTAAGTCGTGGACGCGGGACCGCCAGCAAACCGGGACCACTGAGACCGGGTTCAGCACGGAGATTGATGGCTACCAGCAGCCCGACGGCCAACAGGGGTCACTCCCAGAATTGTCGGTGACAGCAACCGAACACGAGGCTGTCGAATCCTACTCCGGTGGTGGCCCAGAGTTTGGGTACTACGATAGTGGCTACATGGCGACATCCGTGTTTACCGCGCCTGAATCCGGAATGTACCGCGTCGACTGGCACGTCCACCAATCCCTCTATAACAGCCAAGGGTATTCACTCAGTCAATCGGATTCCGCTGAGTCTGGCATTATGGTCGGTGAAGCGGGTGAAGATCCCGATATTGATGGATACTATCCGGATGGCGTTGCGACGGACCACCTTCTTGATGAGGATGCCTACGTGAGTGTGTCTACACAAACGCATTCCGAGGGCGAGGACGACCGTGATTCAGCGAGTGATTCCGGCACAACCACAGTCTATCTAGACGAGGGTGAATCAATCTACGCTGGCGGAACTGAAGAAACCCATCACGCTGGTGGACTCACCAGCTCTGAGACGAACACTCGCGTTGAGAGTGTTGAACGCCTGGAATCCGCTGGGAATGTCACCGTCTCTGCGGGTGGCGTCGAGAAGACAGTCCAGGATCTGCAGAAGGGCGATTCGTCGACCGTTGCCTTGCCACTCACGACGGGGCGGAACGATATTGATGTGTCGACGTCCGGCCCGGTTGGCGTTGACTACGAGCTCGAGTGGACTGAATACCACCGTACTGCTGGAGCATCGATTCAAGCGAATGGGGAGACGGTCGCGAGCATCGACGAGGGCTTTACGGGTACGCGGACGCTCGAAATTCCGGCGTCGGCAGTGCCGCCCGGTGAGAGAGAGTTCGTGTTTACGAGTGCGCAGCGGGCCGACCGCTACGACGTCGCGCTCGAATGGATGTCGAAGACGGTGACGAAGCAGCCGGAGGTCACGACTAGCAGCGGTCGTGTGTTGTTCTCGGAGTCGGGGCGGCTGGAGTCCAAACAGACGGTTGCGGTCGAGGAGCCGATCTCGGCCGGGGAGACGGTCGAGGTTGCGAGTGGGGATGGCCCGCTTGAGTACGAGATTTCGTATCCTGCGCGGGTTGTAGCGGATTCGCCGGCGGTTTCGGTGAACGACGAGACGTACGCGTATCCGAGCGCGTTCAACGCCACTGGGAGTCGCCTCACCGAATCGGTGTTGCTGAATTCGAGCGCCTTAGAGTTGGGGCAGAACCAGCTGAGTGTGAGTGCCGACGCCGTAGATGGGATTGAGCCGAGCGTGACAGCGACAGTCGAGTATAAGGGGAGTCTGGTCATTTCGAACGAGCCGACGGTGACGGTGACGAACGGGGATGGCGAGTCCCATACCGCCGAGGTGCCGGCCTCACAGCTACAGAATGGCCGCCTCACTGGGAATTCGTCGTTGAACTTGCCGGGTGAGTGGTTTACGACCGGCGAGAACACCGTGCGCGTCCAGACGGCTGATGGCTCCGTCGTTGAGGCGAAGCTGACGGCGCGTGGTATCTACCAGCAGGAACGCGAGTTTACGGAGGACTAACATGGCGGGAGACTCCCAACGGTCGGTTTCGTCGACGGTCGGTGTGGACGTTGATTTGGATGCGGACGTCGACGAGTTGGTTGAGGAGTACCAGCGGCTTGCCGATGAACTGCGGCGGCCAGGGCAGACGGCCGTCGACGTCGAGGACCTGGACGCGATCCGCAACGAGGTTGAGGACCGCGTCGGGACTTCAGAGGCGGTGAAGCTGCTGCTGTGACGTTCCCGGATAGTCGTTGGTCGTGTAGTCTCCCCATCCGGCTGTCCCGACGATAGTAGCGGCTTTCTGGCACCGGCTGTGGTATCAGGCGTCCACCGGAGAAATCGTACTAAGCGGGCGCTGGCCGGACTTACTCGGCTTAACCAACACTCGCTGGCAGAAAGGTCGGTTGTTGGTTAGCGAAAGCACTCGAACAGAACGTGGAGCGTGTGGCTAAGGCCACCAATCCAAAACACGCCGCACACCTCAGCACAGCGTAGTCGAGATTCTTCGACAGGGATACCAACCAGCCGGTCAACCCACTCTGTAGTAGCCAGATCTCCTCGCTAATCGATAGACTGCGGGCCGTCTGTGACGTTCCCAAGCCAACGTAACCAAATTACTATAAGATGTGGAGGTTTCGACGAAAAGAGATGGTCCGGCATACGCAGACCTGGATGTTCAACATCACGCCAGAGAACTGGGAACAGTGCGTGAGTGGTCCTGAAGATCCAGAAATCCACGGCGAGGAGCACGTTGGCGTACCCGTTCAGGGAGTGCGAAGTGATGCACCAGCGCCCACAGAGGACATCCAAGAAGGAGATTTAGTCCTTGCTCGGAAGAAGAGTCACGGTGTTGGAGGGCTCTGGGAAGTTGAATCGGTTGTCGATATCGGGGACGACCAAGCACGGAGCCTGTGGGACGATGCAGACTATTCGGAGATAATCTACTGTCGTCCGATTCAACTAGAAATCAATCCTCTGTATGAGGAAGACTGGTCCTCATTCGAGGAAGAACTTGGCGAATCAGTCCAGACGGTGACAGCCAATATTATGGGCGCTGTCCACAATCTGAAGCCGGAATATAAACGTCAATATCTCACTGAGCTCAGCAATCATTCTGGGGTCGATGCAACGGCAAAAAGCCGAATCGACCAAGAACTCTCGAGTGATGAACAACCGGTGAGACGGACACTTCCTGATGGAGTGGAAGCATGGTTCATGAATCCAGATGACCAGTGGGATGTTGCAACCAAATACGACATCACCGTCACTGGTTGGGAAGCTGTAAACGACGTTGACTTGGCCGATGAGAGTGAGTCAGATATTCGCAGTCACTTCGAGGATGGGCAAACTACCCCACGAACGCTCCTTGATTTCCGGGATAACCTTCCGACAGGTTCGATACTTGTTGCTACGAGTGGAGTGAACAAGGTGTACGGCTTAGGTGTTGTAACGGGGCCGTATCAGCGAAGGGAACTTCCCGAACTTCGGTCGAGCGATAACTACCACACGCGACCCGTCCGATGGCTTGTCGACATCCATGCTGAACATGGTTCGGCATTCGAATTAGATACCGAAGGTAGCGACCATCTTTCCGAGCGTCATTTCGGAATCGACACGGGTGTGAGATCGCTAGACGTGGAGGCATACACAGAAATCGCTGGACAGGTAATCGATAGCTATCCCTCGCTTGAGGCTGATTTTGACCGAGTTGAAGCTGCCGCAGAAGCGGTCACGATGCGGGAGTCTGACGAATTCGATACGTCATATTTCTGGGTGAATCAGTCGAAGCAGGATGAAATCGACGGTGAATATCTTGAAGCTCCCTATCCGAAGGACAGTTGGCAGCAAGACCTTGCCCGAATCTCTAAGGGCGATGTGATTATCCATAGGTCGAGCGAAGGGGAAGACGGTGAGATCGTCGGCTTATCGACCGCTCTTGGAGAGCGAGAGATTACCGATGAGGGAGACCACCAGCGGGTTTCAGTACTATTCGAGCCGTTTGATGAACCAATCCCGGCAGAGCCGGTCATCGATTACCTCAAAGATGATGATTTCATCGAGAACACATCTCATTACTTGATTAACAGGAACCACGAGCGAATGGCCGGCTATCTATTCAATCTCCCTACAGAGGCTGCGAACGAAATATTGAGTGGTGACTTCACACGAGACACGTATGGAGACTACGGCGATTCCTTAGCAGTCCCAGAGTCAGATTATACGGTTGAAAAGGGGCACCTCCACTACCCAGAGGAGGTTTGGGACAATATTCAAGATCGAATCCTCCAGGCTCTCGCGAATAACAACCATATTCTACTGTTCGGGCCACCGGGCACGGGAAAGACTAAGCTAGCTCGACAAATCTGTGAAGCAACCATCGGAGAGAACGGTTATAATCTCGTAACCGCTTCGGCGGATTGGTCGACATTCGATACTGTCGGTGGATATCAGAC
The DNA here is from genome assembly GCF_001488575.1 of Halobacterium hubeiense. Lineage (NCBI taxonomy): Archaea > Methanobacteriati > Methanobacteriota > Halobacteria > Halobacteriales > Halobacteriaceae > Halobacterium > Halobacterium hubeiense. The sequence continues at coordinate 166,435 of NZ_LN831303.1, forward strand.
AACGATAGACAAGGGACTCGAATTCGAGCCTGGCGTCGTACTCGATCGCTTCCAGTCAGACGAGGACGAAACCCCTACGAATGAATGGCTGATAATTGATGAACTCAACCGAGCAGACATCGACAAAGCCTTTGGATCATTATTCTCGGCGTTAACCGGTGAGAGCGTAACGCTACCTTTTGATGATTCTAATGGAGATTCTATTGAGATTCTCAGCGCAGATCGTGCTGATGAAGACATCGCTGAAAACCGATTCTACATACATGAGGACTGGCGGATGTTTGCGACGATGAACACCCTTGACAAGACGTCGTTATACGAGATGAGCTATGCGTTCATGCGACGTTGGGCATTTATCCCAGTCGGTGTCCCCGACCTTCCTGAACCAAATGACGAGGATTCCAGCACTAGTGAACTCGCTGATCGGGTCCAGTCATACGTCGAAGGATGGGCTAATCACGAAGAGTCGGAGTTGCCAGAAGCAGAACAGCACTACCGGCCGGTTGGTCGCATTTGGCGTGCAGTCAACGAGCAACGAACTATCGGGCCAGCCATCGTCGAAGATATCTATAGATATGTGGCGGGCCAGTCATCTCCCCAGGCGTCAGACTACGTGTCACCGGTCATCATGTACGTATATCCCCAGCTCGAGGGACTACGTGGAGACGCGCTCCAGGAAGTCATAGCATCTATCGAGACTGTAATCGAGGATATTGACGGGAATACGGATGAGCTGTGGACGGTCGCACGAGACTTCTTCCAGAAACCCGAACTCCAGCGACCTGAGGACGAGGGGTGAATTCTGGTGCCGAAGGCTGACGAGGTGGAACTCCTCGAGGCTATCTCGGAGAACTTCCACACGTACCTACGGAAGGGCGTTCGATTCGACCGCGTTATCGGGTCAGCTCATCCCGAACTCGATATTGATGATATCGAGGCACTACTCCGAATCCACTTCGTACTCACCGACTCGAGGGGCGACCCCGGAAACGTCGGTGTGATTGATTTCATGGAGACGTTGGAAGATCGTATCCGACGGATGAAGACTACGACGACCAGGGAATCTACCGAACTGCGAGGAGAAATCCGGGGACACATAGACTGGCAGCAGACGACGAAGAGACGAGCCAGAAGTGGGCGTCTCGAAGAACCTATCTTCGTATGTAATCAGCCAGAAGAGAACTACGATATCGACGAGAATCTCGTTTTGAAGCGGTTACTGGGCGTTATCTATGAGATTGTTTTCGAAGACCTAGAGCCGGTCATCGAAAATCCGTCAGAATACGAGTGGATTGATACATGGACGAAAGCAGATGCCGATGGAGCAAGGCATGATACGGAATCTGCCCTCAGTCTACTTCGGCGAATCTATGAACGGAATATCTACCTCCAGCAAATCGACGTCGATGATGTCGAGCTGACTCATCGGACTATTGAATCAGTCAAGCAATCCCGGTCAGAATTCTATCGCGAAGCCGCGGATTTACTTGACCAGTTCCGTCAACTGATGAATCAGCAGTTGGATAGCGAGGAGGCGCGTTCTATCCTCGATAATACGATTATTTCCCCAGAGAAGACCGAGGTTCTATTCGAATTATACTGGATTTTTCGCATTCTTCAAGCGTATGAGAACGTCGAATACCAGGTACTCTCAGACTGGAGCGAATCACCTTCCACGATTGCTACCTGGGAGAGCGATGACGCACGTTTCGTGCTTTCCCACGACAGTACTGGTGAAGGTCTTGCATTCAATGAAACTCCCGACGGTGAGACCATAGAACAAGACGGGTATCTCTACCGCATGAACGCCGTGTTGGACCAGTATCAAGATTTGTCACAACCGCTCCTCGGGCGTAACGCTCAGAATTCATTATGGGGTGGCCAGCCAGACATCGTATTGGAAAAGTACTCATCTGACGAAACGGGTGAGCGAAAGCTCGATCAGGTGTTCGTTGGTGAGGTGAAGTACTCACGTGATATGGATTACATTGCTACGGGACTGAGAGAATTGTTGGAGTACATGGCCTTCGTTAGGTCTGAGTCAGGGGATTATGTTGAAGAAACAGAGGATGTACTCAACTCAGTCTCAGTAAAAGGCCTGTTGTTCGTTGACTCGCTGAACCAGGAGACATCGTCTACGGGAGATATCGATATCCTACAGTATGGCGAGAAAGTTCGCAAAGTACTGTGAACCGCCTCGGGGTCGTCCGAAACGGCTATGCCGTTTCGTGATGACGAGAGATCGGAGATCTCTCGAACCACTTGACCCTGAGGCGGTTCACCGGTTCCAATACTACCATTCAGAGCAAGGCGAACTGCTCCGCTACGACAACGCCCACGACGACGATACACTCGGCTGGCACCACCGACACATCACACCCGGCGACGACACCGAAATCACGTTCCATTCGCTGACCACCCACATCGCTCGCTTCCTCACCGAAGTCGAGCACTACCCCACCAACGAAACCCATGACTGACACGCCTGACGACGGCTGGCCCGAGAAGTACCGCGACCCCCGCGACCGCCCTCACCCTGACGTTCTTCGCGTCACCGTCGAGGGTTTTGACCACACACGCGAGCAGACGCTTGCCGCTGCTGATGCAGTCAGCGATGGCGATGAGCAGCCGGCAGTCGTCTCGTTCGCGACGGTCGGCGAACTCCGGAAAGTCCTCACGAGCCGGCGTCTCGAACTCTTGAGTGTGCTTGTGGGGGCCGAGGGTGCCGCAGAGAGTATCTCCGCGCTCGCGGAGACGCTTGACCGCGACTACCGGACCGTCCACGACGACGTCACTCGGCTTGCAGACTACGGGCTGTTGTTCATCGTCGACGACGGACAGGCCAAACGGCCCTACGTTCCCTACGAACGAATCCACTTGGATGTTGAGTTGGTCGGGGCCGAATCCAGCGATGAACCCGCACCTGCCTGATCAAACGGATGCCTGAGTGCCAGAATTGCGGCGGGCACGTGACCTCGGAGTATGTTCGCGTGTTCACACCAGATGGCGTCGCGGAACCGCGTGCCTGCCCGAATTGTGAGGATAAAGTTCGTGGTCGCGATGGCGTGCGTGACTCGCGGAGCTGAACCGAGAGTTGTGCGGGATGCAGGTCGTGTAGCATCTATCGGGCCGTTCTGATGATAGTAGCGGGCTTTCTGGGTGGCGGTTGTATTATTGGGCGTCCGCTGGGGAATCGTAGTGAGTGGCTGTTGGTCGGCCCTGTTCGCCTTAACCAACACTCGCTGGCAGGAAGACCGGTTGTTGGTTAGCAAAAGCACTCGAACAGCACGTAGAAAGTGTGGCTAAGGCCACACCCAAAACACTCCGCACCGCCGCTCGGATATTCAGGAATTGGCAGAATCGCCGACGACTCGCTTGTCCTCGGTAAACGGCTCGGAATCTAACCTGAGCACGGCCTCGCTCGGGTCTCCGTCGCCTGCGATTTCTTCTCCCGGCATAACACGTACCGACTCGTCACGTCCTTATAGTAGAGCACGCAGTTGATCACTACACTTCCTAGGCCAGTGTCTTCCGACTACGAGAGGGGTTGCAAGTCCCGGGATTCGAATTCAGTTTCAATCGCATCGTAGGATTTCACCCATTCTTTTGGGCCAAAATTGAAGCTGACATCTGCCGGCGGATCAGCTCCTAGTTTACCATCTATTTCTACGTAATAGACGCGAACCTCTTCTTCAGATTCGTCATTAATATAATAGTAGTCCCGATCTATGACTTTCCTATCGCCTTCTTCTTTGAGCCATCTTGCAACGCGGATTTGTCGGTCGGGAATCATACACATCCACCTCAAGTTCGTGGTTATTGAATTTATTGGACCTATATTCGCCGAAGGAAAGTTCGAGACCATCTCCGGAAAAACTACCAAAGATAAATCAACAAAGTCTAAGCATGGAATCAGAATATGTTCCCCCAGAGTTCAATGAAAATGCATTCAATTGCCCACATTGTGGAGCATATGCTAAACAAACATGGAGTAAAGCAACACATAACAACGTTATAACTGGATTTGTTACCTCAAGATGTGCAAAATGCGGCTCATACTCAATTTGGGCTGAGCAGAAACTACGATATCCAATTTCCTCGACAGCACCACGACCACATAACGAGATGCCTGAAGAGGTGGCGCGTGACTTCAACGAAGCACGTGAAATCGTCGACTCATCCCCACGTGCTGCGGCGGCCTTACTACGATTAGGTATCCAACGCCTCTTAGAGAATCATCTTGAGACACCAGGAAACGGCATAAACAACGATATCGCACATTTGGTTGAAGACGGAAAAATAGGGAACCGAACTAAGAAGATGCTAGATGGCGTACGGATTACGGGGAATAATTCGGTTCATCCAGGAAGAATGGAAATGGATGATAATAGTGAGATGGCACATGCTCTTTTTAAGCTAACTAACTACATTGTAGATCAAACATTAGGGCGAGATAAGGAAGTCGAGGAGTTCTGGGAGTCACTACCGGAAGAAGACCGAGAAGGAGTTAGGAATCGAGACAGCAACTAGGTCAGTTCACAATAATTTCCCCACACAACCACCCGGTTGCACGCTAAGAGGGCTGATTTCCGAGATATGCACGCGAGATTGGGATCCTGTGTGAACAAAGTGTTGAGTTGAAGTTGGTTTGGAGAGATGGCAAATATTCAAGTATTCTAATCGTACCGAACATTTACATTGAAATAGTCTATTATTTATATGATATTGGATGTCAGACAGTGTTTAAGTCACTTGTCTCAGACCAGCTTCTGATTTTTCACCAGACTGCTACCAGAAACGGGAACATATGCTCGGGAATGCAATTGTATTGCCGCCAAGCATGTTTAAGGAGATGAATGTAGACCCGTACTGTTACATCCGAGCAAGATATGAGAATGGCGAGAGCGGAAAAATTCTCTATGCAATCCCCTTCTCAAGTGATTACAAGGGAGATTCAAAAGTTGTTGCAATAAGTACGAATTTGATGAAAGGGATTAATCCAGACCTTGAGGTTAAAGATAAGATCAAAATTGAACCAATAGATACACCCTGTTCAGACTCTCTCACAGTCTATCGGCCATATTCAGATCCTTATCAGGGTGTTTGCTATTTGGATCCAGACGTGCTTTCTAAGATGAATATAGAAAAGGGGAACGAAGTTGAAGTATACAATACGCAAACAGGCGGTCGAGTAAAACTCATCGCAGATACCTTGTTTGAGAGCGATCAGAATCCGGAGAAAGTTCGTATAGATCTCCATTCAAGAGATATACTTGATATAGACTTTGGAGAAACTGTGAGGGTACGGCCCGTAGTGGATGCTGATGATGAAAATAAAAGCACACTCATTCCTGGAGTTTTTGGTAAATTTCATGATAAGCTGCTAGAGTTCTTCGTTGGTTCCCGCCAGGTACTGCTAAGAGTGAAACAAGGGAATGATCAGGACGAATACAGGGGGATCATTAGAGTCAATGAATCTACTATGGGTTACCTAGGAGTAGAGGAGAACGACCGCCTGACAATTGAATGGAAAGGCAAAAAGGAATCCGTACAGTGTCTTCCCACATCAGACGACGACACGGAACCACTCACAGTGCAGGTCCCCAGCACAATCCGTGACAACATTGAAGTAAGCAACTTTGATGGAGTTAATGTGCGGCGGGATAGATGGTATATTTTCCAAAAACAAATCTCAGTTTCACTCTTGGGGATTCTTGGTGTTGTATTTGGGACGTTCCAAATTGCCACGGTTACATCAATCTCTGGTATTCTTTTAGAAAAAGTAGGAATTATCGGGAACCTCTTGCTTTTGTTGGGTGTGTCTGCAGTGCTTTCCATCCCAGTTATTTGGTCCCTTCTTCTTCCAGTCCGAAGTGAGGTAAATAACTGAGATATAGGTGCTCAGTTGTGGGATACGCGCATTCCACTTGCATACCAGCATGAAATCTCCAGTTCGGTGGCAAGCGCAACTAGGGCTACGGTGAGGTCGAGCCGAAGGGATACGCAGATGGTTGACCTTGATGAACTGGATTACTCGCGGCTTGAAAGTGCGGAGACTATCCGTCTTTAGCTAAACGTATAATCACAAGACGGTATCGGGGTCGACGTGGGGGCCAATTTGCCGGGTGTTGAGATTGATTTGGGAGACTAAGCGGTTCTCGTGAGGATTCATTGATCTGCCAGAACGGCGTTCACTCGGCTCTGTCGGCTTAGCTAAAGACGAATGGTGCGGAGACGTACCTCATCAAGTTGGTGACGCCGTTCGTGTTGAACGGTTTGCCTGCAAGGTTCAACCGCACTAGCGTTCTACTGTAACAGTTGCGGCGAGGACTTCCACGTATAGCTGTTCCCCGACATAATCGACGGGAAGAGGAAGTGCGAATGACGAATTATTATCCGAGGTGGAAGAGGACTGCACACTATGGACTATAGAACGATACCAGAATTAGAGGATTATTTTGATGGTGGAATTGAGACACCAAGGAGCGAGAAGCTGAAAGTTCTCGTGAACTATCTACGCGAGGTCTCTGAACTGATTGAAAACAGTCGTCTGTCAACAACTGACCCTGAATACATTGGTTATCTCAATAGGTACTGTTCGCAATCAAAGCACGTATCGCGGATTCACAGAAACGACCTACTAGAATTGTTAATTCCTGAGAGTGCAACTTCGTCGCCAATGGATTTGGGCGACTCTCCAATGGGACCTTTCCGCAGAGAGGTCATCTTTGGCGCGTTCTATATGTTAATCCGGGTTTCACTAGATGGTACGGCTGACTTCTTCACCCTCAGACAAGATCTAACTGAGTTCGAACGAGAATTCTCTGATCGGCCGATTTATCAGTATCTACGTTCGGAAGTCTATCTTCGTGGGTTCAAGACCGACCACTACCGAACGGCGATCTCCTCTATTGACAGCATTATCGACGACTCTTGCACCAATCCACGATTCTACTCTAACTTTGCACAGGGAGTGGCAGACTTCTACTACAGTGGTCCAACCGAATCCTTGAACATCAACACTCTACCAGAGGAACGTAGCGAAGTGCTATCTGTTGCCAAGGAATATTCGCAGAAGGCTGTTACTCTCTCCCCTGACGATTCGGAGTTCCACGCAATCCGAAGTGAGATTTTAGAATTGATGGACGACTTTGAGACCGCAGAGAAGGAAATCAACAGGGCACTGGAATTGCACCCAGAGGAGGAGGATTCCGACGCTGGTGATGCGTACAACTACTATAAACAGTTGAACAGTCTGAGGGAGACACGACGAAACGCCGAACGTGCAGACAGGGCTCTTGAAGAAGCGAAGAGTGAATTAGAGGATTTCAAGAGTTCAACTGAAGAACTCGAGAACGAACTCAAGGAGCGAATGGAACGATTCCGAAATCAGACACTCCGCTCGATCGGCTTCTTCGCGGGCCTCATTGCAGTAGTAGTTACATCGGCACAGGCAATCCTGAGTACGCTATCTGTCGCGGACGCAAGCCGGGTGTCTCTTGTATTGACTGGAGGATTAGTGGTCGCGTTTTCGGGACTCGGTGTTGTGTTATCGGAGGAAAGTAACGACTGGGTGCGACTACTCGTCGTCGCTATTCTAGGCGTCTTACTCATCGGCGTGGGGCTTCTTACACCCCAGTTGGTTGACGGGACGGTTTCTATTCTGGGTTAACATCGAACGGTCTCGGCTCAATTACGGAATAAGCGAAGTCTATAGAGCCGCTAAACATATTCACTATGGATAGGTTGTGAGTCGTGAGTGCTTATCCCCCCTCAATCACTGCTTTAACCAACACCCCAGAGAATTCGTTTCCGAATACGCACACAAGCCCGTACTCGCTCGTGTGCATATCCACCGTCGATCATCCTCGAACTACAACCGAAGCAACTCTAACTGGACCAGATTCCCTGAAATCACCCCGATATAGCAGTTCCAGTAACCCAAATTTAGCCCGTGAAACGGACTCGTGTGTACGAGCCCGCCCGCTACTCTCCCGTCCAGATGAGCATCTGATCGTCACCGCGGCCCTCTCTGCGGACCTCGTCGGTCGTCCGCCACAGAACGCGTAGGTCGGCATCAAAGCTCCCCGAAATGTTCACATCGAGCTGCTCACGCAGGATGTCTTTCAGCTCGCCCTTCCGGATTCGGCCTTCCTCCCGGATGATTCGCCGCATGAAGTTGACCTGGTTGTCGTTCTCGCTAATCAGCTGCTTGTAGTAGTCCCGGTCAGTCTTCGTCGGGAACGTCCTAACCGGGGGAATGTCCGGCATCTCCTCTCGCTCCAACTGGTATTCGTCCAGCGACTCTAACTTGTGCGTCCCTTCACTCGATTCCTCGCTCGGAGTAGATCTTCCCGAAGACCCGGAGGAAGACAGAGATGGAGCACTCTGTCTCGGCACGTCCGCCTTATACGAGGGGGAGCCTTCCCCAGACGCGCCCTCAGTCGAATTCGACTCGGCAGCGCGTTGCTGACGTTGTTCCGCCTCAGTATTGACTTTCCCATCGTCGACTAAGTCGCTGATGAGGTCGTCAGAGAGGGTGTTCCCATGACGCTCGATCTGTTCGAGGTACTGTTCGAGGTCGGCGACTGCGTCGGCGTTCTTGTCGACCTCAGCTAAGAAGGCGGCCTCATAATTGGTGTACAACCCATCTTGCGTCAGATTTCCGGACCCGACGAGCACGCGTACTCGCTCAGGTCCATCGAAGTAGAACAGCTTGGGGTGGTACGTGCTGCCGGCGTGATAGATGAAGCCGCTCAGGCCCGACTCCAGAATTCCCTCAAGTGCGTCTTTCGTGGTGACTTTCTCGTCGACTCCGACGTAGACTTCCACGTCGTCGACGCTTCCAGACTGGACCATCGCTTTGAGGTGCTGGACACCTTTCTCGGTCGCAAATGCGACGGCAGCGACTGCTCGATTGAACCGTGAGTCAGCCAGCGACGCTTCGACGGCGTCCCCGATCGAGGAAATCTCCGGGTCGTCGAGAAGCTGGCCCGCGGATTCGCTGTCTGTGCTGAATCCTTGCCCGATGAACGCGTCCATTAGGTGATAGTTCGCGGCTTGCCGGTTTAGTAGTTAGCCACCACAGACCCACTCAAGGGAGTCGGGCGTCTCGTGGAAAGTGGGCCGAGGGGTGGCGAATCAGATTCGATTTGAGGCATCCCAGACCGCAATCGGAGTTCCCGCGGACACGTCGAAACGGATGTCAACTACTCCATCGGGTAGCGGTCCAGATGTGATTTGGATTGGTCACTGTGTGGTGTTCTATGTATACTGTACTATATCGCGTAGTAACTTTCACGCACTCTATACAGTGATTCGCGTGCCTTCGTACGGTTCGTAAACGCGCGAGTGTGAATACGTGCCCGACGCGGGCGTACCGGGGGTGCGCACCCGCGTTCACATCCACACCCCGTGGACGAGCGCACCGGCGCGGTACCGCGCCGGACGCGCCGCCGCTCGCGCGCTCTCGCGGCCGTTCGCGCATCTACGAGCGCCCGCGTTCGTACTGGTACGTACGGGCGAGCAAACGACCGCGAGCGCTCCCGTACTCGCGACACACGCGAGATTCACGTCCGCGTCAGGAGCGCCGAAAGCGAACTCCCAGAGGGTGTCTCCGATAGACACTTTGCACGACGGAAAACAGGTTCGACGAGATGGACGAGGACTCCGTGACGAAACGCGAGGTGTGGGACGACTGGGTCTCGAAGTACGTCGACACTGGCGACCCAGTGCCGCTGTTCGAGACTGACGAGGAGGGCGTCGTCCAAGTGAAGGCCCACGGGCAGGACGACCGACCGATCCTCGAGCGCAGTCAGGAGATGGAGGAGTTGCTCGCGACGGAAGGGCGGAAGGTCGTCGAGGACTGGCAGCACGATGACGACACCTACGAGGGCGTCATCTACCTCATGTACACGCTTGACGGCGACACCGTCGTCCCGCGGTACGTGGGGAAAGCGGGCAAGTACGGGCGCGACGACGAGCGGCTGAGCGCGAACCTGAAGAACGTCCGGACGAACCGGTCGAAGTTCGCGCGCTGGGGCGACGGCTACGCCTACCACCTCGGGGAGCTGAGCGCCGCCCTCCTTGACCACCACGACGACTCTAGTGTCAACCGCGACGACGATCCGCGGGGGAAGTATCAGGCGTGGGCGGACGCGCTCTTCGAGGGCGATTCGCGGACGCTACGCGAGCCGGTGTACTTCTGGGTGCGAGCGTGGCGCGAAGACGACACCGGGCCGTTCTACGGCTTCGAAACTTCGCTGGAAGCACTCGAGTACTACCTCATCGACCTCGCCTCCGACCTCTACCCCGAGCACGTGCTGAATACCGAGGGCGTCTGAGTCCGGTTCATACTTGCCCGAACCGGCGACATCATCGAGGATGTAGTGTGGACAGAATGTGTGGCGGAGTAAGTTTTAATAGCTATCCGCATTGACTACAGTATGCGTCCACAAATGAGTGAGAAAGACATCACCGACCGAGTCGAGGAACTGCACGAGAAGACTGCCCTCAGCGAACAGGAAGCGCGCGTTCAGGCCCTCCGCGAACGCGGCCTCGAACGACAGGAGATTGCCGCCGAGCTGGACATCGCGAAGAGCACCGTCCGCGAGTACGTCAAACGGGTCGACAACAAGCGGCGCGAAGCGAAATCCACGGCCAGCGCCCTCGAAGGCGACAGCGAAGACGAAGGCTCCGACGAGGGGCGCTACCCGCGGCTCTTCCTCGCGCCGTGCAGCAACGAACACGCGCAAGAGCACTTCGAGAACACCGTCCTGACTGGCGTCTCCGTCGCGGACTACGAGGACGAGATCCCCGAGCAACTTCAAGACAGCGAGCGCATCCCCATCTGGGGAACTGGCGAAGGGAACGCCACCGCCGCGGAAGCCATCGAGCCCGGCGACATCATCGCCTTCTACGTCGGAGACAAGACCTACTCGCACATCGCGACCGTCCGCTCGACCGAGGTCAACGAAGACCTCGCGCGCAGCATCTGGCGGGACAAGGAAGGCGACACCTGGCCGTACGTCATCTACCTCGACGACCCCGTCGAGGTCGACCTCGACAGCGTCGCGTTCCACGACGACATCGGCTACGACATCGCCTACCCGCTCGGCTTCACGCGCGTCGACGAACAGCGCGTCGACGAACTCCGCCTCCAGCACGGCTCCCTCGAGGACTACTTCGAGAGCGCCCGTGCGCGCCACGCGTTCGAAGAAGGCGAGCAGCTCTCCATCGACATGTACGTCGGCGGCGAGGGCGAGACCATCGACTCCGTCAACGCGGACGAAGACGACGAGCCGTCACTGGCGGAACTCCGCGAAATCGCCGAGAAGGACGGCTCCGAGACGACCACGACTACGACGACCACGACGACTCGGTACGACCGCTCGGCCGCCGTCAAGGCGTACGCACGCGCACGAGCCGACGGCGTCTGCGAGGGCTGCGGGAAGGACGCGCCGTTCACGAGCCGCACCGGCGACCCGTACCTGGAAGTCCACCACGTCTTCGAAGTCAGCGACGAGGGACCCGACAAGCCCGACGCCGTCATCGCGCTCTGCCCCACCTGCCACCGCCGCGTCCACAACGGCGAGGACGGCAACGAGTACAACCGCGAACTCATCGAGACGCTCGACGACATCGAGTCCGACCTCGACCTCGAGACGGCGTAGTCAGCGCTGATACGACTGCAACTGCTCGGTGATCTCTTCGGCGGCCTCCTCGTCGAATCGCTGCTCGTTGGCAGCTAGCTTCTCCTCGACAGCCTGCTCAAGGTCGATGTCGAGCGTCGACGCCATCCCCAGACAGTGAACCGCCTCGGGGTCAAGCCCCGAGGCTTCCCGTGGGTTAGTCGGACACTCCCATCCGACCATCGGCCTGATAGCCTCGAACGGTCGATTGGGTCACGGTCGGGGCGTCCACGGCCCCCGATGCCCGCCGTCGCACCTTCCGCACGGTGGGAAGGACGCGGCGACGTTCCAACGGGACGCGTCGCTTCAACCGCACTAGCGTTCTGCTGTAACCCGCCGCGTGAAGTCCACCAGCCATGCCCACTCACCACTTCAACCGCACTAGCGTTCTACTGTAACGACGGCGGCCTGAAACGACGACGCCCACGAGACGCGCTTCAACCGCACTAGCGTTCTACTGTAACGCCGCCTACAAGCTACCCATTCGGAACAGCCACGCAGGCTTCAACCGCACTAGCGTTCTACTGTAACTCTCTTAGGCCCCTTCTACTCTCAGTTACAGGTCATCGCGGTTGCGTAGTTCTTCAGCCCACGACGGAACATCGTCAAAACGAGCGCTGCCTATCGCTGGGGCGAAGTTTGAATTGTGTAGACTGGTATTTTCAAATACAGGGGTTTCTGGAGCGTCATCATCCTCATAATATGATATTATCTCGCAGAGGATGTCTATATGACGCTCAACAGAAACGCTCGCAAACGGCCCGACTTTTTTAGTCTCTTTCTCCACGTGTTCTGGTTCGCTCCTTTCTTTCATATCCTGTATATTTTGGCCCATATCCAGAATAGTACCATACAACGGAGAGTTTTCTAATTTTTGAAAAGAGTGAGTCATATCAGAATCCATTGAATACCTATATTTCGTAGATATTCCATTAACGTTTTCTTTGAATTCTTGGGTCTCGTCCATACTGTAAGTAAGCCAATTTTGCTCTTTAACAGCAGGAGCAGAGGCACTAAAGTCCATATTCTCAATTATCTCTGGGAAGTCACTTTGAAGAAATTCTTTCCACGAAGATGGCATCTCTTCTGGCCTTTCAGACCGGCTTGCCGTGTACCACTTGGCGAGAAGATGGAGGTGTGAGGCTAAAGGAGAACGGAACTCCTGTAATGCTATGTTCTTAATTCTCTCTTTCTCTTTTTGCTCTTGGTCCCTGAATGATTTATCGACTACTATTGCTGTTAGATATGAACCTAAAGTCGCCGCAGTTAGTCTACTGAACCAAGTTCCCAGATGTTGATTATCCAGCAACACTAAAGAAACCACATGCATTATAAAACCTGTCGCTGATATAGCGAGTAGCACAACATATGGCCACTGAAAGAAGGTAGATATTCCATTAAGATTTTTATCTGGCATATAATCATACTCCGGCGTTTCTTCAAACGCCAATCCGCTGCTACCTGTCCTATAGAAATTATTCCTCTCTTATCAATCTTCATTACCGCAACGAAGACAATCAGATATGACCAGAAGATGCCTGTGTGTAGGTGCCAGCCTCACACGAGTCAGAGTCTCGACCGTGTAGGCACTCCTTCCCATAAGCACAGAGACGGGAAACAGCATACACCATCTCCCGAATCTTCGACCTGTGCATCCGTCCGTACTGAGTCGTGAAGAGGGGTTCCCGTCCGTGGTGGTCGGTCACCTCGTCACGGGGCACATTGATGTAGTCTTCCAGCACTTCACACACCTCTTCGGAGAGGGCACAGATACGCTCTCCAGCCTGCTTGTTCTTCAGGTGCGTTCCAGTGTCAGGCCGATGCCGGATTTTCAGTGCTTGACTCTCCCGGTAGAAGTCGGAAACATCCATAGAGTGGGCAGCACCCATCCGACAGCCGGTATGCCACAAGACCGCAAAGAGCGTGTGGCGCTTCGAGGCGTGTTCGCACTTGCTGAGGTAGCGAAGAATGTGTTTAGCCCGTTCTGCCCCAGGCATACTGTTACTGACCGCCTCTTCGTCTTCGACCGATTCTTGAAGGAGGAAAATTTCCACCTTTCACTCCCAAGCCGTTTTACAATACTCACGGGGATGATAATAAATATCGCCGTCATGTTCCCGCTTCTGTAATGCATCTATTCGAAGGAACTTCGAAACAGCCTGCTCAATATCAGATTCATCGAGAGCAATTTCCAAGTTGACCTCATCAACTTCCTCATCGATAAATTCTGGGAGAGTGGCAGCAGGGGTCCAGCCGTCCTCATCTTGATGTTTCCAAATTATCCAGTATACGAATGCTTCCTCTGTGGTAATATCTATCGAGAACCCTCGCCAAACTGAGGCCCAGAGAACTATCGCCGCAGCTGGTGCGAGTACGGGCATTCCAACAGCAGAGCCGACAGTTAAAGATCCAGAAGCAGCTATCTCAAGGATCTTAGTCGGATGGTACCTGATATTACCGGGCTTCGTGCTTTTGCCTCCTGTCTTCGTGGAAACCATCAGTTTGATACTCGTATCTTCTTCTGGGCCTTTGACCTGAACTGAATCCTCAACAATCTTATCCGCGAACTCCTCTAATTCTTCTTCCCCAAGGTCGACATCTAACTCAGAAAGCTCCTCAACCAAGTCATTCTGAATAGTTTCCTCTTTTTCTTTGGCTCGTTCGGTATCACGGTAGGTCATATGAGATAGTGGTATTGACATCACAAAATATCTTGTCTGCTACAAGGGCCGGTATCCCACTGCCAAACATTCTTTCAACCAGCGCGCATCACGTATAAATATATGTGGAAGATGTCGCGAACACCGGTTCGGAGACCGCTAAAATTCTCAACAGACGAATAGTCGGAACTGTGTTCAGGTGTCACCGGGGGTAACTACTTATCTGTTCCATTTTCTCCTCCTCGGTCAGTTGGAAGTAGTGTTTTCGAGCGTTTCGGGAAGGAGTTCACACGGTCAGATGCCTCCTACTTAGGCCATCATTTCGAAGGAGGTATGTGATAGACTCTCTCCGAATATCGTCGGGAGAGACACTTGCTTGCCTGCATGTAGGTCGCTGCCTCGCAAGAGTCTGTCTACTGTCCCCAAGACCTCCATATTCCGCTTCTCACCGCGTTTCGCATTTAACCGCACTAGCGTGATAGAATCCGGCGGTTCCGCTTTTCGGCCTTCTCGATGAGTTCCTGGTTGAACTCGTCGCCGTTCTTGCCCCCGTGACGGCGGCGGTGGCAGTTCGGACATAGCGCGATGACGTTCTCGGGGTCGTCGAGACCGCCATCACTCAGCCGGTAGAGGTGATGGACTTCCAGATATGGTCGACCAGCGGGAGTCTCGAACGGCGCCTTCTCACCGCAGCCCTGACAGACGCCGTCGGCGTCGGCGAGCGCAAACTGGCGAACGGGTTCGGATCGACTTCGGCTGCTGTCGCTCGAACTTCGCGTCGAGGCCGTGGTAGTATCAGGCTGCGAAGCGGACTGCTTTGCGGCGTGGAACAGCTCCTCCGGAGAGCCGCCTTCGTCGACTTCGACCGTCGTTTGGGTTCCACCGACGGGTACGAGTTCGAACTGGAACGCGCGGCGGTACTCGTCGTTCTCGTCTTTCAGTTCGCGTGGCTCGACGTTCTCGACCTCGTACTCGCCGACGTAAGAGACGACGGAAACCGGGTTCTCGCGAACCTCCTCGAAAACGTGGACCGCGTCGCCGTACTCGCGGTGGTTCTTCAGCCGCTTGTTCATCCCCGCCATCTCTTGGTCGCCCGTGCGCCCGACGCCCGTGTAGACGAGCGTGCCGTCCTGGCGGAACTCGTCTTCGTAGCCGAACTCTTCGCCCGGGTCGCCAGTGAACACGAAGACTATCGGGTGGTCCGCCGGCGACGAGATGCCCTTCTGTCGGTTCCCTTTGTACGCGTCGTGGAGCCCGCCACGCCGGTACCACTGCCCGACCGTGAACTCGTACGACTCCGGATTCTCCGGCACGTCGACGACATCAGTCTTCATTGGTAGAACCGTCTCAAGTCCGCGGGATGTACCTTCCGCAGCGTTCCAATGCAGCGTATCTACGGTTGGCAGGGTTCATTTCTGAATCCCATTACGGGCGAAGATATAATATAGGTGAAGGTTGACACATAGTAGGTTGTGAGTAAGTGGCCAAACTAATCAGGGGCCTTCAATAACTACCCAGCAATATGAACATCGAGCCATCAGACATCCGGAACTCCGATACCAGAGACGTAGTGTTGGACCTCATCAGCGAGGTGACGAAGTCTGGTGAGGATATGGAGGAGAAGGAAACGAGAGGCGACAAGACGACCGATTTGAAGCTATACATCGTCGATTCTTCTGAAGATCTGCAGGGACGCTTCTCGGAGGCGGGTCTCGACGTTGCTGAGGATGAAAACACGAAGAAGGCGGCGAGGGACTTCTTCCAGCACGTCGTCATTGAAGAGGAATCGGTGAACGAGGACATTACCTTCCTCAAGGTCACGACCCCTCGCTACGAGCGGACAGACGAAGCTATTGTCATCGACCGTGGTGACGCACTCTGGTTCCTGACGACCGAGCTGAAGGAGTGGCTCGAAGACACGATCGAGAATGTCATCAAATATCTCCCGCAGCTGGAGCGCGTATATCTCCCCTCCAAGGATTTGGAGGATTCGATGCGGGGCATCGTGGACTCCGAAATTGCAGGGTTCACGGCAGAATACCACTCCCAGCACAAAGACCGCGATGCGACCCTCCAGTTCCACGGCGCGGAGACAGGTGACCTGAATACGGCTGAGGAAGCGTTCTCCGCGACGCCAACCCGTATCGAATTCAACCAGAAGAACAGCCCTACGACGGCGATTCAAGGGTCTGGATCGAATGATGGATTCGCCAAGTTAGAAAGCGTTCGCGAGGGGTCTGAAGGGAAAGCAGCAGATACCCTGCTCAACATCTCGAATGAGTTCGTAAAGCGGGGTACTGAGCAATTCGCGGTGAATGCGGACACGAGTTGGACGCTTCTCGAACCGGGGTTCGTCGTAGACGAATTCACGAGCATCGAGCTACATAGTCCAGAGCGTGATGAGGCGGAGTTCCTCGACGAGGAGCTTGAGGAGGAGGTTCTCTCGAAGAATCGCTATCAGTACGGCCGATGGGGCGAGGACACGTTCTTCGTTTACGACAAGGAACACGAGGAAGTCTTCGAGTTAGGCATCGAGTCGACAGAATTGGTGCTCCACGCCCGTGAGTCGACGACTGCGCTGAGCCTCCGTTCGTTCTGTAGAACCGTTCTCGACACGTTCGACTCCACGTACTCGGTCAGCAAAGAGGAAACCCGGGTGAAAGCGCAGTGAGCGGCGGGAAAAGTTGGTCCCGCCAGCGAGGCGAAATTGACGCCTATAACGCCTTCCTGAGCGCGTATCCGGCCCGGAACAGCGACCGTGGCTTCTTGGACGAAGGCTACCGACTCACGAACTTCTTTCCGACGATCGACAACAGCTTCACCGAGACTGCAGTTGAGCCTGACTTCTCCCTATACGACGGAGAGACGCTCATTCTGGCCGAAGTGAAACAGGGAAACAACATCGAGCCGCGGGACGTTAAGCAGGCGAAGCGACTGGACTCAGTCTCCATCGATGCTGCGGAGGAGTACATCGACAAGATAGACGTTGACGGCCGGTTTGGCTTCTCAGGAGACGTATTCTCTACGGAGCCGTTGATCTACTACGACGAGTTGGACAGCGAGTACGTAGATGACTGCCGGAACAAGTGGGAGGATTGTCGAGAGCAATTAGAGGAACTGGAGGAATACTGCCCTGTTCTTGGGCGAGAAGGCCAGCAGACGCTGCAGGTGCTCGCGGGAGAGTTCGGCTCAAACTACCTGCAGGAGTGGTTATCGGCCGGGATTGAGATGGCTGAAACGCCGCGAGTGACGGTGACGATGACAGACGGGCTGGAGATCGAGAGCATCGCAGTTACCATCTGTCGCGTGTGGGGCGAACGGGCTGTATCCGAGCCGGTTACAGTCGGAGTGAGCGAGCTGCGGACGCACTTCAACTATCGAGATCTCGAACCCGGGCGCGTGAAATCAGCATTCGACCTGCTCGACGACCTCGGCGCATGTGATCGCGTAGAGAACCGCGAAATCGAGTTCACACCCGGCCACATGCCAGCGATTCTGGACATCGAGTCGCTAATTACCGACCAGAGTGGCGGCGACGAAGATCAAGGAAGCCTCGACGAATTCTTCTAAATATTGGGTGGCGTCTTGTCCAGCACTGGCTCACGTCTGGTGCTGGACGGGCCGACTGTCAGGTGGCCCTGAAGTCAGGGACGCTGAACGCGAATGGCGAGTTCACGCCTGCCACGGTTCGTGGCCAGAGCGGGAGTCCACTGACAAGCCCACCCCTTTAGGGGTCGGTTCCTGACTTCGGACGCAGTACAAATGGGGCAAGCCAATCGTCTCAAGCGTCACTTCTATACGAAACGCCGCTGTCGGTTACGGTAGGATAATGGGCAATCGCTACAACCACGAAAATTCCGGGGAGCGCTTAGACCGCGACGAATCCGGAAAATTCGTCGAAGGAAGTCGCGGACCGTTGGGTAGCGCATACGAAGCCCTACGTAGTCGATTCTCCAACCTTTAGCGTTCACACCTAATTTTTCTCTCCTGTGTGGCTTCGGTTCTTTAAGCGAAACTGTTAGCCCACGCTCCACAAATCACGGGGGGTTGCACGCTAAGAGACCGAGTTTCCCTAATGTCACACGAGACCGATCCTGTGTGAACGAGCCGTTGGAAAGATTGGAGGGGGAATTCGTTCAAACGTTGATTCGTGGAGACACGTGTCCTCAGTGTGTCTTGTTCAAACGACTGGAGAAGCTCAAATAGCTCGCAGTCACTCCGCTAACACGGACTTAACCAACATCTACCGCAATATTCGGCTAGTGTTGGTTAATACTGGGGGCGAAAATGGATAGCACCGACCCAAGCAAAACCAGTCCGCTACGCGTTTGCTGCGTCTCGCTCGGCCCCCGTCGACAGCAGTATCCTGAATCTGCAACCGCTCTAGCGTTCTGCTGTAACCCAGCAACCGCCGCCCCCCAGCCCGTCACAGCATCCGCTTCAACCGCACTAGCGTTCTGCTGTAACGGTGCTGGAAGTGGGCGAGCGTGCGGACCTCGGGCTTCAACCGCACTAGCGTTCTGCTGTAACTGCCGCCGGCCGCTCAGGCCGCGAATACGGGTTCGGGCTTCAACCGCACTAGCGTTCTGCTGTAACGTGACTCCCCATGCGAGTTCTGCGCGCGAACGCGGCTTCAACCGCACTAGCGTTCTGCTGTAACACAGTTGCCTGCTTGTCGGCGCTGTCCCACCCGCGGCTTCAACCGCACTAGCGTTCTGCTGTAACGGTCGCGGTCGCCCGCAGCCTCGAAGTTCGGGGCGCTTCAACCGCACTAGCGTTCTGCTGTAACAACTGCTGGATGTGCTGCCTATCATCCCCGAATATGCTTCAACCGCACTAGCGTTCTGCTGTAACTGCCAGCGGGCGCCGTTGCGGCTTTCGAGGTCCGCTCTTCAACCGCACTAGCGTTCTGCTGTAACTAACGCGAATCATAACCCGCGTAGGGTCATAATCGCTTCAACCGCACTAGCGTTCTGCTGTAACTCGATCTGGTGTGCTTCGCCGTCGACGAGCTGATAGCTTCAACCGCACTAGCGTTCTGCTGTAACCGCGCCGGAGAGATCTGCCACAGCTCCGAATCCTGGGTGCTTCAACCGCACTAGCGTTCTGCTGTAACACGTCGTTCTCGTTCCGCGAGCTGGACGCGGCTGCAGCTTCAACCGCACTAGCGTTCTGCTGTAACGCGGCGAACTCCGGCAGCTCCGTAGACTCACTCTCGCTTCAACCGCACTAGCGTTCTGCTGTAACGCTCCTCGAGTTCATTCAATGCGCGGTAAAGGGTAGCTTCAACCGCACTAGCGTTCTGCTGTAACGCCACGACCGAGCCCCTTAGTCCTACCTTCGGAGAAGCTTCAACCGCACTAGCGTTCTGCTGTAACACGCCGATGGTTTCCGGCTTCGCAGGCAGGTACTTGCTTCAACCGCACTAGCGTTCTGCTGTAACGGCTGATTATAGCCGGATGTTTTTAGTCGGTACAGGCTTCAACCGCACTAGCGTTCTGCTGTAACTGCGGTTCTCCTGGGCGTCGCTCGACCGTAGCCATGCTTCAACCGCACTAGCGTTCTGCTGTAACCTTCGATTTCGTTTTCCCCATCGTCTGCCGTAACGCGCTTCAACCGCACTAGCGTTCTGCTGTAACACGCGCCGGACTGAGGACGGCGCGCATCATCGCGGCGCTTCAACCGCACTAGCGTTCTGCTGTAACACCGCCATCGAGCCTGCCCTTGAGCGCGTATACCTCGCTTCAACCGCACTAGCGTTCTGCTGTAACGAGGCGAGGCAGTGGTTCTCGGACTTCAACCTCATCCCGCTTCAACCGCACTAGCGTTCTGCTGTAACCGCCGGACGTCCAGATCGCGCCGGATGGCGTCCTCCCGCTTCAACCGCACTAGCGTTCTGCTGTAACGCGATGGCCTTCGAGACGGTCGGCCCCGACCTCCCGCTTCAACCGCACTAGCGTTCTGCTGTAACCGCGGACACGCCGCAATATACCTCCGACGTCATCGCTTCAACCGCACTAGCGTTCTGCTGTAACTCGACGCGCCCCAGCTCCGCGCGTCGGGCGAGGGCTACGCTTCAACCGCACTAGCGTTCTGCTGTAACAAGGGGTGTCCGCGTATACGGTTAGGTAGAGGTTGCTTCAACCGCACTAGCGTTCTGCTGTAACGAGTTGCTGGTACTCCGATTTCACCTGTTGCTTCCGGCTTCAACCGCACTAGCGTTCTGCTGTAACTACAGTCCGTTTCACCGATACCATTCACGTTCGACCGCTTCAACCGCACTAGCGTTCTGCTGTAACGACGTCGAGCAGCGCATGAGCCAGCTCGGCGACGCGCTTCAACCGCACTAGCGTTCTGCTGTAACTGATTTGGGAACTCCAATACTCTGAGAGCGTTGGGTTGCTTCAACCGCACTAGCGTTCTGCTGTAACCTCTGGTAGAGCGCCGAGTGGATATTCGAGGAGTCGCTTCAACCGCACTAGCGTTCTGCTGTAACGCCCACGGAACTCAACACGCGTCCCACGCATCTCCTGCTTCAACCGCACTAGCGTTCTGCTGTAACAGGGGCCGCTGCGCGTGTCCAGCGGGCAGGTCCTGCTTCAACCGCACTAGCGTTCTGCTGTAACGAGTCTCCCTCCCACGCCTCGCGAGCCGCCCGGAGCGTCCCCGGGCCGCTTCAACCGCACTAGCGTTCTGCTGTAACCTCGCGGTCGACATCGAGGACGGCGTGATTCCCGCTTCAACCGCACTAGCGTTCTGCTGTAACTACCCTCGTCAGTGTCCACAACACCCGACCAGCCGTTGCTTCAACCGCACTAGCGTTCTGCTGTAACGTGGGCACGGTGACGTCGACGTCGCCCCGGCCGAACCGCTTCAACCGCACTAGCGTTCTGCTGTAACTTCGCCGCGACCCATTCGGCTTGTAGTAGGTCGCGGCTTCAACCGCACTAGCGTTCTGCTGTAACCGGGCGTCGTCTCCTACGCGCTCAGTCACACGGGCTTCAACCGCACTAGCGTTCTGCTGTAACAGTTCAAGCGACGGTTGCCCGGAGTCGTTCGGTTCCGTGCTTCAACCGCACTAGCGTTCTGCTGTAACGAGACGGTCTTCGTCACCGCGTCACCGCCCGCGCGCTGCTTCAACCGCACTAGCGTTCTGCTGTAACCACAACGACTCCCTCACGAACGCCAGCCTCGGATAGGCTTCAACCGCACTAGCGTTCTGCTGTAACTGCGGAGGCGTCCGCGTCGGATACCGCCAGCGTTGCTTCAACCGCACTAGCGTTCTGCTGTAACGCCAGCGAAACGGCTAGCCACTACTGGACTGCCGTGCTTCAACCGCACTAGCGTTCTGCTGTAACGGCCGGCGAAGCCATCCTGATGCCGCCGAATCACGTCGCTTCAACCGCACTAGCGTTCTGCTGTAACGCGTGGATTCGGCGAGGTCCTCGTCGAGGATGTCGCTTCAACCGCACTAGCGTTCTGCTGTAACTCGAGTTCGTCGCCCGCGACGACGACGGCGACGAGCTTCAACCGCACTAGCGTTCTGCTGTAACAATCCCCACCGCTCTTCGAGTTCTTCGCGCGCCTCGCGCTTCAACCGCACTAGCGTTCTGCTGTAACTCCATGAACTCGTCGACGGCCTCGCTGTTGTTCGTGCTTCAACCGCACTAGCGTTCTGCTGTAACTACGCACGGTACATCAACCGGAACCGCGTTGAGCGGCTTCAACCGCACTAGCGTTCTGCTGTAACGTGTCCAGCGACTTCCGAATCTCCTTCGTCGTATCCTGCTTCAACCGCACTAGCGTTCTGCTGTAACCCGCATCTGCCGCGTCGTCTCCGACATTCCCGGCGTGCTTCAACCGCACTAGCGTTCTGCTGTAACACACGCACTCGACGACCGCTTCCTCGGAGTGCGGCTGGCTTCAACCGCACTAGCGTTCTGCTGTAACTTCTCACACGTCTCTGCGACGTTCAAGCGTTGGCCGCTTCAACCGCACTAGCGTTCTGCTGTAACCACCCAGTTCACTGGGTTGTCCGACCCGTCGCGGGCTTCAACCGCACTAGCGTTCTGCTGTAACCTCCAACAAACCACTATGGTGCGGGAGCGGGTAGCTTCAACCGCACTAGCGTTCTGCTGTAACCATGCCCGATTAGGGGCATTCAGCGGTGCTACAGCCCAGATATACTTCGGTGTTTCCGTCGACCCTCAATACTCCCTGAACCCCCGGGGGTCGATGAAGAATCGTCGTGTCTCCGCGTCGCTGGGAATACGCTCTCCCGAGTCAGTGTGGCCAGCGGGACGATGCTGTTCCGTGGCTAATCACTCGTAGTGGTACAGCGCGGAAACCCACCCCTTTAGGGGTGGGAGGAAGCGCGTACGCTCCGTGTATCCAACCACCGACTACGGCAGGGCCGACTCCCCAATACTTTTTAATCACCAAGATTACATATGATGTATGGAGAAGCGGCGTACTGTCCCCATTGCACTCAACGTGGACAGCCACAGCGCCGCACTCCTCGAAGACACCGTCGACGAATTTCTGTGGGCCGCCAACTACGTGACACGCCACGCGTTCGACGGTGAATACGTCACCACGAGCAAGACCACGCTCCATGACGACACCTACGAGGACGTGCGCGACGAGACAGCGTTACACAGCAACCACGTCCAAGCCGCCCGCAACAAGGCCGCCGAAGCCTGCAAGAGCGTGGTCGAGAAGTGGAAACAGGGCAAGAAGGGATCGATGCCTCACTTCACTAGCCCTCACCTCGTCTACGACCACCGCACCGCCACCTTCCACGACGAGTACGTGTCGCTAGCAACAGTTGACGGTCGCATCGAAGCCGATTACGTCCTTCCAGACGAGGAGCGAGACACGCCCCACGCCGAGTATTTCTTTTCCGACGAGTACGAAACCACAGGGGCAGAACTGCACTACAGTAACGGCAACTGGATGCTCCACATCCACTGCAAGACGGATGTGGAGTCTGATACGCCGGAACAAGCTACCGAGAACGGAACGGTTCTTGGGGTCGACCTCGGCGTGACGAATCTTGCAGTTACCTCAACTGGCTCGTTCTGGACTGGTGACGAGTTCGACCACTGGCGGCGCGAATACGAGACCCGTCGTGGGTCGCTCCAACAGTGCGGGACACGGTGGGCGCACGAGAACATCCAATCGGTCGGACGCAAAGAGGAAGGTCGGTTCACGATCACGCTCCACCGTATCTCGAACGATTTGGTGGCTGAAGCCCGCACCCACGGCTGTTCGGTGATTGCGTTCGAGAACTTGACCGATATTCGTGAGCGAACCGGCGCATCGTGGGGGCACAAATGGGCGTTCAACCGCCTGTACGAGTACGTCGAATACAAAGCCGCAGAGTACGGTATCAACGTAGCACAGGTTGACCCGGAGAACACGTCACGGCGATGTTCGACATGTGGGTTCACACACCCGGACAACCGCGACAGAGAGGACTTCGAGTGCCTGAAGTGCAGCTACGAGAACCACGCCGACTACAACGCCGCCAAGAACATCGGCTTGCGGTATCTCCGCCGGAACCAAACTGGCTCCGGTGGAGGCGCACCCGTAGGCGTGCGCTTGAACAGCGGGACGCTGAACGCGAACGGAGCGTATGACCCTCCTGCCGAAGATTCGGCCAGAGCGGGAGTCCACGCTGAAAGCCCACCCCTTTAGGGGTGGGTTAGCTTACCGAAGCCCCTGAGACGATATGCGTCCACTGCGGACAGGTTACTGAGTGAACATCCCCGGGTGAACGAATGTGGTGAGTGCTTGGAACCAATGCTGGTGTTTCGTTCCATAGTATCAGTTGTTGCAAATACGATTTCTGTATTTGCCGTGGACGGCACCACATGCCGTTCCACGCCTACTTACCCGGAAATTACTGAATAAAAAATTCCGTGTTTTCAACTACTGGTATGATAATCTGGGTGACTAGTATATAGGCGTATATGCTGGCATGGGCTCCTCAGAGCGTCAAATATATCTATTATAATATTTCAAATATGGGTTTGGTCTGCGTTCGGGTGTAACATGAGTACACTGTCGGCTGACACAGAGAGTCGATTCTCGTTCGGGAAACAGGACATGATGGTGTTCATCCTCGTCATGTCCCTCACTGGATTACAGAACGCGTTTACGGAGATCATGCCCGAGTTCACCGTCGGGCCGCTCGAACTGGGCGTGGGCGGGTTCATCTTCATCCCAATCGTGCTGGTGTTGCTCTTCCGGACTTACTGGGCGGCACTCGCAGTTCCTGTCGGTGAAATCGTATTCGGTGAAATCCTGCTTGGCGAGTTCGATGGGCTTGGCGCCATGGAGGGACTCCTGCTCATCCCCGTCTGTTACTACTTCGCCGCGAAACTCCTCCAAGACCCGGAAAACACCACGCAACTCGCCATCGTTGTCTTCCTCGCTGAAGCGCTCGAAGAGTTCGCCGCCACGTTCATCGACATCGGGAAAGTCTACATCGGCGTCGAAGAACTGGAAGCCGTACCCGGCCTCCCGGAGAGCATCATCGTGCTCGAAGGCGTCGACTTCCTCACCCAGATGCTCATCACGGGCGTCATCTTCGGCGTGATTCCCGCGCTGTACCTCTACCCCAAGCTCCACGGCAAAGTCGAGCCGCTGCTCGGCATGGAGCCGTTTGAGGGCGAGCGCGGCGCATCGATGCTGCGCGGCTTCTCGCTGAAGGCGCTCGCAGCGGTGCTGGTCGCGTTCCCGATTGCGTTCGCCGCTGAGGCGGCCAGCGAAGTCGGCGGCGCCGTCAACGTTGTCTGGGAGCCGGAGTTCCTCGGCGTGTACGGCCAGAGCTACATCGTGGTCCCAATTGTGGCGTCCGCGGTCGTCGCCGCCGCAATCTGGTACCGAGCGACCAAGACGGCGTGAGCCGATGTCTGCCTCCCACACCTCCCGCATCGACGTCGACGGACTGCAGTTCCAGTACCCCGGCACCGACGACGCTGTGCTGGCCGGCGCGGACCTGACCATCGAACCCGGTGAGTTCGTCGCCGTTATCGGCGGGAACGGCTCCGGCAAGACGACACTGTGCAAGTCGTTCAACGGCATCATCCCGCACTTCTACGAGGGCGACATGCAGGGAACCGTGACCGTCGCCGGGCACGACGTCGCAGCGAGTTCCGTCGCGGAGCTCTCCCAGCACGTCGGCTACGTGTTCCAGGAGTTCGACAACCAACTCGTCAGCCCGACCGTCTTCGAGGAAGTCGCGTTCGCGCCGATGAACTACGGCCACGAGGACTACCGCGAACGCGTCCACCGCACCCTCGACCTGCTCGACCTGGACGGACTGGAGGACCGGTTCGTCTGGGAGCTGTCCGGCGGACAGAAACACCTCGTCGCACTGGCGGCGGCACTGTCACTGGACCCCGATATCCTCGTCGTCGACGAACCGGCGGCCCAACTGGACCCCGTCAACGCCCGCGAGACCTACGACCAACTCGCCGCGCTCAACGAGGATTACGGGAAGACCATCGTGACGATAGAGCACCAGACGGAGTTCGTCGCCGACTACTGTGACAGCGTAGTGCTCGTCGAGGACGGCGTCGTCAGCTGGAAGTTGCCCGTCGAATCGGCGCTCAACCAGCTCGACGCGTTGCGCGCCCAGAACGTCCATCCGCCACAGGTCACTCGCATCGCCGATCACATCTTCGACGACGAAAGCCAACTCCCGGTGACGCTCGTGGATGGCGTCGACCGATTCACCGATTACGACTTTGACGGGGTTCGAACTGACGGCGCGGCGGAGCCGGCCTCCTCTGGGGAGCCAGTCGTCTCCTTCGACGATGTCTCACACTCCTACGACACGCTCCGAAGCGGGACGAAAGACGTTCTTGATGGCCTCTCCTTGGACGTGTACGCCGACGAGCGAGTGGTGCTAGTCGGTAGCAACGGCGCCGGCAAGTCCACGTTGATGCAACTGGTGACCGGTCTCGAGACCCCTGACAACGGGACGGTGACCGTTGACGGCACGGATACGACGGGCGTACTCCCCGAGCAGCTGGCCGAGGAGGTCGTCTACGTCAAGCAGAACCCCGAGGAGATGTTCATCGACGACAGCGTCCGGGCCGACGTTGCCCACTACCTCGACGACAGGGAGTACTCAAACGTCGAGCAGCGCGTCGACGACGTCATCGAATTCCTCGACCTGGAACCGCTCCAGGACCGGGATGGCAGGCTGCTCAGCGTCGGCCAACAGCGACGGGCGTCGCTGGCAATCGGGCTGGCGACCGACCCGTCGATTGTCCTGCTCGACGAGCCGACAGGGAGCCTCGACCTTGCCAGCCGCGAGGAGGTCGGCCGCACGATCGACCGGGCCGGGGAACGCGTGGAAACGGTCGTAATTGCGACGCACGGCCTTGAACTCGCGGCGTCGTGGGCGACTCGCGTTGTTGTGCTCGACGACGGCGCCGTTATCGCTGATGGCCCGCCAGCGGAGGTGTTTGCCGACCTCGATGTGCTCGAACGGGCGAACCTCCGCCCGCCGCAGGTAGTCCGGCTTGGGCGAGAACTCGGTCTTCACCCGGCGCCACTGACCGTCAAGGCGTTCGCGGACCGATTCGACACGACCGGGTCGTCGACGGAGTCAACTGTGGGGGAGCAGTGATGGCGGCGCTCGACGCACTCCGCGATGCGACGTCCGTTGAGGCAATCAAAGCCGACCTACTGCGCACGGCCTACGAGAATGAGGGTTCGTTCCTTCACCGCCTTGACCCTCGAGTGCTGTTGCTGTGGTACGTCGTCTTCCTGTTCGTGCCGTGGCTGTTCTACGACACCACGGTCCTCCTCGGCCTCCTGGCGTTCGTGTCGGTGCTGGCGGTGCTGTCGCGGGTCAGTCTCTTCCTCGTCGGCCTAATGGCGTTCACTGTAGCGTCGACGCTGGCGTCCTACGCCGCCGTCACCGTCTTCACGGGTGACCCTGTTGCGGCAGTCCGAGCGCTGGTCCCGTTCACGCTGAAGCTGACAATCATCTCCGTGTCGAGTCTCGCCGTGTTCTCAAGCATGGGGCCGAAGACGCTCGCCCAAGGGTTGCGGAGTCTCGGGATTCCACGCCAGTTCACGTTCCTCATCACGTACGGCTACCGGATGCTGCCAGTGCTGTTCGAGGAGTACCACGACCTCGTGAACTCGTTTCGGTTACGGAGTTCCGCCCCCGAGTCACCCGGCTGGTTCCGCTGGCGGCACTACGCCTACCTGCTGAAGTTGTCGATGCGTGCGTTCTACCCGATGATTTTCAACGTCGCCAAGCGCAGTCGCGTCACCGTTGAGGCGATGGAAGCCCGCGGATTCTCGCACTCGTTGCACGACGAGGCGAGCACCGAACTTCGACTTGCGGACATGCAGATCCGCCCCGTCGACGTGGGGTTTTTCGCCGGCTCGCTCGCCGTCGTCGCCGCACTCGCACTGCTGGGGTGACCATTCTTTCGAGGACGTGAACGAGCACCGTCCCGACGTGGCGACTCTCGTGTTCGCTTGTCGATTATTTCGGCCACGGTCTGTGTGACTACCGGGTGGACTATTGCGGACTACATATGTAAGAAGTCGACTGTATAGGGCTCTTAGCGGTCTTTTTGGGGTGCCGGAGTGAGGGCGTTATATGAGTCTGGTCACGGGCGACACGCTGGAGTCGACGCTGTTGGAGACGATGATTCCGGGGCGCGCGAGGATTCCCGACAACCCCGAACCGGGGAACTACGTCGTCGTCGACGTTGCACAGTTTTCGACGACGGTGCCGGAACTGTTCGCGAACGGGACCGAGTACATCTACATCACCGAGCAGCGCGGGAACGAACCGGCGTTCAAGTCCGAGCACCCGGACGCGAAAATCGGCGGCAGCTCCGGCCCGAACTACGAGGGCGAGGAAGGCTACGACTTCTTCAACTCGCCGAGTTTCGTGCAGGACATCGACGTCGATGGGCGACCGACGGCGATGACGTCGACGAACGGCGGGAACGCGGTTACGGACCTTCGTCTGGCCGGCGGTGACGACGTTGATGTCTACGTCGGCGGACTAACCAACGGGAAAGCAGTTGCCGACCATCTAGCAGATGACGACCGCGAGACGTACTTCGTCGCGGCGGGGTCGAAGGGAAAGCCGTCCCCGGAAGACCTCGTCGGCGCACTGTATATCGCCCGCCACCTGCATGGGAAGCCGCTGACGCCGGAGCAACGCGATGTCTACCAGGAGGTCGTCAAGTTCGGCAAGGGACCGAAGTACGAGGACAAGCCACAGGTCAAGCGCACGGACCTCTACGAGTACGCGCTGGACTTCGATAGCCGCGACGTAGTGCCGAAACTGAAGGGCCAGCGGCTCTTCGACGTCAGTGACGGGGCGGAGACCTGATGCAGACTGACGTCCACACGCACACCACTTACTCGGACGGGTCGCCCCTCGAGGAGATGATTACGGCGGCTGAAGACGCAGGTCTGAGTGCCTTGGGCCTGACCGATCACTGCATCGTCACTGACGACGAATTCGGCCGCCGTGCGAAGTACGATCTCGTGGAGACCTATCAGCAGCGCCGTGAGGACATCGACGCCGCCCGCGACGCGACCGACATTCGACTATACGACGCGGCCGAGGTGAGCTACGTCGAAGGAACCGAATCGGAGATTGCGGCCTTTTTGGAGACTGCGGACTTCGCGTACACGATTGGGAGCGTCCACTTTGCTGGCCAGTACAACTACACCAGCGCGACGCAGTACGCGGCCGCGGACGCACAACAATGCCGGGCCGCAGCCGAACGCTACTATGATGCAGTCGTTGCGCTCATCGAATCTGAGCTGTTCGATGTCGTGGGGCATCTCGACCTTCCCGAACGAATTCCCGCGTTACGACGACACACCACGCGCGGGGATTACGAGCGTGTCGTGCGAGCGCTCACCGATTCCGAGACGATTCCCGAAGTGAATGCCGGCCGCGTCCACCGCTCACTCGGCCGCGTCCATCCAGACCCGGGGATGCTTGATCTGTTCACCGAATACGGTATCCAGTTTGTGTTCGGGTCGGACAGTCACACGCCAGCCGAACTCGGCGAACGGGTTCCGGTCCTCCGAACACTAGCTGACACGCACGACCTATCATCAGTTGCTGGTGAACTACGTGCCAGCCAGTCCCAACGGCTGCCGTAAGTACAGCAACCGACTGAGTGGACAGCATCAGAATCTACGGTTTTGAAGGAGCGAAAGTCGGTCTTCGTCCTAACGTGCGTCCAGACTGTCCGTCCCAACTTACCCTAAGACGGAACACGGTATAATTCGATTTGTAGGCGCGCCTCATCTGCGTTCGAGTCTGGGAAGTCGATCGATCCGTGCGCGTTCTCGACGATCCATTTGATGAGCCAGAGGCCAAGCCCACTCGAATGCGCTAACGGGGTCTCCGCTCCCTTCTCCAACGTGGACTGTTCCAAGTCCGGAATCGAGCCTTCATTCCGAATCTCGATCTCGACCGTGTCCTCGTTCGGCGTCGAAACAGAGACGATAACCGTCGGAGAATCCGTTTCCTGGTGGATAATCCCATTCTCGATGGCTTCACGTAACGCCACGTCGAGATTCTCATCAGCTAGCACCGTCACGCCGTCAGCCCCGGAAAACTGGATGTCGGCACTATCATAGTCGGCTGTCGCCTCTTCGATAGCCGTCTTGAGAAGTGGGGCAAGCTGCTGTGGTTCGACCGTTGTATCGCCGGTCGTTTGTTGAACGTAGCGGGCTTTTTCCGCCATCTCGATGACCGACTCAGCATGCTCAATGGCAATCGCCAGTCGTTGGTGGCTTTCGGCGGATAACGACTCCGTTTCGTCGACCAGCTCGAGCGTTCCCTTCACGAGGTTCAGGTCGTTGCGGATGTTGTGCCGGAGCACGCGGTTGACGATACCTAGCCGCTGTTCGCGTTTGTCGATGTCGCGGCGGGCGTTCGTCAGCGAATACGCTTGCTCCAGCATCAGTTGCGCATTCAACTCCGAGCTATCGGTCGAACGATAGTCCTCGGGTGGGATGTAGAAGGGGTTCTTGCAGAGTTGATTGCGGTAGATGATCTGTTCGTGGGTGCGGAGGGCTTTCGCTGCCGACGTCCCGTTGAAGCGGTCGAGGTCGTACTGGCAGAGTGCGGTGACCGGGAGGTCCGGGCAGGCGGCATCGAAGTCCGCTTCGAAGTCAACGATGTGGTCGAACGACTGGTCGGTGTGGAAGCACCACGAGTTCTCGCCGGCGAGCCACAACCCGTCGTAGCCGTCCGCAACACTAGCGTTGGCCTCGGTCTCGAGCGTCGTAATCATCTCGCTAGGGTCGAAGCCAGATTCGAGGTAAACCTCTTCAGCGTCTCGGATGACGAGGTCGCCAGCGTCGATACGTTGCTTGACGTCGATATTGGCTCGCCGGAGTGCCGATTTGATGTCGCCAGCAGTATTGACATCAAGGAGGTAGACACAACGGTGGCCAGACTGCAGGCCCTCAACGAGGAAGGCTGTGGTGGCAGCTAACTGGGCTTCGTTCGACCGGTAGAAGAGCGCGAGATGACGTGGCAGATCATGCGACCCGAGTTCTGCCCGAAGGTCTGCGGCAGTCGCTTGGCGCGTCGTCTCCGGAACGGACTGCGCCTCGAGTCGTTCCATCACTATCTCTCTGTTGAGATGACCCTATAAAACTGTGCGACTAGATAAGAGAAAAGTCAGATACCGAGAGTGCTCTTGATGCCTTTGCACACCTACTAAGCGGCTGTTCCGCCAGAAACGTCGATGAAGAGAAAGCGCGCCAGAAGTTAATCGGCGGTACACGATACATCCAGTATTTCGCCAATAAGCCCCGGTGATACGGTGGATATCGTTCTCTGGGAGTCTACTAGTAGTCACGTCGCAATTCTACGTACTGGCTGTTGTCTGATTCCGGGGTGGGTCAGCTGAAGCGCTTCCCCCAGCACTGGCAGACCCACCAAACAAGGTGGAAGACGAATTCCCGTAAATTGTGGTTTCAGTTCTGTTGTTGTGCTTGATGATGATGTTCCACGGGTCCTCACCGGCGGGGATTTGCACTGTCGCAGTATACCGAACGACTCCGGGACAGTCACGAGTACTGTTGGCCTGCTCCTCAACCGGGACTGCAAGTGTGTACGTGGATTCGTTGACGCGTTCGAACGATGCGTTCCCCACCCCATAGGCAGGACCAGGGAGCGAGACGTTCCGAGCGTACGTAATCTCGGTATTTGCGTCACCGACCATGATTGATGTCGAGCTATTCGAGATGGGGTCATCGATGCACTGCACAGCCGCCGTGTCAAATGACAGTAACTCCGGAGGTTCACTATCCTCACCGAAGAAACCGTCAACGCCGCTAACGGCACCAGTCGCAAAAACGGCTCCCACGCCGAGCGCGAGTACAACACCGAATACGGCAACAACGGTCACCGACGAGTAGTCGCCCATACCTACCCGTGTATTAGGATATGCATAAAGTGGCGCTGGGGTGAAATGCGTATTTTATCCATCGTTCCCAAGCAGGTCGTCGACGGCCAGCGTCGCGACGTTGTCGTTGAGTGCGAGCATACGGATACGTTTGGGCGGCTAGTTGTCCAGAAACTCTATTTCTGGACAGCGCCCACGTTCAGATCGATCACTACCGATTCACATGCCAGCAGCAACAGCTGTGTCCAGAACGGGCGTGCCGGACTAGGGAACGGGCGCCGTCAGTTTCATCTGTCAACGGCGTCAACAGCGTACCATGGGGACGAAGCAAGTTCGGGTGAGTGAACGGCTCTATGCCCGCGTCGAGGATGAGAAACGCGAGGGGGAGACATTCAGTGACGCGCTCGAACGGATGATTGACGGATACGGGCTGCTCGACTTCGCAGAAGATGTCGAGGGCGCGAGCGACGCGTGGGACACCGAAGCCCTCGAAGCCGACTTCGAGACCGACGACGAAGCAAACCGCAAGGAACTCGATGAGGAACTCCCGTGATTCTGGATACGGAATTTCTCGGGAATCTCATCGAGCAAAAGCCGGCAGCCAAGCAGAAAGCAGGCGAGCTGGACGCGACCAGTGCCCCGACGCGTGTTCCAGCGATGGTCACGTGGGAACTGTACTACGGCGTCTCGAAAGCTCCTGAGCCGAAACGGCACACACTCAAAGACGGGTACGAGAAACTGCTTCAGTCGTTCCCCGTTGTCGAAATGGACGCCAAACTCGCTCGGAAAGCGGGGACACTTCGAGGAAGGCACGCTCGCTCGGATTCACTTACAAATCTCGACGGTGCGGACTCAATGGTTGCGGCGACGGCGCTCTCCGTTGATGAGCCAGTCGTCAGCAACGACGAGGATTTTGCGGACGTGGACGGGCTACCTGTCGAGACCTACTGATTCAGAGCCACGAGGCGTTTCCTGAATGAGGGATATCCGCTGCCGATTTGTAGAGCTTGCCGGATTACCGGCGGTCCAACATCACCGTCCAGTCGAAGAGGTGTTGGTAGTGCCACGGACCCGTTTGCTGCTTTGAGGGGTGTCTCTGGCTACGCTTGCTCTTCGACGAGCGTGTGGAGATGATGACGTCGGTGTCGATGCCCAACTTCAGTTAGGCGTTAGAAGCCGAGTTGTGAGAGCAAGTCACGGCTGCTTAACCAACGGAGGAACGAGGCCACAGATTCACTCCTTGCTGCGAGCTCGTGTTAACCAACAGAATCACGATATCGCCGACGTTGTTGGTTAAGACTTGGTGGGTCAGTATGATTCGTCGAGAGATGGATGGAGACCCCTCTATCGATGTGTTCCTCGAAGGAGTCCAAGCAGAGAAAGGGCGAGCAATAATGAGAGGATGTGGGGAGTGGTCTGGCTCCAGGAAACAGACTGAGGATAGACAGACACCCCTCTATCGATGTGTTCAGTTCAGGGTGGTGCGAGCGAGAATCCGAGCGGAAACGAGCAATTAGCCAGTACGAGAAGTGGTTGGGGCAGTTCAGCCGGTCCAAAGGACGACGGATAACGGAATCACCGACGCGAGTTGATTGACGATTGTGTGTAGTAGAAGAGGACAGATGACAGCAGTTGCTGAATACTTCGAACACTTCGATAGAGGTGTGTGTGTGTGTTTGTTCTAGAAAGCTAGAAGAGAAGAAGAGAAGATCAACCACTTGCCGCAATCTTAGGCTTTCTGTTCCAGCTCTTCTCGCTACAAAATCCCGGGAAATTGGTGTCCACGAACTGTCTTAGCTCTGGTTTCAATTCGGTTGAGTCGCCTCGAATCGTCCCCACGCCGGAATGCTCGAACACATCGATAGAGGGGTGTGTCTCTCCAACGACTTCTCGATGCGCCTGTCAACGGTCCTTCCCGAAACACTTCGTTAGGCGCGTCCGGAAATACTCGTCGTAACGAACGATACTCACACTATACCCGTGAATAAACACCTTACTACCCGAATCACACTTCGATAGGGGTGGGGAACATTTTTACTCCTGCTCTGTATGGGCCCGTACATGGGTATCGACGACTCCGACGGCTCCCCTCCCGACCCGGAGCCCGGAGACGAATCTACACAGACGGATCTCTCCACGGGGTCTCCTGCTTCCGAAGGCGCATCCGACACCGCCACCGAAACCGACGCGGAGAGCGGCGCTCCCTCGCAGTCTATCGAGGACATGCTGCTGGAGTTCGACGAACAGGAAGGCCTCATCCGCGACCGCTCGCTGCTAGACCCGAACTACGTCGTCGAGGAAGACCGCATCGTCGGCCGCGACGAACAGCTCCAGGAAGTCACGAAGATGCTTCGCGTCGCACTCGGCGACAACCGCCCGCCGAACCTCTTCCTCTACGGCCCCTCCGGCACGGGCAAATCCCTCATCACGAAAGCCGTCTGCAAGAACATCAGCCGCATCTGCGACTCCCGGGACATCCAGTTCGGCACCGTCGAAGTCAACTGCCAGGATCTGGACACGCTCGGCGTCGCCGTCTACGAACTCGCCCAACAGGCCGCCGACGAGGCCGGCGTCGAGGTCGAAGTGCCGAAACACGGCGTCGCGACCAAGGAGAAGTGGGACGAACTCTACCGCATCGTCAACGAGAACTTCGACTCCGTCGTCTTCGTTCTCGACGAACTGGACATGCTCGTCGGCCGCCGCGACAAACAGGACCCCGCGTTCTCGCGGCTGCTCTACCAGCTCTCGCGGGCCGGCGCCAGCGACGACCTCACCGCCTACATCTCCGTGGTCGCCATCTCCAACGACACGAAGATGATGGAGTCCGTTGGCAGTCGCGCGCTGAGTTCGTTCACGCCCGAGGACGTCCACTTCGACGACTACGACGCCAACCAGCTTCAGTCGATTCTCCGCCGGCGGCAGGACGCGTTCCACGACGGCGTCGTCAAAGAGGAGGTAATTCCGCTGGCGGCGGCGTTCGCCGCGCAGACACACGGGGACGCGCGAAAAGCGATCGACCTAATGCGGGTTGCCGGTGAGCTCGCGGAACGCGAGGGCGACGCGGAGGTCCGCGAGAAACACGTTCGGATGGCCCAGGACAAAGTCGAGAAGAACCGCGTCCTCGAGGTGGTCCGGGGCATCAGCACCCAGAAGAAGCTCTGTTTGTACGCGACGGCGTCCGTCGCCGCACAGACGGACGGCGGCACCGCTCGGAGTACGACCGGCTATCAGGTGTATCAGTATCTCACGGAGTCCATCGACGCCGACCAGTACCATCAGGAGACGTACGTGAACAAGATGAAGGAGCTGACCACGTACTCGCTGGTGGACTTCGAGCGCCGCAGCCACGGCCCGAGTTCGGGGATGTTCCTTGAGTTCCAGTTCGGGGAGCGCCCGGAGACGATTCTGGAGACGCTGCGCGAGGACTCCCGCATCGAGATGGTCTCGACGGAGGAAGTCCAGTCGGTCGTGAAAGCACAGGTCCGCCACGAAGCCTAGCGGACCCGGGGAGCATCGGTTTCGTCTCAGCACTTCGTATTCTGCATCCGACTGTTCGCGGCTTCCACTGAGGGGTGGAACGCAATTTCTGCATACACCCCTCTATCGATGTGTATTGGATTGTTCGAACGTAACACGGCTGCAGCGGGGTCAGTACAGGGTCGAACCTCGACGAGTCGACTTCTCGCTGTCTTTCGACCTCACACACCTCTATCGAAGTGTGACTTCCGAGTAGAGCTTGCCTAACCGGCGAAAACGAGACTGCACGCCGGTTCAGGTTTGCCGGCTCGACCGGCGTAATCGAGTGGTTCCCGCCGAATCGTTGTGAGTAGTCTGTCAATACGACCGTTCGCGAAGACACGCCTCTATCGAAGTGTTCCGACCCCGCCACACACCTCTATCGATGTGTTTCTGCGACCGATTCACACCCCTCTCCATCGACGAGGATTCACGTGTGATATAGATGCCCGGTTTCGTCCGCACCGGCACTTCCAGGAGCGTCACTGCGGAGTCGGACGTTCTCATCTCGGAAACCCAGTACGACCACGAACTCGCTGTCTTTGAGGCGCAATCCTCCTGTTCAGTCGGTCAATTCAGCCTGGTGGTATGCACGTGAATCTTCTATATGTATTCTACAAGCCGGATCTGGCAATACCATTCATAGAATAGCCATAGATTCATAGTACTCGGGTTCTAGCGGTCATATATACATGCGGTCGACTGAGTTGGATACCGATGCTCCCGGGGACCTCATTTCATACGGCCGCGAGTCGTACTACAAACCAGACCCACTCCCGCCGTCCCGGGACCTCGCGCTCGACGACGACTTCTACGAGACGCTCGCCGACGCGACCTTCTGGCTAGGCAAACTCAGCGGCGTCAGCCTCGAACTCGACTTCCCGCCAGTCCTCTACACTTCCTTACTCCGCAAGGAGGCCATGGAGTCCGCCGAAATCGAGGGCGCCGACGTCGACTACGACGCGCTGTACAGCCTCGAAACGCGCACGTTCGACGAAGGCCGGGACGAACCGAGCGAATCTATTGCAGCTGGCGAAACCAAAGACACCCGCGAGGTCCTCAACTACGAGACCGCAGTCCAGGAGGGCATCGGGGCCGTCGATGACGGCGAGGAGTTGACCGTCGAGTTGCTCCACGACCTCCACGAAACCCTCCTCACTGGCGTTCCCGGCGACCGCGTCGACACGGACACGATCGGCGCGTACAAGATGAAACCGAACTACCTCGGGGACTTCCTCCCACCTGTTCCGGGCGCGGTCGATGACCTGATGGACGGGCTGTTCACCTACTATCGGACTGGTGGCAGCTACCACCCGCTCGTGGACATCGCGTTGTTCCACTACCAGTTCGAAACGATTCACCCGTACGGCGACGGCAATGGTCGACTCGGCCGGCTCCTCATCACCCTCCAGTTGTACGACGCCGACTTCCTCGAACGGCCCAACCTCTACCTCAGCGAGTACTTCAACCGCAACAAGACCGCGTATGTCGAGCGTATGGAGGGCGTCCGGTTCCACGGTGAGTGGGAGGCCTGGCTCTCGTTCTTCGTCGAAGGAATCGCACGCCAGGCGCACGAATCGGTAGAACGGACGCTCGCGCTCGCGGACCTTCGCCGCGAATACGAGCAAGCGTACGGGGGGAAGTCGTACACCAAGAACCAGCTCGCAGTGACGCTTTTCGAGCAGCCCTACGTCACGAGCAAGACCGTCCAACGGTTATTCGACGTCGAACAATCCACGGCTTCGCGGGCAATCAACGAGCTCGTCGACGAAGGCGTCCTCGAGGAGGTGCCCCGGCACGGCCGCAACAAGGAGTATCGCGCTCGCGAAATCTTCGAAATTCTCGAACAACCACCCCAGACGTACTAATAGCTAGAACTGGGATTAGCGGTTTTGATACCTTCTACCAGTGAGTGCTGGCCGCGTCCACCGTTCACTCGGTCGCATTCAACCAGACCCGGGGATGCTCAGTCTGTTCTCAAAACACGGCTGATAAAAGGTCTCTCGGAACACCTTTTCAGTAACTCGGCAAATCCCTTCGGCCGAGCCGTTTTACCCCAGAACACCCACGTTCGAGTTGATGACTGACACGGTTGATTTACGCGGGGAGCCGATAGATGGGTCTCGAACTCGGCTATTCCAAGCTATCGAGGACGCTGCTGCCGGTGACACACTCGAAATTCTCAGCGACAGAGACGTCGACCCCCAATTGGTCCGCTACCAACTCGACCGTGACCGCGCTATCGACTGGGAGTACGCGCATCCGGATGCGACCCCCCGGGAACTACAGTTGACTGTCAACGGCCACCTCGACAGTGCCTATCCCGCGATTGACGTCCGCGACCTGAAACCCCAGCGTCGACACGAAGCCCTCTTAGAGATTTTCCGCGACCTCGAGACCGACGAAGGGTTCGTGCTGGTGAACGACCACGACCCGAAACCGCTGTACCACGAGCTCAAGTCGATGCACGGCAACGTGGTCGGCTGGGAGTACCTGAGCCGCGGCGAGGATGGGTGGCGCGTCGAAGTGGTCCGGACCGGCGAATCGGAGGGCAACGAGGACGACGACGTCGTGACGCGCTACGACGTTCGCGAGATTCCCCAGCCGGAACGCCACCCGACGATTCATCACCGGTACGGGATGCTCCCCGAAGGCGGGACGATGGAACTCATCGCGCCGCACGAACCGCAGCCGCTCCATCAGGAGTTCCGCAAGCAGTACGGCGACGCGTTCACGTGGGAGGTCGTCGAGTCGGAACCGGGCCGCTGTCGCGTCCAAATCACCAAATCGACCTCGGCAGATTCGGCAGGAGGTGACGCGTCGGAGGCGACTGACGCCGACGGAGTGGTGTCGTCGTCTGAAGCCGACGCGCCGGCGATCGCCACCGAGCTGGACGTCCGAGACCGGCCGCCTGCGGAACGCCACGAGCGCATCTACGACGCGTACGCCGACCTCGAACGCGGTGAGGGATTCGTGCTCGTCAACGACCACGACCCGAAACCGCTCTACCACCAGTTCGAGGCGGAAGCGGGACCAGAGTTTTACTGGGAGTACTTGTCGAAAGACCCCGGCGAGTTCAGGGTCCTCATCGGGAAAACTGACGCAACCGCCACGAACGGCGGCGAAGCGGACTCCTCGGTGTGACGATGTCGGATTCGACTCCGGACGACAAGGTTAGCGTGACGTTCCACCCGCAGGAGTGGGTGGACTCGCCGGGCGAGGCACACGACTGGGACCGCAAGCAATTGACCTCGGCCAGCGACCGGGAGCCCGTGACGTTCACCGTCCCCCGAGAGGATGCAACGGACGACGATGGCGACGTGTTCGAGGACGAGTCCTACGAGGCGAACCTGTTGCAGGCTCACGCTGCTGCCCCGGACTGGGTCAACGACTGGGACGGTCCGTACTACGTCCGAACACAGACGTAGTCCCCGAACCGTGAACCCCTCGTGGCTGGACCGATTCAGCGGGTCGTAGTTGACGGCGATGTTCCGCACTTCCTTCCGGCGGCATTATCTCAAGGAGGGGGCCCCTCCCGGCTGTCGGGATTGCTGGTCACACCGTGTGGAGTTCGTATCCGTCTTCGACGAGCGCGGCGACGTCGGGCGCGTGCTCGGTCCCCTCGACCTCGAAGCCCGCGGCCTCGACGGCGTCCGCGACGCCCTTGAACGTCGCGCAGTGGTCGCAGACGCCCGCAATCAGGCCGCGCTCTTTGGCCTGCTCGTAGGCCTCGACCGCCGGCGCGGGATGGTCGTCGATGCCGTCGAACCAGTAGGTCGCCGCGCCGTCGAAGTAGACCGCGACCTCGTGGTCGGCTTCGTCCAGCTGGCGAGCGTACTCGAGCGGATTCGCAATCTTCCCCGGCGTCTCCGGCGGTGAGAGCAACAGGAACGCGTGTTTGGACATTGCATTCGTGCCTGACGCGCACGCCGGGAGACGCTGTTCGCGAACACCTTCCCCCGAAGCTTTGCCATCGCACCGCGAGCCGGACGACGCCACGCGAGGGCGGCGGCTCGTGGCTCCGTCGCGGTCATCCGCGATGCACCCGGTGTGTCACGCCTCGTACCGGAAGACGTAGAGGTCGAGTGGAGACCCCGCTCGGAGGGGCGCAGGCACCTCGTCAGCTGGTGGAAGGGCCGTACGCCGGCTGTCGTCCCGTGCGTCGGTACGTTCCGACCTCGAAGACGGGACCTCGGAATCACGGGATTCGACCGTGTCTATCCGCGGCGAGGCTCCGTCCCACTCGGCAGGCACTACGGCGACGAGGTCGACCCCATCCAACCGCGAGACGTGGCGGGCCGATTCGAGGTGGTCGTTGGCGACGACCCACCCGCCGCGTCGCAGGTTCGTCGCGACGACGGCCTCCTCGAACAGGCCTGCGTTCCGGAACACGATTAGGTCGGCGCGCTCGTCGAGCTCGTAACCGACGGCGTCGGCACCGTGGGCGTCGTAGCTGGCCCGCCGTAGCTCCGCCATCGCGGCCGCGTCGACGTCGGTGTAGACGACTCGACTGTCCGGGAAGGCCTCCGACGGGCTGACGTCGTGACCCGAGCCGGGGTGGTAGACGACATCGGGCGAGATGCTGAACCGGTCGGTGACCGCCCGGTACTGGGCGACCCGGTCCTCGTAGACGACCGGCGAGGAACCGGCGTTCATCGACACGCGACGCGCCGGACACAGCTCCGCTGGCAGCAGGTAGCCGGGGTCGCCGGTCTCGCGGTCGATTCCATAGCCCGCCGCGTGCACCCGCTGGGCGGCCTGCCGGACTGGCGCCGTTTCCGCGACGATTCGCGTCCAATCCGTCCGCCCGCGCGCTCTCGTCTGCTGGACGTACGCGCTCTCCAGCTCGCGGGCGCGGTAGTACTGTTCCACGACGTCGGCCGCGAGCGCGGCGCCAACGTCGGTCGGCGACTCCACCCGACCCGCGTCCCGTCCGGAGCGGTACGCCTCGACGCGATGCGGCAGGGGGCTGTGGTCGTAGGGCCAGCCGTCGACGAACTGCTCGTAGGCGCCTAGCAGGTCTCGGAGCCGGCTAGCCGCGTCTCGGAGGTCGTCGACGGTCACGTTCATGGTGGTGCGTTCCGTGGGCCCGAAGGGCGCAGTTATCGGCTGTTCGATACACTCGAACGCGGCGGCTACGGGTTCTTCTTGACGTTGATGGCGACCAATCCGGTCAGCGCAGCGAGGACGACGAGTTTCCCGGTGACGACGTGGCCCACCGTCGTCCCCGTCAATGCCGTCATCGAGTAGCCGACGAGGCGGCCGGTCTGGTAGACGCCAGTCGCAAACAGGACGACGATGACGACGGGGAGGTGACGGCGGAACGCGTGTGCCTGCGACTTCACCGCGGCAGCGGCATCCGGGTGCGCTCGAATCGTCGGAAGGACGACGAAGTTATGCCAGACGGCGCCCCCGAGCCAGACCGCGAGCGCCGCCACGTGCCCGAGCCGGACCACCCAGTCGAGTGTGGTCGTCGCAGTTTCCAGCCACGCGAATCCCGCGATGACCGCGACAGACCCGGTGAAGACGCCGGCTCGCAGCGCTCTCTTCCGGTGGTTCGTTCTCGCATCACCAAACCGGCGGTGACCGTACCAGCAGGCGACCACCGCGACCGTCCCCGCGACGACTACCGGCCGGCCGAACCCGG
Source organism: Halobacterium hubeiense (assembly GCF_001488575.1). Classification (NCBI taxonomy): domain Archaea; kingdom Methanobacteriati; phylum Methanobacteriota; class Halobacteria; order Halobacteriales; family Halobacteriaceae; genus Halobacterium; species Halobacterium hubeiense. The sequence continues at coordinate 207,383 of NZ_LN831303.1, forward strand.
GGACGGGAGCAGTCGTCCCCGCGACGAGGTACGCCCCACTGGACAGGGTGACGGCCCAGACGAGCGCGGTTTCGAGTCGCCGCCACCGCGCTCGTACCGCTCGCCGGTGCTCCGCCCGGTCGAATGCGTCCGCGTCGAACAGCACCAGCCGCCAGTACACGCCCCCCGCGAGGGCGCCGGTAGTGACGGCGGTCGCCCACGGCAGTAGCTTCGTGGCGAGCGGTTGGCCGCGGTGAGTGAGCCACGCGCCTCCGAGCGCCGCGACGAGGACGAGTGCGAGCACGACCCGCGGCTGCAGGCCTCGCGGAGTGGCCCCGTTCTCCGATTGTCCGTCTGTGTCAGCGGCGTTGCGGCCGGACATCCTCGTTCGATTTTAGCTAAACCTAAACTAAGCCGTGTGGGCGGAGATGTTCGTCCGCCGAGCGCTCTATGGGACACTTCAACAGCCGTCGAAGATGTTCACACGAACGACTTTTAGGTTAGGCCAAAATGTACGATTTAGGCAGACAAAGCCACCCGTACGCGTGAATTAGATTGCCCACGGTTTCCGCCATGCCATACGCAAAACTCACCATCACGATTCCCGACGCGGTCTGGATCAGCGAGGTATCGCGAGCGCATCCGAACACGCGATTCCGCGTGCTAGCGGCCACCGCAAACGAGGACAGCGGCGTCGCAAGAGTCGAACTCCGCGGAAACGACCCTGCAGCGGTCTGTGCGGAGATTCGAGCGTACGAGACGGTCACCGACGTCACCGTTCTCGAATCCACCGACGGAATGACCGAGATGCAAGTCGAGACGACGGTTCCGCTACTGCTGAACTCGCTCCAGGACTCCGGCGTTCCGCTCGAAATGCCGTTCGAGATAATCGACGGCGAGATGACGCTGGAAGCCACCATCCCCTCGGAGACGCTGTCGAACCTCGGTCACACCTTAGACGATGTCGGCATTGAGTACGATGTCGACCGGATTCAGCAGAGCGTCGAGTCGGAATCCCTACTGACCGACCGACAGGAGTGGCTAGTCGACGAGGCCATCGACCGCGGGTACTACGACACCCCTCGACGGACCACGCTCGTCGCCTTGGCCGACGCGCTCGACATCTCGAAGTCCACCTGTAGTGAAATCCTCCACCGGGCGGAGGAACGCGTGATGAAAGACTACCGGAGCGACGACCACCCTTCTAGTCCGAAGGCGGCCGTTACGTCCAACTAATCGGCCCTGTCTTCTCCCCAAGCCCGAGCGGGTCTCGATTCTGCGTCGCTGTAGCTCTCCTCGTCGGCTCCCTTCCGTCGTGGGGAAACGACGGAAACGTGGGGTGGGTGTCCTGCGCCGGGGGTTACTCGTCCGGGTTAACCGGGCCCTTGTACTGAGAACGAATCTTCTCTCCCTCCCGCCACTGCCAGTAGTAGTAGCGATTGTCGTTGATTTCCTTAATCGTGACTGTCGCTTTGGCAGGGATGTCGTCCGGGCGGTCGTCTGGCCGCTCCGCCACCTCGCCGCTGTTAGCGTCCGCCTCGACACGACCCTCTCGCTCTCTGTGCTCGGCCAGCGCCTCGGCGTAGCGAGCAGCGTCTCGAAGATGTTCCGCCGTGGCTTCGTCGAGCGCGTCGACGATTTCCGTCGGCAGGCTCGCTGGCGGGGTTGGAGGTTCGTCAGACATCGAGTATTCTCGTGTTAACCAACACGACCCGCGACTCCGTAGTTTTGTTGGTTAAGATGGCTGTTGACCGTCTCTACACTAGTCGGGGCCTTCGTCGCGGGACGATCGTTACGGCCTATTCCGGAGTCGGTACCGGACTGCATGAACTCGGCGAGAATTCGGCCGCGATTACGGAGAATCGAGGAGAAAGCCTCGCGCTTCAGCGCGGGGAGGATGTCAACTCGGCGGTCCACATTGCTTCCTCGCCGACAGCGTCTTCGGTTCGGTCACCACCGAAAAAGTACGGTTTCCTTCGTCAACCATCCACGCTCGCTCCGCGAAATCAGCGGGATTGTCTTCGCCCATAACCACCACGAAAATCGGACTTTCAGCGATTCGAATTCGTCGCTGATGTCGAAACACGAACCATCACCGGCGGTTGAATAGTAAACACTGGGGGTTTTGCGTGTATAGTCACAGGTAATAGTATCGCCGCCTCACGCGCGTGAAATCCCGTTCCGTAATCGGGGCCGAGTTCGCACACATGAATCCAGAATCCCGGAGTATTCTCGGCACGTCGACGATCGTCGCTGTGGGCGACACAGCGTGGCTAGCTTCGTACGTTGACGCCCTCCGCGAACAGTTCGACGCGGCTGTTCATTACGTCTCGACGGCAGCCGCCACCCGAGAAACGCTGCAACGGACGGCAGTCGACTGCGTCGTAACTGACTACCGCCTCCCCGAGGCGACGGCGATCGAACTCGTTCGCAGCATTCGAGAAACGACCGCTACGCTTCCCATCATCTTAGGGACGGCCGACGGGAGCGAGTCGATCGCCAGCACGGCGATCGAAGCCGGTGTTACCGACTACATTGCGGTCACTGGCCCGCTGGACGATACTGTCACCGACGCCCTGCGGCGAACCGAGCAGGCACTGCGGGACGCCCAACGGGCGGAGACACAGCGCGAGCGGGCGCGACAGTTCGACGCCGCATTCCACGACCCTCGGTCAGCGACGTGGGTACTTGACCCCGAGGGGGCGCTCGAGCGCGTCGACCAGACGGCACGCGACATGATCGACGTAGACGCCGACGTCGTCGTTGGCGACCCATTTTGGACACTGCCTTGGTGGCCTGACGAGGGTCAGACGAGCGCTGACATCCGTCGGCTCGTCGAGACAGCCAACCGCGGCGAGTTCGGGCACGCTGTGGTCACTCAGCGCGGTGTCTCTGGAGAGCGAGTACTGGAGCTCTCCGTCCAACCAGTCACCGACGAACGCGGCGACCTCGTCTCGATCATTGTCGACGGTGTCGACATCACCGAGCGTGTTGACCTCGAGCGGGAACTCCGCCAGTCAGAGGAACTCCACCGCGTCACGCTCAACAACATGACTGACACCGTCCTCATGACCGACGAGGACGGCGAGTACACGTACGTCTGCCCCAACGTCCACTTCATCTTCGGGTACACGGCCGAAGAGATCCGGGAGCTGGGTACGATCGAGGCCTTGCTCGGCGAGGACTTGTTCGACCGCGAGGACCTCGCCGAGGACGGCGTCCTGAAGAACATTGAGACGACGGCCACGGACAAGGCCGGCCGCGAACACACGTTGCTGGTGAACGTTCGCGAGGTCTCGATTCAGGACGGCACGCTGCTGTATAGCTGCCGTGACATCACGAAGCGCAAGCAGCGCGAGCGAGCCCTCGCAACCCTCCAGGAGACCGCGCGGGACTTCTTGTACGCCGAAACGCACCACGAAATTTCCCAACACGTCGTCGACGATGCCCCCGACGTTCTCAACCTCGACGCGAGCGCCGTCTACCTCTTCGATGCCGATGACAACCACCTCCAGCCGACCGCGTACTCACAGGCGATGCGGAACGCCCACGGCCCCCTTGCGGACGTCCACGCGGACGGCCGCGATCTCACCAGTAACAGCTTCGTCGAGAATGAGGCCCGGTTCTTCGACGACGTCCACGACGCCGACCTCCTCGCCAATCCCGTGACTGACCTCCGGAGCATCGCGTACATTCCACTCGGAAACCACGGCGTGTTCGTCGCCGGATCAACCGACGTCGGCGCCTTCGACGACGTGACGCGGGAACTTGCGGACTTGCTCGCGGCGACGGCGGAAGCAGCGTTGGACCGCGTCGACCGGGAATCCCAGCTTCGCGAGCAGGACCGGGAACTTCAGCGACAGAACGACCAACTTACCACGCTCAACCAGATCAACGGGACGATCCGCGAGATTGACCAGGCGCTCGTGCAGTCGGAGACCCGCGAGGAAATCGACCACACGGTCTGTGAACGACTTACTGCGGATGGACGCTTTCAGTTTGCCTGGATCGGCACCCTCGATAGCACGAATGACGTCGTGACCCCCCAAGCGTGGGCCGGGGCTGATCAGGGCTATCTTGATACGCAGTCGTTCCCGGTCGCCGCTGAGGCCGTTGAGCCGGCCGGTCGGACTGCGGCGACTGGTGAGGTGACGCTAGTCTCGAACGTTGCGGCTGATCTCCGGGCGGCTTCATGGCGCAAGGACGCGATTTCACGCGACCTTTTGTCCGTGCTGAGTATTCCGCTGGTGTACAACGACCTCTCGTATGGCGTTCTGACGGTGTACGCGGAGACACCGGACGCCTTCGATGAAACAATCCAGACTGTGCTCGCGGAGCTCGGTGAGACGATCGCCTCCGCAATTAGTGCAAGTGAGCGCAAGCGCGCGCTGCTCACCACATCGATGACTCGCGTCGAGTACACGGTTACTGATCCGTCGTTCGTGCTCGCGCAACTGGCGCGGGCTGCCAACTGTACGATCACGTACGAAGGCGGCGTCCAGCAGACTGCTAGTGGAAACTACGTGTTCGTCACGGTCCAAGACGCACCGCTTGACATGGTCGTCGACGTGGCAACTGGCCTCCACGTGATTGAGGACGTCCAGCGGATTCGTGGTGGTGAGACTGGGGGCGTGTTGCGGCTCCGGTTGGCGGAGCCGTTCCTGGCGACGGAACTGGCCGACCACGGTGCTGTCCTGCAGACCGCGACGGCATCACAGGCCGGAACGGAGTTCGTCATCGACGTCCCTGGGAACGCTGAGGCCAGAAACGTCACGCAGTTCGTCACCCAGCGCTTCGAGGACGTTGAGCTGACGTCGAAGCAGACGCGCGAGCAGGCGTCCGAACACGGCTTTTACGCGTCAGTGCTGGACAGCCTGACTGACAGGCAACTGGAGGTCCTGGAGACGGCGTACTACAGCGGGTTCTTCGAGTCGCCGCGGTCGGTGACTGGTGAAGCCGTCGCGGAGTCGCTGGACATCTCGCCGCAGGCGTTCTATCAGCACATCCGGACCGTTCAGCGGAAACTCTTCGCGGCGTTGATCGACGGGCACGTACCGGTGGTCTCTCAACGTGCGGACTAATCTCCACCGCTCGCCCTGAGTGATTGCCCACCAGCAGCGCTTCCCGGTTCAGCTCCACGAGACGTTGAATAGTAAACGATACTCGACGGCCGGTGGTTCGGTGCTCAACTACCGCGTATTCCCTTATACACTCATTATCCATATGTAGAGCACCCCGCAGCCACCGACGGGACGCTCACTCATCCATGAGGGACGTCAACCAGAATTCAGCCGAGGAATCGCCGTACGAGTGCTTCGATTGCGGGAACGTCGTATTCGCGGAGGACAACCCGGGGCAGTGCCCCGACTGCGCTGGCAACATGCGGAACCGACGGACACCTCTCGAATAATGCCATCGACATCGACCCACCACGACGAGACAGCCGACGACCCGAGCGAACCGGAGTCGGCGCTACAGACGGCGCGTCGACAGCTCCAGCACGCCGCCGACCATCTCGACATCGACCCGAGCGTCGTCGAGCGACTCAAACACCCCAAGAAAGTCCACGAAGTCACAGTTCCAATCGAGCGCGAGAACGGCGACGTAGAGGTCTACACTGGGTATCGCGCACAGCACGACAGCGTCCGTGGCCCATTCAAGGGTGGCCTCCGCTATCATCCCGAGGTGACACGCGAGGAATGCGTCGGGCTCGGGATGTGGATGACGTGGAAGTGCGCCGTGATGGACATCCCCTTCGGGGGCGCGAAAGGCGGCATCGCCGTCAACCCCAAGGACCTTACCGAAGACGAGAAAGAACAGCTGACGCGTCGCTTCACCGACGAAATCCGGTCCGTCATCGGCCCGACGACGGACATCCCGGCACCCGACATGGGGACGGATCCGCAGACGATGGCGTGGCTGATGGACGCCTACTCGATGCAGGAAGACGAAACGATTCCCGGCGTCGTCACCGGGAAACCCCCGATCGTCGGCGGGAGCAAGGGCCGCGATGCAGCGCCCGGGCGGAGCGTCGCGATCATCACTCGCGAAGCGATCGACTACTACGACAAGGACATCAAAGAGACCTCGGTCGCGGTCCAGGGTTTCGGGAGCGTCGGCTCGAATGCAGCTAAATTACTCGACAGCTGGGGCGCGAATGTCGTCGCAGTGAGTGACGTCAACGGCGGCGTCTACGACGCCAACGGTCTCGACACGCACGCGATTCCCTCCCACCACGAGGAGCCGGAGGCCGTGATGACCCACGAGGCGCCGGAGACGCTGACTAACGATGAGCTACTCGAACTGGATGTTGACGTGGTCATTCCGGCGGCAATCGGCAACGTCCTGACGGAAGCGAACGCCGACGATGTGATGGCCGACATCATCATCGAGGGTGCCAACGGACCGACGACGAGTACCGCGAGCGCGATTTTCGCCGAGCGTGATGTCCCCGTCATCCCGGATATCTTGGCCAACGCCGGCGGCGTCACCGTGAGCTACTTCGAGTGGCTTCAGGACATTAATCGTCGCGCGTGGTCGCTCGAACGCGTCAACGACGAACTGGAAACGGAGATGCTGGAAGCGTGGCAGGACGTTCGAAACGAATTCGAGACACGGGACGTGACGTGGCGCGACGCAGCGTACATCGTCGCGCTCTCGCGAATCGCGGAAGCCCACGAGACGCGCGGGCTCTGGCCCTAAATCACCCGGAGATTCGGTTACTCTCGGGGACGGCCTAACCGCTGGACGGTCGGGAGATGCCAATCGTACGTGACCGCGACCAATCGTGTTCCGACAGTCACCACTGCACACGCGACAGCAGCCGTGCTGCCATTTGCGCCGATCGTGCCGGTCAGCCAGTATGCCGCGCCACCGAGGACGGCACAACTCGCGTAGAAGTCCTCGAAGAGGATGAACGGGGCTCGGTCGAGCAGGATGTCCGCGAACGCACCGCCGCCGACGGCGTTGATTGTCGCAATCGCAACGACGCCGAACGCTGAGACGCCCACGTCGGTGGCGACGATAGCGCCCGTCGTAGCGAAGGCGGCGAGGCCGATCGCGTCCGCGACGAGCACGACTGGGTGAGTATCCGGGGACTCCAAGCCGACGCTCAGCGTGATCGCTAACCCGACGCCGAGTAGGCCCAGCGTGATCTCGATCGGGGACTGGAGAACTAATGGCACTCGCGTGACGAGCAAGTCTCGAGTCGCGCCACCGACAAACGCCATCGCTAACCCGACGATGGCGATTCCGAACACGTCGAACTCCTCGCGAATCGCCTTCGATGACCCGACGAGGGCGAACGCAACCAGCCCGATTGTATTCATCACCGCGAATGGGTCGCCGAAGAGAGCGGTAATAACGTCCTGACTCACTGCATTCCCTTATGATAGTGACTCTGTTGAGTGCTACGTATCAATCACGCTTTGTGGCGAACCTTTTCCAACTGTCCCGTCTACAGAATCGCGGCCCGACGGGTACTCCCAACCGCCCGTGAACCGCCTCGGGGTCAAGCCCGGCCGTTCAATCGACAGCACGAGAATGTGCAGTATATATTTTGGTTAGAAGAAGAAATATGTGTGCTTAGTCCGTTGGTCGAAGTATGACCGACGACACTCGTCGTGACGGCCCACCGTCATTCGACCGGCCATTCGAAGGCCAGGACACGAAACAGCGCGTGTACGGCGCGGTCCTCCATGCGCGGGAGCCGATGACAGCCGCCGAGATTGCCGAGCGTGCAGACTGCTCCGAAGAGTCTGCACGGACGCACCTGTCTTTCTACGCTGATCTCGGCATCGTCATCCACCACGACGGCCGTCCAGCGCGATACGAGCGCAACAACGACTACTTCGAGTGGCGGCGAATGAACGAACTGGCGAACGAACACACCGTCGACGAACTACAGGCTCGGGTTTCGGACCTCACCGACCAAATTGAGGCATACCGCGAGGAGTACGACGCTGACTCGCCCGCTGACGTTGATGTCCTCGACTACGACGCCGAGAACGTTGACGACGTGTATGCGGACCTCGGTGACTGGGCAACCGTGATTGAGGAACGACAATTGCACGAGCGCGCGCGCCAGAAGGCGACTAGCTCGACAGCGCCGTCGCACGGCTGACGATGGTGCCGGCCGACGACCCCGCGAGTCCCGCGCCACTAGACCGGGCGGTGTTAGAGCGGATACAGTCTCGATTCGCTGGCCGTCGGATGTTCGAATCAGTGGCCCTCGTCGAGGAGGGGAAGCTGTATCTCCGTGTCGAACTCGCCGATGATTACTACCCGGGCGATGCGTCTGCTCGATTTGAGATTCGGTGGTATCGCAACGACGATTTCACCGTCCACTATCAAGAAGAGCGCCAAGAGAGCGTGTGGAAGCGTCGCTGGGACCGCCACCCCAGCAGCCACAACGCACGCGATCACTTCCATCCGCCGCCGGATGCAAGTCGTGCCGACGCAGAGGACGCACAGTGGCCCCCAGACCATCGTGACGTCTGTCAGCTCGTCCTCGATTACGTCGAAGAGCGAATCGAGACACTGTGGGAACGAGAATAGACGAGTGGCCTCGGCCCTCTATCGGGGGAGAGTCGGGATGGTGAGTTCGTGGGCTGTCGCTGTAGGTCTGGCTGTGGTTCTTGATGACGCGTGGTGCCAACAACTGCAGGCGGTCACAAAATCTATGTTTATGTTGTTGTGAACTCCTTGTAAGGAAAATGGGTGAAGCGATAGAGCAATCCCGGGAGACTATATTCCACGGATACATCAGCTGGCAAGTCAGAGCAATCATCTGGACAGTTCAGGTCATTATTATCGGGGTCATCCTTCAATTCGCATTAGGCAGAATTGGTACTCTACTCACATTCCCGATATCTGCTCTGCTGTTGTTCCGCCAGTTCCACCACCACATCATTAACGAAACAACTGAATAAGTCCCCCAACTTCGCGGTTTGCACACCTACTGAGCGGCTGTTCCCCTACGAATTACCGGATTAAAATCTGCCTTGATGTCGTGATCGATTCGGTAAGTACAGACAAGACATTTATCTCCTCCTCCAGACGCCCAACCCATGAACCGTCGAGTGATTCTCTCCCTTTTCGCCCTACTAGTCGCGTTCTCACTTGTCGGTGCCCCCATCACGATGGCGGACTGGGGCGAGCAAGCTACCTTCTCGTCTGAGCGTATCGAGAAATCCGACATCCAGGGAGACACTCCGCTACTCCAGTACGACAGTCTCTCGAACTCCGCGCAAGATGCTGTTCGACGGACGATCGAATCGCCGGACGGACACTACACGGTCTTTGGGAACGAAGACCGGCCAGACCGATTCTTCTACAGTGACTACGCTGCGCCCGGCCAAGGCCTGTATGCGATTGCCTACGAAGGACAGTACTATCGCTTCACTACGTATGCGAGCGGCGGATTCCCCTTCGTGTACTGGCTCTACCAACTGCCGTTCATCATCTATGGGCTAATCCTCGGCGGGGTTTCGTATACGTCGTTGCAGGGTCGGACCACAGCTCGAACTGCGGCACTCACTGCTGTTCCCGGAATCGCGTTCCACCGCCTCGGGCCCGAATTTGACTTTCCACTGCTCACCCCCATGCAATTCGTCGGATTTGGAGTACTCGCCGTTATCCTCGTCCTGATAGGGCTGCTCTGGGCATCCCTGAGAGAGACGACCATCATGGCCCCAAACTAACAGCGTCCGGGGTGCTGACTACTCTGTAGCGGAACTCACCCCTTCGTATTGGAGGTTCGCACACTCACTTACGGGTTGTTTCACCGTACATAATACCTGATCAATAGGATTTCAACAGTAGCAAATTGGTCACTCCATGGCCAGGCGATCTATGCGACAAGTATTGATTTGTGATGTTCCCGAGACTGAGTCTGAAGCGATCACGGACGCCGTTTACTATCTCTACTCGTTCGTGTCGTCGCTGTCAGAAAGCCTATGGTCGATGGTCTGGCTGCTACTGGTATGGCGGAATGCCAGAACTGCGGCGGCCATGTCACGGAGGTCTACGTTCGTGTATTCACGCCGGATTCGGTCGACGAACCGCAGGTGTGTCTGAACTGTGAGGATATGACTCGTGGGCGTGAAGGCGTCCGTGAGAAACGAACGTAGCTCAATCGTGGTGAAGCGAGGGATCGTCGCATTGCCTGATGTACTATCCTGACGGAATTAGCGGATTGGCCAGCTCTACTGTCGGCACATCTCTGAGGATCCTGCCTATCGCTCAGGCGACCTGTTCCTCCAACGTATCCCGGTGTGCCCGAACAGTCGCCTTCGAGGCGTTGGCCACGTCCGCGGCCTCGGATTGCGTCAGCCATCGCCCCTCTTCACGACCGGCCTTGTAGAGGCAGGCCGCGGCGAACCCGGTCGGATGGACGCCCGTCGTGACGCCCCGCTCCTCGGCTTGCTCCGCGAGGGTTCGGGCACGCTGTCGGATCTCGTCCGGACACTCGAGGTCCGAGGCGAGGCGCGGCACGAACATGCTGGGGGAGACGGGCTCAGCGGGGAGGCACAGCTCTTCGTTCAGCGTTTTGTACGTGTCTCGTGACCCGTGACTCTGCGACGCGGGCCATCTCGCTGACGTCGTCCACTAACCGCGAGAGGCTGTTGCACCGGCAGGCCCCGTAGACGCTGGCCGCGACGATGGCCTCGATGGATCTGCCACGAAGCAGATCCTCGTTTTGGGCGCTCCGGAAGAGCTGACACGCCTGGTCGCGGACCGAATTGGAGAGTTCGAGGGCACTCGCCAACCGACGCACTTCGCCCAGGCCGTGGGCGAGATTCCGTTCCGCTTTCGACCGCCAGCGGCCACGGGTCTGCTCACGGCGCATCCGCGCGAGTCGCCGTCGCTTCTGCCCGGAGATCTCGTTCCCCTTCGCGTCGGTGCCGCGACCGATTTCCGTCGACAGGCCGCGATCGTGGCGGGCCGCAGTAAGTGGGGCGCCCGTTCGCTCGCGCTCCTCGTCGTCGTACGCCCGCCACTCCGGCCCGTGATCGATGCGCTGTTCGTCGATGACTAGCCCACAGTCCTCGCAGACCGTCTCGACCGCGTTCGTGGTGACCCGACCGTCGCATTCGGGACACTGGTTCGCACTCGATTCCGTTCGGACGTCTTCGTCGAAGCCCGTCTCGTAGATGTCTCTGGTTGCCATCGTTCTCACCGTCTTCAGGGAACCCGCCAGTACAGCGAGCCCCTCACCCATCGAGGGGGCAATAGAACCCTCCGAAATATGGGTTAGCCATCAGCGACTTTCAAGATGTGAGAGAGGGGAGTTTGTGATAATGGGCTGTACTGATGGAGTCGTTTGCGTTTCAGGTATCCCGCCGACCGTTCTCTGGGTAATACCTCTTCTTTCTATTGGGGTGATTCTCGGTCTCGGATATCGTTTGTACCAAGACCGGATCATCCTTCTGGACGGTGGTGCGGAATTTTCAATATCGCCTTGGTGGCGATGGCGACGAGGAACCCTCCGACGCATGTACCGTCAATTCAAGAGCGCCTTGTTGGTGGGGAAGATCTCGTCACACACCTTCCTCATTAAATCACTAATCGCGCTTGGACTGATTGCTGTACTCGTAATATCGATGCGCAAATCGTCATCTCCATCGTCACCTACCGGACTTGACCAGCAAATTCTCGTCGCCGCCACGGTGTTCTATGCGACAATGATTTACTTTGAAGGACGGTTCGAATATGCTGCTCTCCGACCTGAGGACGTGAATGTCACTCTCTTCAAAGAGGAGGAGGCTATGCCCACCACAAACACGTCACTCGTAGTATCCAATAGTGGTGAAGTCACGGCAACCGACATTACGGCTGAAATGAAGATTATTGATCTCGCCAGAAATACAAGCACGTTCACTCATGTTGCTTACACTCATCCAGCAGCCGACACGGATGCCGAAGCAAGTGACCCATTAGAAAGTGGAAGGCGACGAGAGATTACGTTCCTATTCAATTCTCCAAAGAACGAGTTTGAACGTACTAAAATGGAGGACGAGTACGGAATTGACCCATGGGTTCAAATTGAGATCGACTCGCCAGACCAGCGAACGAGCACTTGGGTCTACAGATCCCTGAAGGACGTGGATCCAGTAGATGTGGAGAGAGTAGTGGAGGGTGCCAAGGCAACGGCTGAATTATATCGCGTACAACGGGACAAGGTTTTAGACGATGAAAATGCCGGGATCGTCGGCTTTGAAGAGGTCAAAGATGACGATGAGGATGTCCCTCCACGGGGAATCCGTTGAGATATTAGCCCCTGTGATCTCGAACTATGTCCTCCAAATTGTTATCTCCTGTATCTCTATCTTCAAGCAACAGAGGCAAGTTGCGAGTTCCGTCTCCCTTAGCCAACTCCAACAGTGACGTGCCAGATCTGAACTTCGATTGACAGACATCCGGCCTTCAATTCCTGTTACGTAAAGGCTCGATAGATGTCCTCGACGGTAGGCTCATCAACCACAGCGTCGGTGACTTCACCACCATTTGCTTCCAGTGCCCGAACGACATCCAAATGAGAGTTGTCGCTGTCGTACGTGAGCGTGGCTTCACCGTCCGAAGTAGAGACCACCTCCGCGAAGGAGATGTTTGAAGCGGCCTCCGCCACCTTCTGCTGTCCCCCGTCGATACTGACGTGTATCTTACTACGGAGACCTGCCTCTCGTTGCAGGTCCCCAGGTTCTCCTCGAGTGAGGAGCTGCCCCTCAGAGAGGATTCCGATGTGGTCGCAAAGAACCTGAACCTCGCCGAGAATGTGGCTGGAGAAGAGGATCGTTGTCCCCCGCTCTCGTTCCTGTTCGACGACTTCACGCACGATCTGTGAGCCATCCGGGTCGAGGCCGGCGAACGGTTCGTCAAGTATCAACACTGCTGGGTTCCCAATAAGCGCAGTCGCCAGCCCCAACCGCTGGGTCATTCCCTTTGAATATCCGCTTGCTTGACGGTCCTTTGCTTCCGTAAGGCCCACTCGGGCGAGCGCATCATCAGCATCGACAGTTGCGCCACGGAGTTCGGCAACGTGTTTCAGGTGGTCTCGTCCAGTTAGTGTGGGGTACGGTGTGAACCCCTCCGGAAGGACTCCAGTTTGGGACCGAACGGAAACGGGGTCTGATTCGGGGTTGATCCCTGCGACTGTTGCCTCTCCTCTGGTCGGCTGGATGAGGCCCATCAGCATCCCAATCGTTGTCGACTTTCCGCTGCCGTTCGGCCCTAAAAACCCAAACACACTTCCTTCCTCAACGGCGAGGTTCAGGTTGTCTACCGCCAGCGTATTGCTGTATTGCTTTTCGAGGTTCGTGGTTGTAATAACGTCTGTCATAGTTGCTGGAGGTCGGATCTCTTGAACACAGCATACCCTACTGCGAACACGACCAGCGAGATGCTGACCAGCGTTACCACGCTGGCCATCGGGTGTAGATACAGTGGGACCCCTGAGTCACCGAACAACGGACCGAGGGGTGTTACGCCAAGGGATACGCTATCCGGGCGTAGGTTAAACACGATGAGTAGGGAGAGCGCGTCAGCGTTGGGGAGGCCTAATGCCCAGTTCGAGAATGCGTAGTACGCGTTGGTAGGTGGGAGCCGACTAACGAGGGCTAAGAGACCAAGTGGGGCATCAGGTTGTGTACTAGCCAGGACAGTGCCGTCCGTTCCAGCGGGAGAGCCACCACTGGCGGACCCGTAGAGTAGCTTCAACGGGGCTGCGACGATAGATTCGTAGAAGAGGAACGAGGTAGCCCCCCCGACAAACGCGACGCTCGCGGGGACAATAGCTCGCTGAAAGAGCGCAGAGAGGCCAATCATCCCAATCGTGAGTGCTCCAGCGTACACCCCACTAAGAATTTCAAAGCCCAGCGTCCGCGGAATCGGCGGGCGGAAACCTGAAACTGTCCCGTAGAGATATCCGACGAACACGACAGCGGAGATCGCGAGTAGTAGAGCCGCGGTTTGACCAAGCGCTTTGCCCACCAGCACGTCGAGACGCGATACCGGCTGTAGCACTGTCGTCTGGAGCTGGCCGGCCCCTCGAGCGCCAGCAATGGCGCGAGCCCCAAAGAAGATACACGCGAAGGGGATGCAGATAGCAATTCCCCGCTGGAACGAGGCGATGTATCGGAGATTGCCGAGGTACTGCATAGCTGTCTGCGTTGTTGTGACGTTTACTATCCCATCCAGTAGAATTGGTAGACTAAGGAGCCAGAGCACCCGGCTTCGCACAATTCTATTGAAATGATACTCCGCAACCGCTGTTACGTTCTGTGGCATATAGTTACTCTGTCTTGTATCTTCTCTGAGGAAAATGTTTCTGAGGCCGTAGGGCCGTTTAGACGGCTATAGCGGTGCGTTAGAGAGGAGAGTCTCGCCGTTGCCCAACGCGTCTCCACTGACATCTACCTCAGATGTGACGGTCTTACCGGCGCCCCGGAGTCTGAACTGGGCCTTTGCGCGCTGGATGAACGAAGCTGGGTCGCGTACTTTCTCGTCCACTTCCTTGCTTCCACTCACGTACGCCGCGAGCAGACCGCTGGCATTAGGGTCGAGAGTGGAGTTCACGCCTTGGTAGTCGCTGTTGTTGTAGGACCAGTCGATTCGGTGGGTGAAGGTGTACTCCGTTGTCGTCCCACCGACGCTCCCAGTAGCGGTAGCCTCGTAGTCTTCGGGTATGTAGGCGTCCGGAGTCGCCTTGATCTCAGAGGTCGATGGCATGGCGTTGGTCGTTCCCTCCTCGATACTCCAGGTGACATCCGTCATGACGCCTACGACTGCGTCCGTTCGTGCCTCGTTCAGTTCCCGTAGGTGCTTGGGCGGGTTGTCCTGCGCGTCAACCCATTCGAGATACTCAATGACTGCATCTCGATTCGAGGGGTCGAACGATGCTGAACTGCCGCTTTCCGCGGCCGTTGCACCTGGGACTGCGACGGCGGTTGCTAGTGCTGCACCAGAGGCTTTGAGGAACCTTCGGCGGTTCTGCGATGTTGAGTTGCTATTTTTGCGGTCCATGACTTCATTGATTACTAAGACCATTATCGCATTAGCCTATGCATTAACAATATACCGATTTGTGGGGAGATATCACCGCTCAAATCTTTTGGATTATATGCTAGTTTTCATAATGTGCGTAAGTTATTATTACAAGCTATAGGAAAAGGATATGATGAACTCCCAACTTTTGAGGGGTCGTCATTTCACGGGATTTTTGCAATCCATGGAGTGATGATAAGACAACCATATTCTCCGGTGCGACTCATAGCAAACAAAGATACCGGCCGCGGACGGGATTCGGTTCGGCGCACCTTCCTCAAAGGTGCGGCTGCAACTACGTTCAGCATTGCTGGGCTTTCCGTGACGAGTGGCGGTGCCGCAGAAGCAAGTGCGTCGCAGCCGATCGAACTCCCAGCTATAATTGCGACGTTGGTATACCTCTCAAGCCAACAGAGCCATAGAACCTGAGTACCCCACCAAGTAACGATAATCCGGAGGGACTTACGGAAGTATGAGGAGAAAGCCTCGTGCTTTAGCGCGGGGATGAATCCGACACCTCTCCCCAAATACCGTCCGAACTACCCAAACCGATGTTTTAAGTAACTCATCACCCTACTAACAGCCAACCGAGGCGGCCTGCCCGCCCGCTTAATCGGACAGTATCGGGATTCCCTGATTCCAAGTGGAAGACACCCTCTTCCGTACCGGAACTCGGGGTGTAAGCACTAAGAAGTATCTCCGAATCCCATGCCGGGATAGGAGTAACGGCTGGTTGGCACAGCCAGTAGCTGTCCTTCGGGGTGGCTACAAACCTTAAACATCCCAACCCAGCGGTGCGGTACCGTGGGAATCCTCGCCCTTTCAGGGCGGGGAGGATGTCAATGGGGAAATCAGTCGGACAACAGCTTCACAGTTCTCCCACAGGCGTACCCTACTGTCCCTACGATTGCCCCGCCTGCGACTGACCCAAGCAGAATATAGGCTACCCAGACACCTAACTGTGGGCCGATGAACCCGCGAAAGACGACAGCCATCTGGTGCCCAATCATACCCAGATACCCTGCTGTCGCAATAGTCCAGCCCGCTTGGATTGGGGATTGCTTGTAACTGGCCCATGCCACTACAAATATCAGCAGAACCGATACTACGGACAGAGCTTCGGTTATGCTGACTGTCTGAGTGAAGCCGAGAGCTTGCCGAAGAACCCAACCAATCGTGGCGACAGTGAACACAGCACTCGAGAGGTACGCAAGGTTGACGCCCTGTGAGTCACCACGACGTCTGGGTGGTCCAGCCAGCCTTGTAGATGCCCTCACATAGGCGTGAACGGCGAGCGTAGTGGCGAAAAGGAGGGCCCCAAGAAACGCAGCGAGCACGTATGCTGGTGCCTCTGAGCCACCACCAGTAAGATTGGATACGGACGGAAGTCTGTGCGTGAGCACGGTGTGTACGATTACACTAACCCCCACCAGCACAGTACTGACCGTTGCGAAGTTCTTGATGAACCCAAACAAGCTCTGCTGCCGGTCATCAGTACCAATGAATACGACGTGAGGGTTGTCGCCAGGCGCATAGACCGTCATCTCCTTTCCTCGGTCCGAATACCTGGTCCCGGCAACCTGGATCAAATCGGCGTCGCCGAGTCTGTCTAAATGGTGGGTGACGTTCTCTACGGAGACATCAACTTGATTTGCCACCTCAGATGGCGTTGAAGGCTCTCGATGAATTTGGTTGAGAATCGCTCTCGCACCCTCGCTTGCAAGAACGCTAAAGATCTCGTCCGCTTGCTCCCCGACCAACCCGTGTACTCGAACGGCTCCTCCTTGAGAGGAGTCGAAATCAAACACATCGGGGGGCAATAGCGACATCAGTATATTGGTGGCGTGGTTCTCGTTTACTTTTTTCGGTGCGTTGTCATTCTCACCATCCGTATCCGTACTCCTGGTTGATATGGTAGGCCCCGGTCCCGAATGCGTACCGGCCCCCGAGGTTGTACGGGCTAGTGACGCCCCCACACATCGCGACGGCGAGGACCTTATCGTCCTGATGGTGGCGGTAAGCAACGGCCCCACTATCGCCGTCCTCTAGAGTAGACGAGCTTCCCCACCGGACCTGTTCGTGTCTTGTCGTCGACCCATCGAACACGTTGGTCCCAACGCCTCGAACCTCCCCACTAGTTTCACAGGTTCCGACGCCCTGCTTCGTGATCGACTTGTTGTCGGCAGCGAGTGCTTGCACGCCAGACTTCGTGTAATTGCCCCATATTTTGTAGTTCGTTCCATAGAGTTCCCGAGTGGGAGTATGGCCATTCGCTGGCTCACAAGCGACGAAATCATCAGTTGAATCGCCGTCGGTTACCTTGCCGATGGTATTCCCGTCACTTTGGGAGAGTTCTGCCGAGTCATCAACGGGACTTGAGCCGAAGATGTGCCAGCAAGTCGCGAAGTACATCGTCCCGTCCTTCACGAGAGGAGAGCTAAGCGTTCCAGGACTACTGCCACTACACTCAACCCCTCCGGGAGGCGTAGAACCGTAGTCCCCAGTGCCGCAAGCGGACTGAATTGACGGGGTAATCGAAGGATCCGACGTCTCTTCGACTTTCTTCTTTTCAACTGGGACGCCCCCGATGGAGTCCGGAAGTGAACGCTCGTCTCCGGGACTGATCGAGTCTCTACTAGACGAACCACTCTCCTTGACCTCTACTTCGATTGAAGGCTCGGCGTTGTCGAAGGTGTCCGGGTTGACAAGGGTAGCTACCACATCGTCACGCTGGTAGAACTTCTCCCGGTCGTGAACCTCAGTCGCGTGAGTAACGGCTTCGTGCCAGTCCTTGGGGACATCTTTTTCCACCACTTCGTACTCTGCGTCTGCCCCACTCTCCATCGGAACCCGGGCTTCCGTGATTGTGACTTCCTCGTCAGTTGCTGCACTGACGTGGCCCGCACCGAATGCTATACTGCTCCCGATTGCAACTGTCTTCAGAAATGTTCGCCGACCGGAGCGCGTGCTTTTCCCTTTCTCTACCTTATCTTCACTTCTGTCATCGGACATGACTCACTGATCTGTAATTCACCAACCTCAGCCCATGGACCGATTAATTAGAAGGAAGCGAGTCCCTCTCTACAAATAAAAATTCTATCATAGTTGAGGGGCTCTCCGATAGTGGGCTAGTAATCAGTCATAAAACTATCGCTAGCCAAAATCGAATTTCGGTGTGGCAATAAATCAATAGGACCGAGTATTAGTTGTTTAACATGAAATTGGGCTCGGAACTTCCGTCGCTAGAGGTCATCGTGTCCCGGTATGAGATACTTGAACAGGTGGATATGGGAGTAGTAGAGAAGAGAAAAATGAATGATAACTTGGAGGCCTCACGGACCACGATAGACAGGTCGGTGCGAGAATTGGAGGCAGCCAATGTCCTAGAGCGGCGCAACGGCAGCTGTGAGTTCACCAGATATGGGAGAATCGTGTATGAAGAGTTCCGCGAGACCGTCAAGGCGGCAGAGAAGGTTAAGCCAGCGTCTGAACTCCTAGCTATGCTACCGCCCAATTCGCCAATTGGGGCGACTATCGCAAACGCTGATGCAGTTGAGATGGCCCCTGAGCGTGCTCCAGTTACGGCTCTAGAGGATTTGGGGATCCCACCGGACTGCAATACCATTCGTGCCTCGCTCCCCGTCGTCTTCTCCCAACAACTCCAAGCGATTCGTGATTATGCTAAGGGGGGTACAACTCTTGAAATTCTCACGCATCCAGATTTAGTGAGCCTAATTCAGCGAAGGTATCCCGAAGTTTGCGAGTTACTCGACAGAAGTAGTAGTGGTATTCATTCCGCTTCAGAACTCCCAGAGTTCGGGCTCATCGTATACGGCTCCGAGGAAGTCCGCGTGTGCGTGTACGAGGGAATGAGCCAACTGTCGGGAGTGTTGCAGAATCAAGATGCTGACGCGGTCAGCGAGGCCATCTCGATTTTCGAGGAAAACAAGCGAGTTGCTGAACCCGCGTTTGAAGTTGAGGCATAGTAGCTGGCTTTCCCATTGGCTTTCTGTGTATCGGGGAGGAAGCCACAACAAACAGGGGTAGTAACTAGCGCGGTGTTGAGGGAAGTAGCCACCACACGCAAGATAAGTTCGTCAAGGAGCGTCCGGTACGTCGTATTCTTCCGAACCTTGAGACAGAGGAGGACGATGTGTTGATGAAGTGTGTACCGCCATTTCGAGAACTTCGAGGAGGAATGAGCGACAGCTCGCTGAGCCAATTGCATCGCTTGCTCAACGAACCGGAGTAACTGCGACTTCGGCAGGGCATCCATCCGATCAGACTACCGGGCGAACCTGTAACTCTCTAAGGATTTCAACAGAGCCGATATCGACTATGAATTTGGTTTGAAGAAGAATCTAAGCAGTTTTTCTCGCAGGATTCGCATTCTGAGCGACTAGCAAAAAGAGAATTGGGGTGATAACCGCTAAGACTGCAAATATATTCACTGCAAATGGGGCTAGGAACCCTGCGATAATGGCAAAGAATCCGAAAATGAAAACGGAGACGACAGCAAGTATTTGGAAATTTCGGCGGGGGTTGTAGCCGCAATGAGGGCACTCCTTTGCGTCAACACTAATCGGTTCGTAACATTCTCGGCACGTTACCCGAATGTCAGAACTTGAATTAGCCATTATGTGTGGATTGGCGTCAGTGACCTAAAATCCACCACATAACTGAGAACCAACACATCGGAATATTCCACTTGATATAAAGTCAGTAAGGTATAAATATTGTTTTCCCTTAGTGAGTCATTGAGATGACATTCCTTAGTAACCAGAGTTATCGAAAGCAGATAATCGGAGCTCCAATCATTGTTGCTGGCTGTTATATCCTAGCCAGGCTTTTTGAACTTGATTTAACTGGTTTCCTGCTGCTATCCTTAGTTTCCATAATTGTATACTTTGCCGCCTTTCGAATGAATAGGGGATAATATTTTTTCGAGTTAACCGGTATGGATTTCTGAGATTGTTTGTTCAGCCCATTTTTAGCTGAGGTACTGGAAGATATAATTGCTGCTTGAGGAATCCTCGATTGCGGCGAGAAGCCGATCCAAACTGTAGAAGAATCGAATATGAAAATATAAACTCTTGAATTAAATAAATCACTTATGTAATTAATACCATAAATATGGCACTGTCTAGTTGAGTTAGTTTGAGAAGTGAGCAGATCGTTGAGTTAATCGACCAAGATGCTCGCAGACCTGCTCAGCGAGAGCTATGAACCGGATTTAGAAGAAACTTGGGAGAACGAGCGGACGGCGACGCCCGTCAGGACGTTCGCCGTCCGTCTCCACCAAACCGGTTGTTCACTCAGAGAAACAACAACGATCTTAGCGGAATTAGGCGTTCAACGCTCTCATGGCGCGGTTTAAACTGGGTACATCGGCTATCTGACAGCGGACGCGACCCGCCTGAGGCGCAGCCGAAGCGGGTCGCCGTCGACGAGACTGCTGTCAAGATTAACGGTGAGTGGTCTTGGTTGTATGCTGCAATAGACATCGACACGAAGCTAATTCTCGATGTCGCGTTGTTCGGACGACATGGCACTGATCCGGCGGCTGCGTTCCTCGCTGGACTCCGTGAGAAACACGATCTCTCAGAGGCGGAGTTTCTCGTCGATCAATTCGGCTATCAAACTGCCCTTGCCCGATTAGGATTGAGCGGTCGGGTCAACTATACCGACCGAAGCCTCATCGAAAAGTGGTTTCACACGCTCAAAATGCGGGTCGACCGCTTCCATAACTCGTGGGTGGACAGTCGGTCCAGCGTTCGAGAGTGGCTTGAACAGTTTATGCATTACTACAACCGCCACAGACCTCATCAAGCTCTCGATGGAAAAACGCCGGTTGAGAACCTCAGAACTAGACAGTCCCATTAGAATTGTAGCCCCCATCAAGTTGATAACTGCCAAGCAATTAGACCAACCACGCCTAGTATCGTGAATATGACTGCTCCAAAACCGCGAACGTAAGGGCCTATTCTTAGAAAGCCCATCGCTGCAGCAATAAATGCGAGTATTGCGGACCCAAGGTATATTCTTGAAGTCATGTATGGAAATTGTGTCGGGATATTTATAAAATTGTGCCTTGGTTGCCTTTCTTATTCTATTATATTAGAATACGATATCCCACCCCTCTTCAGCGAGGCTTCCGACTCCATCTGCGAGCTGATCGGCGATGTCGTTTGCGGTGCTCCAAGCATCATCGGCCGTGTTCTCGAGATCATCAACCAAGTCGTCATCAAATAGAGTGCCTTCGCACATAGGAACCATGAATACTGTAGGATTTGTCTCATACGAGACAAATACTCTGTATCTCGCACACCGGCTATATCAGTTTCACAGGGTTTCAACGGAGCCTAATATATGAGTCTGAAGGCCTAATTGATTGAAATTCTTATGTGTGCGGGCGACGGGATTCCTCTTGCTCTGAACCCTCTTCTAATACCGACCAGAGCTTGGAAGCACTACTGAATAGAATAGGCGTGTTTTCAATTACTGGTAAAGGTAGGATATGGTTGAGGCTGGACGAGCGAGTATCTAGAATCGGAGTTAGGGTGCAGCAGTGGCCGTGTCGCCAGTCTCTGGATCGAACGGGAGATTGATGACGAGTTCGTCGAACCAGACGACTGGGCGCTTCCGCTGGCCGTCTTCCTCGAAGAAGATGATGCCCAGTTGGGCGAGGCGGCTAAGTTCCTCGTGGACGTTCTTCACGTCCCGGTCAACGACCCGAGCGGCTTCGTTGATGCTGTCTGGTTGTTCCTGCCGGATTGCTTCGATGAGATCGAGGACACGCGGCGTCAGGGTCTCCATCAAGTCGTCGTAGCTGGTGAACGAGAGCGTCGGCGTAGAGTCCACCGTGTCCCCCTGTTCGAGAGCCGTGATGTTGTCGGTAACATCGTCGTGGAACTCGCTGGACGGTGTCACGGTCACAACAAGGGTTGATTCGGCAAGGAGCTGTTCGCGCTCCATCGGGTGCAGCGGCGGCGTGGAATCATTCATTGGTATCACCGTTGTCTGATGGCCTCATTTGACCTCGAACTCGGATTTCGGAATCTCGCTCCAGAATTGTTCCCAGAGCTCGACCATTCCAGGGAACTCGATGATGTCTGGGTTAGGGTCTGGTGCAACGTGTAGTTCGTGTCCTTTCGTGTCTTCGTGCGAGTTGTCGTACCGGCGAATCGTTCCATCGTCAAGCGTGCGGGCCGGGTCCGGCTCTGTCGCGCCGTAGTGGAGTTTGTAGGCCTACCCGGACGGGTATGCGTCGCGGTCGGTCTGCATGCAGAACACACGGACCACGGTCTCGTCTGGGTACTTCCGCGCCTTGTTCACGCCGTCCAAGTCGTCGCCGGTCAGTGAGGCCATCCTCAACTATTGGTACACAGACCAATCTAATAACTCTATTGGTCCACAAACCAATAGACTGAAAACTGGCAAGCTAGAACCGCGTCGACACCCTCAAAGAAGCACCACCACCGTGGAAAACACTACGCTCACCGATTTCACCCACCGTCGGGCTTCTAGCCGTCGCTGGTCTCGTCTGCGTCCGGACTTGAGTGGTCCTCCGTCCGAGTGTTGAACTCGGCGGTATCGGCGTTTGACCGACTCCACTCCTCGGCGGACTCCGTGAGGTCGCTGCTGTCCATCCGGGCGTCGTCGGGCTGGTTGTCCATAGCTCGTTCGTCCGTCGACAGATCGCTATCTTCACCACGACTGCCGCTCGCTGTCTCCCCACTACTCACAGACTCCGACGACTCTTCCCCCAAACCTGCATCTGCATCTGTATCTACGTCCGTTTCCGTATCTGTCTCGGCATCGGTCTGCGAGCCCGCGTAGTCATCCAGCGACGACTGCCCCCGGGACGGTGGCCCATCGCCGCCCGGCGTGAACTTCTCTCGAACCTCCTCACTCCGAATCGCCATCCGCTCGTTAATCCGCTGGCGGTAGCTATCCACCTTACTCGCGGTTGCTTTCCCAGCGTCACCCGCCATCCCAACGGGAGTGAAGCTGTCGCCCCGGTAGTTACGGATTGCACTCTGTGAGACGCGCGCCGGCGCATTCACGGCCTTCGACCCCATTTTCTCGCCGGCTTTCTCCGCGCGCTCCCGGCGACGACGGCGCCGCGACCGCCGCTGGCGCTGCGAGGAGAAATCTAAATCCGGCTCGTGTCGATGCTCGTCGCTCGTCTCCGCCGTCGACGACGACCCACGCCGCGACCCACGAGCTGGGCGAGCCGACTGGCGCTCCCGGGGATTCCCAGCAAGCGCAGTATCTGCACCCGCGTACGCTCCCCCAGCAGCACGGCGAGCAACCGGCGTCCCCTTCCGCACCGCCCGCGACACCTGCGAGGAAAACGAAAACACGTACTTCGGAACTAAGCCCGCCCCCGCAATCGTCGCGAGCCCGAAAATCGTCGACACTAGATCTGTGCTGAGGTCGCCGCTGCTTGTTGCCGCTGCGGCTGGATTCTGGCCGCCGGTCAGGAATAGTGAGCCAATCCGTAGGAGGAACGCTGTGGGGAGCGTCATCAACACTAGCGGCACGAACTTCCCCATCATGGACTTCGCCCACCCCTGCACGGGCTGAATAGGAACAATCCAGAACATCAGGAGAATCGGCATTGCGGCCATGTACGCGTAGATAGCGAGCTGGCGGAGGAGGTAGATGCCGATGATGACGAGGATGATTGTCGCGCCGAAAATATAGATGAGGACGCTGACCGCGACAGCACCGAGAGACGACCCAAGGTTAGTACCTAAACTGCCTTTGACGGCCGCATCAGCGACGATTAAGCCAGCGAGATCGTTGATGAATTTGAGGAACCACCCACCGAACCACCACCACGAGAGAGCAAGCGGGTACGCGAAAACCGCACGTCGAATACTCACTCGCTTTTGTTTCTCGGAGAAGATATTGAAGAACATCGCAAGCCCGAGTGCTAACGCGAACAGCGACGGCAACAGCACAATCACCAATTCGTCGTAGAGATTGTGGTACAGTTTAGGCCAGAGGCCTTTCGTTGGCGGGTTGAACGAGGAGAGATTATCTGGGTAGGGCGTGCTTGTGAGGTAGTTTTTGGCGATTTGGAACAGGAAGTCGATAATCCCCGCTAACCCCCCGACGAGATCCTTAATCAGCCCGATGATTGCATTTTTGACGGCTGCTTTAATTCCCGGCATAAGCAGGCCTCTTACTCGCTCTCAGCCACGTTCCATGAGTGGATTTCTGACTCGGTACAACTGTTCAGCACCCCAACCTTGATTTTCTCACCAGACAGACTGTACTCAAGGTTAATCGTCGTCTTCTGGCCGGATTTCGTCTCGAACGTAATCTTGCCAGTTTTCTGCTCTCCTCCGCAACTATAATAATAATCTACCGCAGCTAGCGGGCTCGTTTGGCTGGTGAGGGTCTGTGATTCTCCGGGCGGCACCATCGGTTTCGTGTCATCCTCTGAATCTCCGATTGGTGCGCGACTCCCCGCCCTTGCTGGCTTTGGCCCGTCACCATGCACGTTGTAATAGGGGATTGTCACCGGGAGGTTCCCCGTGTTCGTGATTGTCGTCTTCACCTCCGTGTACCCCATTTTGTCCGAGTCTGTTCCTTCCTCCGTGACGAAGGCGACGTCGTCGACGGTGTACGTCCGCTCGAAGGTTTTCGAGCGTTCGTCGACGATAGAGCCGTCTTGGATAGCGAGGATGTCGTAGGTGCCGGCAGCGCGCTCTGTGAGTGGGAAATCGGTGGTTGTGGATGTGCCGAGACGGTTTCGCACTACTTCTTTGCCGTCGCTGTTGCGGAGCGCAATCGCGTCAACTGAGGCGTCCGTAACGGATACTCGAAGGGCGGTGATCGTCTGCTCTTGTCCGAGAGTTGTGGTCGTCTGCGTGGTAACCGTCTCGGCTGTCTCGATGACACCACTACTTCCGCTGTTCGTTTGCGCCGGAGTGGACCCTGAGGCTGATGTCGCTGACCTACCGGAGTTTGTATTGTCACTGGAAGCGGAGCTGCAGCCGGAGAGGGCGGTTGCAGCGGCGGTGCCGAGGGATGCGAGGACAGTTCGGCGGTACCGGCGGTCTGACATATCGAATAGGGTTGCACTCCTTTGGTGTATTAGTTCCGGCGTAGCTTCTGGCAGAGAGAAGATGGAACCAGGCGCAGATCTTAACCAACAATTGGTGGTGGCCTCCGTACGTGTTGGTTAAGACGATGATCGATGAACTACTCACAGCCAAAAATAATGTGAACACGCACATACTCACGCCACAATACCGCCTTGACATCCTCCCCGCCCTGAAGGGCGGGGCTTTCTCCTTGACTTTCCATAAACTACCATCCCAGAAATTAAGGAACTGAATCTTTCCAACGTCTTGTTTACACGGAATCGCCAATCTCGTGTGCTCATCTCGGAAACCGGTCCTTTTGACGGCGAACCCGATGCTGTTTTACTGTACCTAGAGTAATAGGTTATCACGGCCGAATCGGGAATGTCGGAGAACGTGATTACACTATCAGGACCGTACAAAGGCATTGAAACTTCAATTGAAGCCTGCGCCAGCGAATTCAGAGAAACGTCGCCACAGCTCCACGAAGCATGCAGTGACCATACGGAATCCGTCGTTTCCAAAATCTCGTCCGATGACACTGTCGTGCCGGGGAGTGAACTTGCCGACGACGCAGAGTTAACCGCATTTCAGCAGTTCATCGAAAAACAGCATACGGAGTACTGGTTCGCCGATCTCAACGGACGCGGGAGCGACCTCGATTTAGAATGGAGTTCGTTCAAGACTGCTATCCGTCTCCACGCAGAACATACGTACCTCAACGCGTTTAATGCCTACATGACTGCAAGCGAGACGTTCTCGCGAATAGAGCAAAGCCGCCAAGAGACGAAAAGCCTCCTCGAAGACACCAAGAGTCGCCTTCAACAGGGCCGTCTAGAACCGGAGTCTGAGGAGCAAGAATCTATCCAATCGCTGTTTGCAGACCTCAAAGAGTTGGTATCAGAGACCACCGAGGATTTAGAAGCCGCGAAAACTGCAGTCGTTCGCGCTCACGCATACTATACAATCGCGGATTGCTATCGGGACGAATACGACTTAGACCCGGCACAGTTCTCATACGTCTCACTCGGGGATGACGCGGACTGGTTCTTAGAGGATCTTCGACACCGCCGAAGCCGGTCAGAAACGCGAGTTCGATGGATTCGCAAAGACTATTCGAAGCTTGCAAACACCCTGCAAGACGAGTAGCCTGCACCCCGAACAGAAATCCCAATCACGAGGGATACGGGCCGGCATCGTACCGCCGTCCACACTGAATACCGAAGTCGGATTCCCTGAGCTGGGTTAAATCGAGTGGAACCTAGCGGCTACTGGGGCGTTCATTGAGGATGGTGGTGAGACGTTGATTGGTTGTTGCAATACGGGAGCTGAGAGTAGCGACTACGTCAAGGACCGGGTAGGTGACAGAAAGCGAGTCATAGCAGTAGTCGGGCACCCGAAGATTAGTTTTGAGGCTGCTCGCTGATTGCGGTTCCAACTCACCATTCTGGCGGCGGTCCGCGAGGTCCTGGCAGCGTGTCGAAAGCTCGTCGAGGTCAGTCTGCAATTGCTGTAGCTCGTTGATTGGACAGTCGTAGAATGGCCGTGATTGGATGACATTGACCTCTTCAGCGATTGCCTGCAGCTCCGCGTTCGCGTCCTGAAGATTGGATGCTTCCTGGTTGAGTGCCGAGATGAGGCGTTTTCGTTGTGTTTTCGCCTGTTGCGCTGCGGTCAACACTTGCTGTTTTAACTCGGGAGTGATGACTGTGGCTTGCTTTAGGAGTGTCGCGAATTCGTTCCCGAACTCTGCGGCGAGACTCTCCCAAAAGGAATCCCCGTATTCGTCGTCGTAGTGTGGCGTGTTCATCACCGTCTCAACGTACGCATCACGAATGGGCGTATCGCCGTGCTGGTTGACTGAGGTGGTCTGGCCGGCGATTGTCTCGTGAGTGGTCGCTGTTGGACTTGCTGACTCACTAGGGTTACGCTCGCAAGAGATCTGGTCGAGACGCGCGCAGAAGTCGCTGAAGGCGTCCGCCTCCGTTTGGAGCACCTCGCGTTCCTCGACAACTGCTTGATGTGCGGCTTGGAGGAGGGTAATACGGTAGCGTGATTCCAGTGTTCCAGTGGTTAGCGTGATGGGTTGAAGCATATGCCCGAGTGGATCGGTGGTTGGCTAAAATATTACTAGTCGCCATATATAGGCGTATTGTGGGTTTTCAAAAACTTGCAACACACAGGACAACCGAATCACTCACCACCGGCCCCTGAGGAAGAGAGCTCTTCTTATTGTAAGTGAACTATTTGTTGGCCGTCTTTTAGGGTGTTCATCCATAAAGACTACAATAAACGCAAATACACGTTGGATTGTCGTCGGAGTCACTTGGCATACACACGTGCGTTTGGTTGAAGGCTTATCGAGCCTGTCAGCTATCGCTCTCCCCGGCGACACCTAATCCTCGAATCAGTAGCACAACGTGGAAGCAAGGGACTACATTGGCGAGACACGTCTCGTTCGTACACTAGAACAGGCTGCGTTCTGAGGCAGCCGTGTCGTGACACCACACTTACGCGCTTCCTCCCACGGCTAAAGCCGTAGGATTCCGCGCTGTTACCACTGTGGACGGAAGCCTATCCCTTCAGGGATGGTAGGATGTCAGGGGCTATTCGGGCCGGCAGAATTGTATCTCCCCCGCTGACAGTCTCCGCAAATACGATTTCTGTATTCCACGTGGACAGCGTCACATCCCGTTCTACGCCTACTTACTCGGTAATTCCTGAATAGGAAATCCCGTGTTTTCAATTACTGCTGAACTCGATATTGCATCAGATTCCGTACTGTTCGCTGACGAAGTTGTCGAGCCCACGCTCCTCAAGAAGATCCATCGGAACGAGCATATCAAGTTGGACGACGCCTGGAAGCCGCCCGATTTGGACGCCGCCAGTGAACGTGCATCGGCCACGGATCTCTCCCTCGCTCATGTTGAGCAGTTCTGATGCCCGATCAAACGCGTTCTGTGTGGCATCGTTGACGGTCGCGCCCGACCCAACTACCTGAATCGGCCCCATGTCTGTGTTCACGTCGACGTCGTGTTCCGCGCCGAGTTCCTGCCCGGCGTCGCGTTCATCGTCGCTGTAGGGCTGACTAATGAACGGGAGATCCTCCTCGTTGGGCAGCAGGACCGGGCCGTCGAGTTCGAGATCCTTGATGACTTCAACGTCCATTGTGACGGTTCCGCTCACGTCGGTCGTGTGCAAGGAGAGTTCGCCGTCGCCTTGATTTGCGTGGAGGTCGCCAACATAGATTCCTGCGCCGTCGACGTCGACCGGACAGATCAGTGTCGCGCCCGCTCGAACTTCGGGGATGTCCATGTGGCCGTCGGTGCGTTTCTCCAAGTCTTCCTCGGTTTCGACACCGTAGTCGTGGTCGGCGCCAATTAGGTTTTGTCCGAAGTCCCCGGCATTGTGGGAGTCAGGCATAGTGACCGACGGCGTCGTCCCGATATTTCCGATGAATGGCCGGAGTCGCCCAAGAGTTCCGGGCATTCCGTCTGGTTCGTAGAGCAGGATCGGGTGCTGGCGAGCATTCTCCGGAATATCCATCACCTCCTCGGCATTCATCGCGAGTTCGTGAGCGCCGTCCTTGTCGAGGGTGATCCCGACCGCGTTCTCATGGTCGAACGCGACGGTATAGCCGTACTCGAAGCCGAACGAAGACGCATTGGCGCCACATTCCGCACAGCGAATGGCGTCCTCACCGGTTCCCTCGACGATTGAGTCGGGCCAGGTAGTGCCACACTCTGGGCAGCGATGATCGACGAACGGGTCGTCACTGAACGCGCCCTCGCGTTCGGCCATCGACCCCGTACTCGTGGCCATGCTCGTCACCTCCACGTCGCGGATATGAATTGCAACGGCGTCGCCGACTTCGGCGCCGTCGACGCGAATCGGTCGCGTAACCTCGTGGCCCCCGCGGAACGAGGGCGTGATCATCGGCCCCCAGCAGCCCGGTGGCGTGTAGGTGGTGATCGTGCCCCCGTCAGCGACGGTTCCGGCCCACTCTTGATCCGGCCCGACGAGCCCGAGCGTGTACTGATCGACGTACAGCTCTTGCTTCACTTCTTGCTGTGACATACCACCCCAAACTACGACTTGAGTCAGTATAACCGTTGCTGTAAATCGCCTCGGGGTCGAGCCCCGAGGCACTCGTCCTGCTACGCCTGTAGAGATACGACACACGGCATCCTGTACAACTCTCGGTTCAACTTCGCGAGTTGCGGACGCCATCCCGGTTGATTCTCCTTAACCAAATTCGGTAGCGAGATTCGAGTTGTTGGTTAACTCAGGCTGGAGTCTGCGGGACTGCCGGCGTCACAGTGTTGTGACGCCAGGGAAGTGTGTGGGTGTGACGCTCGACGAGAAGATTCCAGGCGAGAACGAAGCCAAAACTAGGGCTGTTTGACCGGGCTGTTGAGACACCGACGGCTACTGGAACGCAATTTACAGCACGTCACTCGGTGGAACTCGCAGCCGCCGATTCCCGGCGGCTGGTCGTCATCACACCCGGCCTGTTATCCGCCGTCACAACACTGTGACGCCGGCGGCGGCTTCACACATTCTCGCCCCATCATCTACTCTTGGCCCTCCTCTAACTCCGCGTAATACTCGCGATACTCGTCGATGTCCGCAACTAACTCTAACTCTCCACTCCGCCCCTGCCGTAGTGTCAGCAGGTTCTCGTCGTCACGCGCGTCCCACTCACGTTTCTCATCGCGACAAGAGGTAAGCTTCGCTGTCCACGTCATCGCTCGCTTAATCGTCTCGTTGGGCCACTCACTCCGATCCGTCGTCTCTCGAAGGATTGCGCGGACGTCTCCGGAGGATAACACCAGCTGTGATCCGCCCCGGGTTTCGGCGTGGCCGCCAAACTTCGGGAAGATGAGTGTCGCACGGGCTTTGTTCGCGGAGAGGTCACCACCGGCCTTTCGCTCGGCAATCTTGCGCTCGATGGGGAGCTCGTTGCCGTTGAAC
Source organism: Halobacterium hubeiense (assembly GCF_001488575.1). Taxonomy (NCBI): domain Archaea; kingdom Methanobacteriati; phylum Methanobacteriota; class Halobacteria; order Halobacteriales; family Halobacteriaceae; genus Halobacterium; species Halobacterium hubeiense. The sequence goes on from NZ_LN831303.1 coordinate 237,478, forward strand.
TCACCGCGGACCACAACGTCGGCCTCACCATCCTCAAGGCGCTGCACGCGCTCTTCGAGCAGCTCGTGTGTGTCAGTCTCGACGCGATCCCGGATTGCACGATAGGGCTTGACCGTATTCCCCGCCTCTGTGGACGTGATTGCGAGGTCTTTGGGGTCCGGGCCAGCCCACTCAATATCCGGGCGGTCCTCCAACTCCTGTTCGAGGTCGGTGACGCGTTCGCGGAGGTGGTGGTTTTCTGTTTCGAGTGCGTTGATTGTGGCGGCCTGATCGTCGCGTTCAGCTTCGAGGTCGTCGACGCGGTCCTGGAGGGTTTGCGTTTCCGCGCGGAGACGCTGGACTTCTTCGGTGAGTAGTTCAACCGCGTCGGTCACAGCACTGTTATCCAGTTGTGTGACGGCCGCATCAACCGCCGTCTCTATCGTCGTATTGTCGGTGGTGCTCATGCGAAATCACCCAGCGTCGTCGAGTCTGCTGACGGGTCTGTTTCTGTGTCCTCTGGGAATTGGGGTGGTTGGCAGTCCTTGCAAGGGCGTTTGCCGTGGCGGTGAGCTTCGTCGAGAGAGTGTTCGTCGACAATGGGCATGACTTCGGGACAGGCGGGGATGCCGCCAGCATCAGCGTGGTAGACATCACCCGTTTGACTGTACCAGACAGTCGTGGAGGAGGCGGCGTGCTGAGGGCGCTCTTTCGTGGCTGGGGTAGTTGTGGTGCATCGCTTGCACCGCGTGTATTTCTCGGAGAGCCGCTCCTGTGTGGTTGGCCGGTAGACCGCAGTGTCGCGGTAGGCGCTCTGGCAGCGCGGTGCGACGGGGTTCTCTTGGTCGGGATAGTGGTAGATATGCGTGTTACTCCGGTTCGTGCCAAGCCGGAGGACGTACGCGCTGGGGTCGGTGAGATCGATGCCGGTGTAGGTTTCGATGACGCGGCCACACCCCGGACAGACGAGATATCCGTCGACAGTTGGTGTGAGGTCCCGGCGACGGCTCGTCAGCCTGCAGTCTTCGCACGTCCGCGTAACGGCGTCGGTCACGGTGACTCACCCCGGCTAGTGTTGTTGACTGCTTGTTCAGGGCGTTCGCGGAGACTACGGCGGGATAGCCCGATATTGTTATGAACCCCGGTGAAAGAATTAGACACGCCAATCACCCCCGTTGCCGTGGGATGGCAGGGGGTCTTCGCCGTTGACTGGTGAGCTTACACGGCCCGCCTGTGAATGGAGGCCTGCAGTCCTGGATTGCAGGTGGCCGGCGACTTGCAGTCCCACCTTCAGACATGATGGGACACGCTGAGAGGCGGATTGTCGCCGGGATTCCGCGCTGTGGGTGTGATTGGTGTGGGCGCTCGCACCGTGGGATTGTGGAAGGTTGCGCGGTGCGGGCGCTTTCATCGTTGAGCTAGTATCCTGTGCGTCGTTCACGCCGGGTGATTTAACCCGGATGAGAGGGTGTATTTGCATGCGTCGGTGCCAAAAGCTGGGCGTCTGCTGGTGGCAGGCGTCCAGCCGGATTTTCACTCCGGGGAGACGCATCAGTCCGCCCAGCTTCTGGCTTAGATAGCCCATAACCCTCCTAGGACTTAATGTCTTTGCAGAAATTCGAATGTCATACTCGATGATTCCTTGAAAAATCATTTTCGCACCGACACATAATTGGTGCGTATGCCCGATGACTTCCGTGAAGAAATGGCTGAGCGAGTCCCATGGCTGCGACCAGTCGACTACGATATCCTCGAATGGCTCAGCCGCCACGACGACGTCGAGGAGGGTTTCCGCGTCACCCCGTCGACGATCTCTGCAAATCTGGACTACCACAGCCGGTACATCTCCGAGCGCACGAAGAAACTCGCAAAGGCCGGGTTTCTCTACCGACTGGACGGTCCGAAATACCGATTGACGGACCTCGGACGCAAACTCTTGGATAGCAACCTTAGTGAGGACGATGTTCCTCCTGAGCCGTCTCCAGACAGCGAGTAACGCTTCGCTGCGTACGTCAATCGGCTGGTTTTGCCTGATGATGGTCTCGGAGGTATGAAGCTGGTAGACGAAGAAAAGTCGCTCTACCAACTTTCCGACCGCGGTCGCGCGTGACTCGAAGGCGAGCTGCCGACTGAATACCTCGAAGACGACTGACTACCGAGCTATGACTCGCTCGTGAGGTCCTCGCCTCTATTTGGTCGCTTTCGTTCACAGACAACGGCAGGTCCTGGTTAGGGATAAGGAGAGAGCGGAGGTGAACGGAAAATTCTGAACGAGCTATTTCGGCTTTTTCAGGCAGGTGAAAGGGACAAAAAGGCGATCTCGGAAAACGAGCGGAAGTCATTCTTCCAGCTTCGTCGCCTCCTTTCCCGACGACGTCTTTTAATCCTCAGACAGGATTTAGGCGGGTACTTTCGGTTTTGTCACCAGTGTGGATAAACACTAACTGGGTGCCTCACTGAACTATTAACAACCGAACCATGGCCGTCAGTCAACCAATCAACAGTAGGCGAGATATGCTCTCTATCTTCGATGCTCGTCTCCAGAACACGCAGTCCGACTTGTTGGAAGACACTCGTCTAGAATTCGGCCGGAACATGCTCAAGACGGCCATCATCGAAAGTAATATCTCTCCGAATCAAGCCCTGCAGAGTGAGATTATCGACGAGGTTCACGAGGTCGAGGAAGACCTCTGGATGACTAAGACTGAGACCACCGAGGGCGAGGGCTGGCTGTTTCTCGACTGCTACCACGAGCGGCTCTGGAGTGTGTACTCGCTCGCAGAATCTACGATTTTCAATAGCGCGATTGACTCTCTATTGAAGAGTGAAGGCGGAGGATTAGACCGCCTCTGGCTCCCAACCAACGAGGTCGAACAAATCGGCGACATGGGTGACTTCGAGGGCATCAAAATCGGCTTTGCAGCCGACGAAGTGTTCCCGCAAACATTCGTCGAGGAGAACTTCGAGTTCACGGATCTCTCGATTGATGGGTCCGGCCCGAACTCGAACCATCTCTACAAGATTCTGAAATCCACAGACGAGATTCAGGACTTCATCTCCCTGTCCAGCATCAAAATCAGACGAGAGGAAGAAGACGAATTCGTACGCGAGCGAATTACGAACGAGGGGGCGTTCACGACGAGAGGAGGGACCGATATTCGTCTCCATCTCTCTACGGTCGGGCGGATTAAGGACCAATATGAACGCCTTCTCGGTGCCGTCGAGCAAAATCACCTCATCGGAGCTGACGACCAAGAGAACGGAGGGCGTGCACGCGGCTCGCCAGTCGTTATTCGGTTCAGTAAACCAGTCCCGGATATCGAGGAATTCCTTTCTCACGTCGTGAATGCTCAAGACCCGTTCCGGCTGTGGGGCCACGTGAGACAGACCAGCGAAGAGGGATACAAAGTCGATGGCGTCGACGCTCACAACGGAGATAAGATAGCCATCGAGATGTCTCCCGAGTGGCTTCGTCTATACCTATACGGGGACGCGTGCGGCAATACCGCCCTCCGTCTATTTACTAATATCCAACACTATTACGACCCTGCGGCTGAATTGGTTATTGACGATGTATGAGGTCTCGTGGCACACACATCAAATCAATCTCTGGATTGCGTTAACCAAATTCCAGCCCACCTTCTCAGCCAGTCTTGAACAGCTCGGGTACGAGTGCGACGTCATCGAGGACCACCTATACCTCCACAACGAGGAGGGAGAGGACGTAATCCATCCGGATGTTGTTCTGACTTCAGAAGAAGACGAACACTCGCTCATCGTGGACTGCAAGTCTGAGGAAGTAAGTCAGGACCAGATTCGGCGCTATCTCCGAATGGATGGCAATGAGGACCAACTCGTTATTCAGGGTCTCGTAAGTGGTGTTGATCCGGCAATTTCAGCGGAGACAGCACTCTCCTCATTTTCTGATTTGACGAGCGAGGACATCCCGAGCGAAATCGCGTTGGTTCATTTCGATGTGGACCCGACGAGCGGGATGGCAATCTGGAATCTGGACGGGCACGAATTCGATAATTCTGCCGTCGAGAATCTCTTCCCGATTAACGCCCAGCCGAGCGAACCTCTTCCTACTGGGCACTATCCGTTCGACATCTACGAAGGGGATAAGGTGGCCATGGTCGCCGGTGTATTCAGCGCGGTGGTCTCGCTTGCAATGAAACAAGGCGAATACTCAATTGAAGATATTCTCGACCGCGCGCATCCGTATTGGGACAAACTGGGTGACCAGAAACAGGAGGCACTCTGGGAACGAACGAAGATCATCCACCTTGAACTGCGTGATGCAGGCCTCGACCAGTATATAGAGAGAATCGCAGGAACTCAAGGTAGGGAGTGGCGGCGGACGTCGGCAACTATTCAGGCGATTCATCGCGAGACCGAATACTACGTTGACCACGTGCTTGACGATTTACCTCAATCCCGTCTGGACCATCAAGAATGGGCCGCAGACTCCTCTAAAATAGATGGGGAATCAGGAACGGTTGATGACTGACTACCGAGCGGGGAGTTCCGCCGAAGTCCTCCATCGCTGGTTCAGTTGCTACCGTTCACGGATAACGGCAGGGCCTGGTTAGGGATAAGTAGAGAGCCGCGAGGAGCGGAAACTCTTTGAACGATGAATTCCCATTCTCAGGCATATAAGCGGTCGAAATAGGAGGATAGAGGAGACAACGGAAAAACGAACGGATATGGAGAGTGCTACTTCCCATACCTCGTAACAAGGGGAAGATGACGCGGATACTTGTCAGGTAATAAATAGGGTCAGTGATATGCTTAACTATGGAATACGATAAACTAACGCGAGAGAGATTAGCATTCGATTTCTCTCTGTTACTCCTGGCATTTGTTATCGCGGTCTCGCTTGCCTGCATTTTCAAATATTCTCCCGGCGATGAAGCCACCGCACTCGCACAAACCCTTGCCACTGCTCAAGCAACCATCTTCGCGATTGTATTCTCGGTCATAATCCTTGCTGCGCAGCTGTCGACAGGACAGTACGCACCCCGTATGGCATATCTCATCCGGTCAGACGGAGCCTTCTTGAAAACATCCGGGCTCTTTATCGGCTCTATTGGCACTGACGTTTTCATGATTTACTCGATTGGTGGCTTTGGTGACTTTGCGTCCCGAGCGCTCATGTACTTCGCTGGTATCTTAGCTGGATTATCCGTATACGGCCTGATTTTACACACTGATTATATATTGAGACAGACGACACCAGAGGGTGTTTGGGACAGGCTTAGTCGTAGTTTAGAACCTGAATCCGTTACAATCGCAGCCCGAGAGGCAGACAATAACCCTTCGAATCCGGACCCGTATACAACGCCGGTCTCCGTTTTGCGTTCGCTGATCTCAGAGCGGGATGAGCCTGCTATTGAACTCGGATTTAACGTCATAACCGACCAAACTACAAAACTCATCCAATCTACACCACCCTCGGATCTTGACGAAGGTACGCCGATTAGTAGGACTATTTCCACCCTCTTGGAACAACGTCTGCCGCATCTCACAGTCATGTCGACAGATGAAGATCAACCGACTGTAGCGAAGAAATCATTAAAATCTATCCGGCTAATCAGTATTGAGGCAGCTCACACATCACTTGGTGCTCCGACTCTGTCTGGTATTCATGGAACCACGAGCCCTATATCAGATATTAGAGCAGATGATACAGGGTATCAAGTAAGATCCAACTGCGAGAGGAATAGCCGGGAGATTGTAGAAGTCGCTGCTGAAGAGGGGCTTCACAAGTCTGCTGGGGAGGGATCTCTTCTAACCAGTTGGCGCATCGCTTCCTCGATAGAAAAATACCGGAATATCAAACAGGTCGACGCTGCTGCGACAAACTATCTTTTGGGATTGTCTTCTCGAATCCAAGCTACCCAGGACAACACTAATGCAACAAGTCTGAATGGCATATCTTGGTCATCACCACAGCCACGAAATTCTCCGAATAAATATTCGTCCGTGAAAGCGTTGCGAGACTATTATGTATCGTTCACCGAGGTTGCCGGAGAAGCACTCCGAGTAGAAGTGAATGTCCAGGATACCATTATAAATTGGAATTCTATTTCGGCGGGGCTGGGTAGCATCTTATCGCGTACTGAAAAGTGCCCATTTCCAGGATACCATCATCAGTGGGTTGCAGTCGCAATCTACCTTCAATATATTAGAGCCCAAACTTCGAATTCGGTGATGGATGGGTATTCGTTTAATGGGCGGAATTTTGTCCAGAAGAAGGACCACGACAAGACCATCGGGAAACTACTGAACGGGGATATACCGATTGAAGATTATTTCTCGTTTGTTCGACTTCAGGACCCTACCGTGATTCGAAAGACGGGCACTCATCAACAAGTTCTCCAAAATCCCTCAGAAGAGTTTTCTGAGTGGCTTAAAATCCGAGCGCGATCAGCGAGAATTGGATACATAATATAGTGGTTCCACTGCGGCAGTTGGTTGAGCGCTTGACAAGATCGGCGTTGATGCTGGGCCTCGCAACTGCTACACGAAACAAGATTGCATCGAAGCGCTGCAGGAAGGTGAGGAAGAACTCGGCGAAGAGCCCACCCAGCACTCGTACCAGCGGCTCGATATCCTTCCATCCGCGGCTACGATTCAGTCGCGATTCAGCTCTTGGAAAGCAGCGAAAGCCGAAACGGACGTTATCGCGCGGAGCGTTCGGAATTGGATATAGAAGACCCGCTATTCAATTTCGTTCCTCGCCCTTGGAGCAAGGTTGATGGACTACAGTACGTCGTGGTCATCGGAGGCTTCGATGTCGCCGTCCCACTGGTCGGCGGCACGAAGAATTCCGTAACGCCGCTCCGCAATTCCAGTCATCCGACTATCGAGGGTATCTACGTAGTCAGCCAGCTGTTCCTCTGACTCAATCACATAATAGCCGTTGGTGTTGGAGGCAATCGGGATTCCCTCCATTAGGAGTTCGCGGACAATCTCCCGAGTTTGCGGGAACGAACCAACCGAATCAACGTCTACCTGCTCGTTGATTTCTCGGGATGAAATTGCGTTGCTTGGTCCCTTGGCTTCTAAGATGAGTTGTTTAATTTCCTCCCTCGCGGGATCAGACGACATATAGAGGTGTACTGACGATTATCCTATAAATCTAGGTCCGGAAGCGAAAGTAAATAGAACAGAAAACGGACTACAGGTCGAACTTCTGCTCGTAGTAATGAGACCCCAGCTCGCACTTCAACCTTCGTGCCAGCGTGAGATTACCGGCCTTCTCGGCTGCCTGAATTGCGGATTCGAGAGCAGCATCTAACTCCGCATTTTCCTCATCATCGTACTCTCGATCTTCCGGCAGCTCAAGGTCACTCGCGTCCTCAATGGATTCCGGGAGCGAGCTGGTGTCTACCGTAGCCATATCTATAGTGTATAATCTCACCGTGATAATTGTTCGGATTTACTAGACTAGTTGAGGAGGAATGTCTGTCTCGCTGTAGCGAAATCACTTTGATCTCTGGCTTGCCACATAGGGGTTACATCGGTAAATCCACATGTATCAGTATGAGGCGGTCGCGAAGGTGATGGAGGACAACGGCGGGTACGCGACGCTCAAACACCTCTACGAGCACGCGCCGCACGTCGAGGGGAGCGAGTGGGGAACGAAGACGCCGAACGCGAGCATCCGCCGCATCGTCCAGCGCCGGGACGAATTCTTCAAACTCAAGCCCGGTCTCTGGGCACTCGAAGCCCACCGTGAGGACCTACCCGACCACTTGACCACGGAGGACGTTGACGACGATCAGCAAGCCGAGTATAATCACTCGTACTTCCAAGGATTGCTCGCGGAGGTCGGGAATATGCGCGTGGCCGACACGTGGATTCCCGCCCAAGACAAGAACCAGAAGTTCCTCGACCGGACGCTCGGCGACGTCCGCACGTTCGACGAGATACCCGAGTTCAGCTACGAGCGAATGGTGCGCCGAGCTCGGACCGTCGACGTCGTCTGGTTCAACGACCGCCAGATGCCACACAGCCTCCTGGAAGTCGAGTTCTCGACGGACTTCCAGAACTCTCTCCACAAGTTCCTCGACCTGCAGGACTACTACGCAAACTTCGTCATCGTCGCGGACGAGACGCGGAAAGACCAGTTCGAGAAGCGCCTCGACCAGACCGGGTTCGCGCCGATTCGCGACCGCGTTGACTTCCTGAACTTCGAGGAAGTATCGACACTCCACTCCGCGACCAACGACGCGAATCCAGTGGTCCAGCGTATTACCTGAGTTTTCGCGCCGCGCGCTCACTCGGCGACGGTCTCCTCGACGATTCCGATTTCCTCCTCAGTGAGCCCGTAGAGTTCGTAGACGATTTCGTCAATGAGGTCGTCCGTTCGCTCGATTTCCTCCTCCAGTTCTTCGGCGCGTTCTTTCGTCTCGATGTAGCTCTCCAGGCCTTCGCGAACGTCGTCGACGGCGGGGAGCGTGAGCCCCCGCAGGCGATCAACCAGCGAGTTAGTCTTCGTGGCGTAGTCCTGGAACTCTGCGAACCCGTCGGCTTCGTTGACGGCGACCGGGACGAATGCCTCGATGAGGTCGGCTTCGGTCTTGGTGAGGTCCGTGATGCGAAGCGCAGGAAGCGGGTCCGTTTCTGTGTACCCCCATTGGTCGGTCTCGTAGGCGTCTTCGTCGTCGGGCTTGTAGCGGGCGGTCAGTCGTATCTCGACGGTGTTCTGGGATTCGCGCTTGACGGACGCCTCGCCGACGCGGAGGTTCGGCTTCTCCTCGGTGGTTTGCTGTAGAATAGAGTCTGCAGAGCCCTCTGGGGGTTGAGTGAGGCCGATTTCTGAGATAAGTGAATTTTCGGAATACGAGCCAAAGTAATCTAAAACCGACATATTTAGTTCCGACTGTGACTTGAGTAGATTGGTTATCCGACCAGCGAGAGTGGAGAGTATATTATAATATGTTAATTTCTGTCTTTTCCGCCGGTTCTCTATTTGAACTCCCTTATATCAGTTGTTGTGAATACGGTTTATTTATTCAGTGACGTCGGTAAACCAGCAGGGTAAATTACATATCTAGTGTTCATCAAATTAATCTCGCTCGGGAATTAACTAGATTATGACTATTGCAATATCCTGATATAGATTTCATACCATTCAGTATCGTCCATTTTCACGCAAGCGGCTTTGTTGAAATCCTCAACCGGTGATATGTTCTTGGAGCCGTGCTGAATACAGCGCGCATATCTCGCAATCTGACTCAGGCCGAATAATCTGCGGAGAAGGTATGCGAATATTGTAACTACTGTTCTTATTCATCAAAATTCAGGCGGAAAAATACCAGCTGAATAGCAATGTCGACACCAGAAGCGCCAGCTGGACAGTGATCCAAACTTGTCCCGCAAATACGTCATACTAGCCGAAGGTGATGGGAACCTGGGGCCCTCAACGTAGCCGACCAAGAACTCGAAAGCAAACGGTATCGACTGGCGATTGGGGCCTTCTTCGCGCTCCTGATCAGAGGTCTCGACTAAAGCGTGATCTCGTTTCTGGTTGCCGAAGCTCCTGATCCTGCTGGTGCCGGCTCTACGGATATATCAAACTCCATCTCCCTAGATGATTGCTGGAAGGAGACGTAGAACAGGTCCTATTATTCAGTACTACTCCCCGGAGTCTTCTTCTGCTTCTTCTGCAAGCGTGTTTTTCCACATTTCCGGCTCCTCGGTTGGGTCGGTGAAGCGCCGGACCCACACCCGCTGAATGTCGTGATGCCCGTACTCATTCATCTCGAATACCGGGTCTTCCGACCGATGCCAGTACGCCTCGAGGAACGTACCGGCATTGTCCGAGTTGATCTCAACCAGATCGACAACTGGCCAAACGTCCCAGTCACGTTTCGTCAGAAACTGTCCCATCGCATGTTCAAGATGCTCAACCGAGCCATCATAGTTCGCGAGGCCCGCCAGCTCCGCCGTGTACTCGTACTTGTCTTGGAGTGTGGTTCCCGAGTCCGTCGACTCGATCACCTCTAAATCCGAATCGGGCCCACTACCGACTGCCACCCCAAACTCGTTAAGCCACGATTCGACCTTGTCGCGCTCTTTTTCTGTGGCATTCGGAGCCAGTATGAGGCGGTTGGTCATCCATTCGGTCGCTGCCGGTAGCTTCCGAAATGGATCCTCCTCGAGGTCAGGCCGGAACGCGACTGGGGTTCCGTCTGCCGCTGACTCAATGAACCCGTTGTTCGTAAATGGATTAACCAGGATTCGGAACTCGATTTCGTCATCGAAGTCTTCGCCTTTGAAGAAGGTGATAGCCGCGTTCCAGCCCGCTGGTTGGTCCTGAGTAGGGTTTTCCTCCTGCTGATATCTGCAAGTTCCAAACCGGATGTCGCACGTGTCCGTGGTGAACGAGAGGTTCCATTCAGAGGTCTCCGTGATGTTGTCCGGATCGAACCCACCGACTTCGTCTTGAATCGCCGGCCGGGACGGCAGGGCGGCAACCAGCTGGCCGACGGTGGTCTCGACCGCACACCCGGATTTCATCTCGTCGTCCTGAGTGTAGCATTTCCATATGTCGTCTTTCTCTTCGGTGCCGAGTCGCCAGCAGTTGGCGAAGTGCTGGCGGCGGGAGTCACGATGGTACTGGTCGAGCGCCTCCTGGAATTCTTCGTCGGATGCTACGTCAATGTCTTCGTCCATGCGCTGTCGTTTTCGCATGGAGTCTGCTGCAAGAGCGCCTTTGAGAGAATTGTATCCGCCAGGATGCTGGAGGATTCCTTCATTCTTGTCGTCGAAGTTCGTGAGGTGGTTGCAGAACAACCCCTCGGTGAAGTACGTCTCAAGCTGCCGTTTTTCGCTCAGTGAGCGGTAGCGGCGGACAATCATCTGTTGGGAGGGGATGGGTGTGTACTCGGAGGCAGGTTTGCGAGAGGGGTTGAGAAAGATCATACGCATACCTCTATAGGAGACCATAATAACAATTTGTTTCCAGATAATCGGAGAGCGTCGGTCGTCCGCAGGTCACGCGGTTATTTAGAAGCGATTTTCCATAGCGGACTAGTTGCCTACCCCTGTTGACATCTGTCCCAGAGGCCAAGTAATCTCACATCCCAGAAAGCGCCTTGATGCATACACGCTCTGTATCTCGCACGCAATTTGTATCAGTTTCTAAGGATTTTAACAGAGCCACGAAAGCAAAGTTGATATAGAGGATAATTTTGGAAAAGCACTCAGTCCTGTCAGACGGTTCTAAGAGCTATTTTCGCCTAGTGAGTTATCTACCACATACAGTTCATATGAGGGAAGGTCGAATGAAGCTGTATTCTGTCCGTCTTTGCTTCTAAATTTTATTTCAGTCCACACCTCACCACCGGTTGGATCGAATCCATCTAACCGATACTTGTTCTCACCATCCATCAGATGGATCACTTGCTCATGATCTGGCTTACCATCCCCTGTTACGTCTTGTTTCACTGTTGCTTCTAACGCTGTATTCTTCGGGATATCTGCCCCCAGATTAATCGCAACCGGACGTGATGAGACACTTTGTTTCTTTGTCTCAACGGAGAGGTTTTGAGGATATTTGGGGATTTCTATATTTGCACCTTTGTACTCTTCGGGATTTATCGACCGAGCAATTGACAAATGCCTTTCTCCCTCTTCTGCTTGGTTTAGTTCTTCTTTAAGAAAGGTGCCGTACTCATAGTGAATATCGGCATTCTGCGGCTCCAATTGCAGTGCCGATTCAAAGTGTTGTTTGGCTTCCTGAGACTCCGAAAATTCGTCATTTAGAAGGTTTGCATAATTCAAATGTGCCAACGTATGGCTGGGGTCAATTGATAATGACCTCTCAAAGTGTTGCTTTGCTTCTGTAGGCCGATTAAGATCTTCCTTCAGCAGAACACCGTAATTATTGTGTGCCGGTGCATGATTAGAATGCTCTTTCAGCGTTTTCTTATAGTATTCTTCAGCTTCTTCTGGCCTATCAAGGTCCCTGTGTAACACTAATCCAAGATTGTAAAGTGCTTCCACAAATTCAGAATCAAGTTCTAAAGCTCGTCGGTAGTAATCTGCAGCAGCTTCTGGACGGCCTAATGACTGTTGAAGTAATAGGGCATAGCTATAGTATGCCTCCAGAAATTCTGGATCGTACTCAATTGCTTTACGTAAATGGATCTCAGCTTCTGTTGGATTGCCCTGATGCTTTGCGAGCAATAGTCCATAGTTGAAGTGAACCTCGGGAAATGTGGGATCCAGATCTAATGCCGCTTTCCATTGATCTATCGCTAATGAGATACGGCCCCATTTCGAGAACGCAGCCCCGGCATTCAGGTGAGCTATCGGCTGTGTATATGTAGGCAACGACTCCTCCTCTGATAGAAGCACATCAGACAATTCTGAAGCATCGTCACGAGCACGGACCTGAATTGCTTCAAGTTGTATGTCGTGGATATAATACTGTGTTTGGCGAGAAACGAGATCCTTTCCCCGAATATCTATCCATTGTCTTTTTTCTTTAAGTTTCTCAACAGACTTACGAAATCGTCCTCGGTCACCACTTAGCAGTTCAAGGTAGATTGTACGGACGAGCTTAGAATAATACGGTAAATTTAGATCATACAATAACTTCATCGATGCTAATACATACCATTCGTCTCTTGAATCTGATTGAAGTGCTTCATACTGTATACGCCAGAGATCTTCAACATTATCTGGTAAAGCCTCTACATCGCTAATAGTGAGTTCGTCGTCGGTAGTTCCGAGTACGGCATCAATATAAATCGGTGCAGAGCGAGAAGCGGTTTGGTCAATTAAGGCTTCAAGCACTTCATTGGTTGCTGACACATCGTATTTGTCTGCCATCCGAACTGCGAGATCGTGTATGAAATCAAGACTTACATTTTCGACCCTTAGTTCCTCAAAATCATACCAGACACTTTGTTCGTCGTCAAATGAAGCAGGAAGATTTCCGGGTACATTGTGGAGTTGTCCTGATCGTGCCTCCAACAGTGCGTATAGAGTATGCCCATTCGAATTGAGAGTGTGTGACAGTTCATGTATGGTTGATTCAAGAACTAGACTCTCTCCTCCTTCGTCTATTCGGTGAATGTCTTCCCAAACGAGTAGCACATCTCCGGTAAATTCTTCGCGTGTGATTCCTTTTACATCAGCAGAATCAAGCATTCGTTCATCAGGCAGCAAAATGTGATCGACCGAATCCTCAGGGAGACGATTGATAAAAGCAGATAAGATACGTGTTTTTCCCGCACCAGATGGCCCGACGACTACATATCTACCGGGGTCTGGGTTCTTGGGAACTTCCTGCCTGTCAACAAATTCTATAGCATTTTCTGGCAGGAGCGTACTTATCACACTTTCCCGGTCTTCAGGGAATGAGTAAAGGGTGTACGGGCGTCGGTACGCGAGTTGATCGAATTCCTCCCGAATCGCAGCCAATTCGTCAAGAGCATCAACCTGAAATTCAGCCTGAAGTTGCCGGGACAGTTCTTCATTTTGGATGACTCGATCACGAAAATCGTCAACGACGTTCCGAAACTCCTCACTCAATAGTTTTTTGAGCTCCTCATTCGCTTCCTTGTCTAAATTCACATCTTCGACTTTATTGATTTCTTCAATTAGCCAGGTGACGGCTTCTTCCTCAGATTCGAACACAATTTCTGTAAAATCAATCTGCTCAGCGACTATGTCCCAATGGAATGCTAAAGACTGTAGTTCAAGATGATCCAAGTCTTTAGCTCGGCTCTTAATCCGGTCAATCAAAGAGCGATTGAACTCGGCCGCAAGCTGCCCGAACTCGTCGTTTATTTGGGTGTTCCGTGTTACCTCGTCTAGTTTCTCATGCACATCCGATTTGGTGGGAACTGTTCGGTTAGCGAGTACAGAAAAGAGAACCGGCGCTATTTCCAAACCAGTCATTGACATATCATTACCTGTCCAATCGTCATAAAACCCTCCACGCTAACTACGACACCGCTAATGACTGGTGCCTTGTGAAAACCAAGAAGAATCTAATGTTTCTGGCGGATCAGCAAGATCTAACGTCACTTCATCGTCCTCGAACGCGCGGGTGAATCTGTTCGCCTTGACGAAGTTCTCCGAACTCAAATCATGATCCAGTTCCTCGGCACCCAGCACGTTCGCTACCGTCCACATGTTGTACATGAGGACGGCGAACTTGAAGTAGAACATCCGGGTCGCTAGCCGGGGCGATCCCGACTGCGCCAAGAAGTCGTTCTTGAGCTTCCGGTAACTCGTCTCGACCCCCCAGCGGTTGCGAAAGTCGGTGGCCAGCTCCAACGGGTCGACGTCGTCGTCATCAAGCGGGATATTCGTGTAGAAGATGATCCAGTTGTCGGTCGGATCATCGGGTTCACCCTGACGAAGTCGTGACCGCTTCTGGGACTTCACAGTGAACAACCAGTGCTTCTCGTCGTCGATCCCGCCGAGGCCGTGAGGCACCGCTTCAGCCTCACTCTCCTTGGCAACTGCGAGCCGCTGGAGCCCCTCGATCTTCTGACCCGTGTCCGGGGCCTGGATGATGAACCCCGTCCCGGTCGACTCGAGCGCACGCACCGAGTCAGTGGTATAGAATCCACTGTCCAGGTAGGCCCGGTTGAACGACGTCACCTGCGCGGCGTACCGGAGCAGCCGGCGCACGAGCGTTCCCTTGTCGGTGTCTGCCCGCGTCGGGACGGCTCGCATCGTCATCGGCGTGTTCGTGCCGACGAGAGCGAGCGTGGTGAACTGCCACGAGTAGTAGAAGTTCCGCTGGGGCTTCGTCTTCTGGATGTCTCGGCTGGCGTCACCCTGTCCGTACCACCCCCAGTCCGTACTGTCGATGGCGACCTCGTTGGTGTCGTCGAAGTACTCGTGCTCGAAAGCGATGTCGAACAGGGCACCGTTGGCCTGTCGGAACATTCGCGTGACGGTGTCTGGGTCGAACTTCAGAAGCTGGTGCCGGACGTTACTCGGGTCGACCGAGTTATCCGCGCCGATCCACGGCTTCAACTCCATGTTCTCACACGCCTGGTTCATGTGGATGTCGTGGATCGCCGCGCTAACGAATACCCGCAGGAGGAAGTCCCGCTTGAAGCTGATACTGTCGTCGCGGTCGAAGCTGAGGTGTCGGAAGACTTCAGCTCGGAGTTCACGGCTGAGCCTCTTGATGTACGGTGGCTTCCGTTCCTCAGTGTCCGGCGACGGCAGATCAGCGAACTGGTCGGCGTAGTGAGAGTCCTTGATGGCAGTGAGGACCTGCGCGACGACGCGGTCAAAATACCGCATCTGCCGTTCGGTCAGCCGATCGCCGAGCCGGTTCAGCGTGGGTTGGCTCACCGTCTCCGTGACTTTCAGCCGGTCCCGGAACTCAGCGTCATCTAGGTTCTTCGCCACATCCGTCTCCGATTCATCGGTCAGCCGGAGGTAGAGGTACACGCGGAAAAACTCCAGCGCGTCGAGTTTGCGCGAGAGGTCCTCGTGTTCCTCGACGCCGATGAAGAGATCCCGCAGCGGGAGCCGGCCAATCGCGCGGGCGAGATCGCCGTCGGCCCAGTGGATGGCGGCGTAGAGCGCCTGCGGGAGGTTCACCCCCTCGTAGGGCGGGTCGTCGCCGGGGACCAGCGGGGCAGCACCCCAGTCGCCGTCCTCGAGGTAGTACGACTCGGGGAACTGGCCTGCTTCGGAGACTCGGACCACGTCGTCGTTCTCGTCGAGGTCGCCGGGAAACCAGTCGGTATCGACGAACGCCCCGCGGGCGAAGTGGTAGAGTTCCGTTTGGTTCTCGTCGGATTCGTCGCTCATTCGTCACAAACCGCCTCTCGGAGTTCCTCGTACAGATCTGGGTGATTCTTCTTCAGAATCTCGGCATCGGTTTCCAGCTCGCTGATTCGTTGCCGCACGCGTGAAGCGGACTCGTACCGCTTGCTGTCGGCGACGTCTACCTCTCCGCTGATACGGTCACGATCTGTCTTAGTCATGATTGCCGTAACTCCCATACCGCCATTCGTTGGTGGCATACAACTTAGACATTAGGTTATATCGCCATAAAGATTAGCTCATAGCACCACATTAGCTTATAACCTAACCTTTATTGTCGCGGCGATACATGTCTCTGGTAAGAAGCACGGGACGCCGGTCAGAAGTTGGCCGGGACGGGTTGCAGCCCGTCCGACCGTGCTTCGTGGAGACGAAGCATGTCAATGAAGACATCCGCCGGACTTCAGGATTCCGGCACGACGGACGAATCGACCACCGAAAACGTGGAAGCTGACCTCGATCTTGCGGAACTGATCGAGCAGCACGAAAACATCGACTGGAGCGACGTGCCAGGCATCAGTGCTGCGGAAGCCGGTGCGTGGACAGCACGTCTGATCGAGGCGCGCGACACGGTTCAGGAGGGTCTGTGATGCAGCGTCGTCAATTCCTCGCCGCGACCGCCGCCCTCGCTGCGCTCCCACAGGCCGCGACCGCTGACACGGGTCGCGCCGAGGAGATCGTCGAAGACCGGAGCGTCACCGACGACGGGACGTACTCGGTCACGGACTGTGGCTCCGTTCCAGGCGGGCTGAACAACGTCCACGTCACAGCGGACATGAACGACGGCCCGCTCGAGGTCGAAGGCGTTCACGAAGAGAACGGCTGGAGCGGCGTCGGACTCCGGTGGAGGTCCGGCCCCATCGAGGTCGGCACCGGCCTCGAACCCGACGACGCCCGCGACCTCGCCGCCCGGCTGGTGGTCGCCGCCGATGCTGCCGAAGGCAACCTCGGTGGAGGTGACGCCTGATGCAGCGCCGCGAGTTCCTGGAAACGGCCGCGGCGGTCGCCGGAGCAGCTGCCGGCGATGTCCCCGACATCGAGATCGCCGACCAGCAGAACCGTCTGCTGGAACTGGCAGATCGTGACGACGCCGAGCGGTGGGCCTACCAGACGACGCGCAACCTCGCACACGTCCGCTCGGGGTTGGTGAATGCTGAACTCGACGCCCTGTGTGAGGAACCGACCGGCACCGTCGAAACCTACTCCGTCGGTCGCGGTGGCGTCCCGCTCGGCTTCGAGGTCAGTACCGACGACGATGAGTCCGTCGGGACGCTCGTGCATCTCTCCGCGGAACAGGCCGAGGCGCTGGCCGTCGACCTGCTGGAACAGGCGCACGCCGCGAGGGAGGAAGCCGATGAATAGCCCCCGCATCACAGCCCGTATCGTCCGCACGGAGAACGGCGAGAACTACACGGAGTACCGCGTCGGCGGCGTTTCGTATCCCTCGGCTGAGGCGGTCGAAGCGGCGCTTGAAACACGCTAACCCTCACAAAATTATGATTGAAGACATCGACCGCGACGTGTTCGTACGGATTCAGACCGACCTACTGGTGGTCGGAGACAGCATCATGACTGACCGGCACCACGCCTCAAACGGCAACTACGAGGACGACGATCCGCAGAACCAGATCGGCGGCATCATCCCCGCCTTCCCGCTCTCGGGGTGGCTTCGTCACGGGATGGAGGAAACCGTTCAGGAGTACGGCGGAACGGCCTGCCATCCCGGAGAAGCCAACGCGAACTTCATGAAGGACGGCGTCTACGACCGCGACCTGGACGCCGGCTACCACGAGAAGGGCGCGTGTACCGACGACCCGAAGGAGGACGACGGCTGTGTGGTGTTCGACCTCTTCGGTGGCTTCGGTGGCGTCCCCGGCAAGGTGATGCGCCGCCCGATCAAGTTCAACCCTGTCCGTTCCAGCGTGGACTACACGCGCGGCCAGGCTGAGGGTCACTACCGCCGGCTCAACCGGAACGTCGTCTCCCGCAATCGGGAGGACAACCGTGAACCGCTGCGGAACGCGGAGATTGACGCCGTCGCCAACCTCGATGGCTGCTGGCACCTCTCCTTCCGGGAGATGAAGCCGGAGTTCATCGGCCTGCTGGCCGAAGGCATCGACTTCCTCGATGCTCACAAGACGGACTTCATGCACCAGCTGGGCGGTGCCCGCAACTTCGGTGCGGGGATCGTCGACTGCGAGCTCATCAACCCGCTCTACGAGGAGCGCGAACTGAAGCGCGTCTTCGACCGCGGGAAAGGCAACACGAACGCGATGGGCGAGAAGGACGACCAGTGGGCCGAAGAGTACCGCCCGGCGTTCGTCGACGCGCTCGAGGAGCGCATCGAGGAGGGACCATGAGCGATGACGCGATGGTGGCGGTCTACCGCCACGATGCGCACAAGATGAACGGCCAGCCTCACGACTACGCCCCAGAGACGTTCGCAGGCGTTCCCGTGAACCAGACGGTCTCCCACGGCGCGGACGGTGATGCGTCGGCGCTCAGCCGGCCCAGCGGCCAGCCTGAGCAGACCGTCGAGAACCACGAGACACACTATCGGCTGTCGCTCATCGAGGGCGAGAGTCGGTACGACCCGCAGGAGTTCACGCGCAACGGCGTGGAGAGCGCCGTGAGAGAACTCCTGACCGAAGACGACCCAGAGACAATGCATCGGGCGTGGCTGGACAGCAACGTCGTCTCGGCGTTCACGGAGAGCGTCTACTACCCGTACACGAGTCTGAAGTACCACACGCTCCTCGTGGCGGCGCTGCTGGACAACTACCGCGACGGCCACGAGTTCGCCGACCTCCGGCTGGTCGTCGACGACGCCGACGAGATCGTCCCTCACCAGACGGTCTACGCGGGCGAGGAGTTCGCCCTGCGGATCGACGTCGACGCCCGAGGCCAGCCGTCGGCCCGCCTCGGAAGTCGCCCCTGGCGGTCGTGGGCGTCGGCGTGGAACCGCCTGGAGGCACACCCGCTGGATGCCGATCACGACAAGTACGACATGGTGCTGGACGCGAATCTCCGCCGGATCGGCGCGTGGTCGACCGCGCTCCAGTACATCGAGGACTTCCGGGAGGTGTTCGACCAGTGACGCGCATCCAGCAAGTCCAGTGGGAGCTGGAGATGGACTACATCGGCCACCCGTACTACGTCTCGGGGAACGCGATCCTCCACGCACTCGGCCAGCACGTCCCGCACGACGTCCACCAGCACCTCCACGCCAGTCACGGGGTGTTCGTCCCCGGCCAGTTCGGGACGTTCCCCGAAGAGCACTCACAGAGCGGCATCCGACCGTACCTCGGGAGCGGGCTCCCGGACGTCGAGAGCTACGATGACCTGTTCCTGATGCGGAACCCGGCCCATCGCTGGCTTCTCGACAGCCGTCCGCGAGACGCGCTGAACACCCACGACATCCGCCCGCAGAGCGGGCACCCGGCGCTGTCCCACGAGACGATCATGGGCAAGCCGGAGGACGCTCGCAAGCAGCAGCAGACGACGAAGTGGTACATCAACGCCTACCTGCACGCCGATGACCCCGATGCGCTCCCGCTGGGCGAGGACGTGCTTGACGGCCTCCAGTTCGGGGGCAAACGGAACTACGGCTACGGCATCACGCGGCTGAAGGACACGCAGGTTGTCGACCTCGACGATCTGGACTACTCCCGGCTCGAAGACGGCGAGGCCTTCCTCGTGGAGGTGACGACGCCGTTCGTGCTGGAGTCGGAGTACCCCAAGGCCGCCGACCAGGACGTCCCGTGGTGGTGGAAGGAGAGCCGACGCGATCTCCGTGAGCGAGAGGAGAAGATCCTCGAGCAACGGGAGGTCTACAAGCTCCAAACCGTCGACCACGGGCAGGTCGTGAAGTACGAGGGCGACCGCCCCATCGAGACCGCGAAGAGCGGCATCCTTCGGGTCGGCAGTCACTCGAAGTACGGCTTCGGAGAGTTCCAAGTGAAGCCGGTCGAACCCCGGTCAGATCAGTGTAAGAACTCATAGAAGAACGGCGAAATAGCGGAGTGAGAAATCCGAACGATGACAGGTGAATCGGCGACTAAACATCACGCGGTTCCGTGAATAAAGAAATCGTATTCACAACAACTGATATCGACGAATGAGGGCCGATTTATCCACTTTTTCTTGTAGAATTTCGATATTAGGTATGGGGATTTCTTTGAGCCGATTACTGTCTACTTCGCGTACGCATCACTGCAATACCGATTCCGAGGAACATAATGAGGGCGGCAATTGGTTCGATCCACGGGAGAAGCGCTGACTCACCGGAGACAACCTCATCGTAGAACGCTCCAATGGTTGCACCACCAAGAAACACAAGCCAGCCAACGGTTCGTCCCACCATCCAGTTCTCCGTGCGTGATTGATACACCACGATAAGCCACGCAACCACAAAGAGGCCGCCCGCCAGAAGCGTCACCCAGTCCATAATCATCAATACTCAGTCCAAAAAGAAAAATCCGGCTCAGTTGGAATCCTTCAAACTAGGTAGCAAGGCGGATTCCCTGACCCACCGTACGCGGGGCCGTTGACATCTGAGAACGTCTACGTCGCAGTCAGCGTCTCCTCAATGATAACTGAGCGCGTCTGTGTGTGGACGACACGGACAGTAATCTCGTCCCCCTGAGTAATTGGGCAAGCGCCACCAATAATACGGAATGCGATTTCATCGCCCGGTGCGTACTCCGAGTTGTGAATCGCGTTCGGGCCAGGGACGCCGTCCCAGCCATATGCTCGCTGGTCGAAAATATCATCCCCCTCAATATTTGACTGGTCGATATCATTACCGCCGGAGGATACTGGCAGGTCAACTAATCGACCTTGTTTCCCACAGGCACCCGATGCATCTACAACGACTTCCATATTGGACACTTGTATCGTGTCACCCGCAACGTGAGTTATCCGAATAATTCCATCATCATTCCCCGCTTGAGGGACCAATTCGCCACTTGATTGACCGACAATCGGCGCGGGCTGATTAACTTGGTCAGCAAACCCAAGTGCAAACACCGAAATTGTCGCGGCAAGGAGCACCACGATAGCGACCAGGAAAATATTCCCTATAACCGGTGAAACCGCTCGTGACGACGAACCCATCGTGGTTTCCTTTTATTAGTCCTGTACAAATTAGTTTATAGTCATCTATACGCTAACCAGGCGTGGAGAACGGGAAATTGCTGCTCGTCGCGACTGGGAAACCCAGTACGTCGACCTCACCGAGTAACATCGCTGTTTCAAGCGATCAGGGACAGGTAGATGCCACTCGCCCCAGCAACACGGCTTCCTTCGCGTGGGAGGCGCTCGGTAGCTCCGTGGACTCACTCAAGCAGGCCGAGTTCAGTGAGGCGGTCTTCGACGTGTTTCAGTGCGGACTGTGCATCCTCAGATTCATTTGCGCCAGTAATGACGAGTTTCCCACTGCCGAAGAGGAGGACGACAACGTCGGGGTCGTCGAGACGATAGACGAGCCCGGGGAACTGTTCGGGTTCGTATTCGACTTGCTCTAAGCCCAGGCCGATCGCAATCGCGTTCAAGTTCAACGATTGTTCGAGACTCGCACTGGAGACGATATTCTGCACCGTAACAGAAGGATTGCTCGCAACATCAATCCCTAACGCACGGAGGTCATCGAAGACGATTTCGAGGGCTTTGTGAACACCATCGACGCTTTGCGCGCCGGTGCAGACGACTTTCCCCGAGTCGAATATCAGCGTGGCTGACTTCGGCTCCTGAAGGCGGTAGACAACCCCAGGGAAGTCCTCTGGATTGTACTCCGCGCCATTGAGGTCGATACCGAGCTGGTCAAGAGCGAGTTCCTGGCCGAGATCACTGGATGCAACAACGTTCTGGATTTCGATCGTGTCCGCCAGCGTGCTCATACGCGGTATTCGTCGGACAAACTCTTAAATAGCAGGTGGAACTGTGTGGCGCTGGTAAGACCCTCAACGGCTAACTCGGCCTGAAACCTCCAAAGGCAGATCTCTCTCGCAGTGAATGCCCCCGCCGCTCACGGCGGAGAGAACGTCACTTATCTAGTGCATTGCCGCGGGCTTAATCCTCGAATGATTCAGCCCGCTCCGGCTAGAATCCTACTGCATCAAGAGGGGAGTGGATGTATCCAGAGTGCGGTGGCGATACCGCATAGCAGTACGACGTCGCCCAGCGGTGTGAAGATTGGGCCCGGGGTTGCGAGGAGGTAGACCGGCTCAAACGGTGGCCGAACCATCGGTGCAAGTTCGAGTGCTGACTGGACAGCGAAGACAACGATGATGGCTTTCGCGATGGCTCGCCTGCCAAGACGTGGCCCGGTGACGAACAGTACCGCAAGGAGGAACGACGCCTCGAATAGCCACCGAACTGGTGTGTTTCCGAGTGGAATTCCAGCGTTGAGAGCCCAGGTTGAGACGGTCATGGCGGTTGGGTCGGCGGTTACCCTCCGAACAAGTGCGGTGAGGAGGGCGGTGATCCAGCTCGCGGTGACGAGGCCGATGACCGCGACGAGTGCAGCAACACTGGCTGCGACGACGCCGCGCCGCACCGTGAGGCGTGGGGCGATGTGTGTGTCAGCGACCAGCACAGGTTGTGGGTCGGACGATGACTCCGCGACTACCACGTTTTCGAGGTTCGTGACAAGCCAGTCGTACCCGTCGTGGTAGGCGAGCCAGACTGCAGTCGCAATCGCGAGAACGGTTACAACGCTCTCGAGGGGCGCCACGAGGATAGAGAGGGGGGATGACAAGATAGCGCCACCTAGCATGGCCGTCCCGAGCGTTACGAGGAGGTCGACAACGTATACGAGGGCCGCGCCAGCAGCGACCGACCAGCGTGTCGGCTGTCGGACGAAGATGCGGACAGCCAGCAGTAACGGCGCGAACACAAGGATTGTCCCGACCCAGTTAATTAGGAGGCCTGGCAGGAGGTCCGGGAGTGGTCCGAGCGTGCGGTTTGTCGCAGCTGTCCGACTTACTGTGAGGAGGATGGACAGGAGGGCGGCCAGCGCGCCGGCGATAACGGCGGCACTGATGTCGTGGCGGCTGGCGTTGAAGTCAGGGTGCTTCATGCTTCACAGAGGGGGCTACCATGCCCGATCTCATTAACAGTTGTTGCAAATACGATTGCTTTATTCGCGTGGACGGCGTCGTATGCCGCTCCACGCATAATTACTAGGTAACCACTGAATAACCAATCCCGTGTTTTCAACTACTGATAAAGTAGATCATATTGCCAACAACTGTCACGGCACCGCTTGTCGGCCCCCTTCTCTTGGCGTTGTATTGGCTACTCGACGTTTATGTAGTTCCAGCAAAAGCACTCGGTATGGACAAGACGCCTCCAACCCGCCGGGATGTCCTCTCTGTGCTTGGGGTTGGTCTGACCGCCGGGCTCGCCGGCTGCAATCGCCTCACAGACACTGGCTCCTCGCCGGATAGGTCGGCGCAGACGGGAACCAGTAGTGGCGACGCAGATATCACGGTCAGTATCTTGACTGAGTCCCAGCCAGCACAGCTCCCTCCACTCTGGGACGACCATCGCATCGAGGACTTTCAGGCCGCGTTCACTGTCGAGACGAGCGGCGCCCCGTCACAGGTCACAGTTAGTACCGGCAGCGTCGAGATCAACAGAGAGTCTGGGCAGTGGGATAGTGATTCTGTGACCGTTCAGCCCGGCCAGATGGCTGCCGGCGAACAAGAGTTCACGGCGAACGCTCGAAAAAACGAGACTACAGTAGCGGATACGGCGACCGCAAGGAAACCGGTGCCGGGCAACTACAAACTCGATGTAGTTCCGGAACGAAACGAAGCACTCCGACAGACAATCCAGACCAACAGCGACGAAGCAAATTATCTCGACGACCGCGGCGGATTCACCGAAGACGACCCAGTCTTCAGCTCTTACAGCAGCCACGAACACGTAGGGTTCGACAAACTCGGCGTCGATCTCGTCGCACTCGAATGGCGACACGACAACGACTACGAAGAACTTTCTCCAGACCCAAAAACAGACCCTAATATAGAAACAACACAATTTATCCAAAGCATAGGCACAGATACAGGCGACCCGGAGATACAGGCGATAAAGAACGGAGAAAAAGGTGTAACCACTTATCCAAACGGGGAGTGGAACTCTCAAACCAGAGATGGTGGTAGTTTTGACTACGAAACGTTCGCGAACGCAGAAACAGTAGGTGAGGCGCTTGATGGACTACACACCTACCTATTCAACTGGCAGGCCATCAAAACCGATATCGGTCCAAGGAGTGATGAGGACTTCATCTATGCACCGACACTCGAACAAGCGATCGAACAGAAAAATAACAACAATTTAGAAGCACACGGGTGGGACTTCGACCTCGACTCACACGGAAACGGCCTAATCTACGGGAAGAACCCCGATGGCAGTGACGAACTCCGAGTAATGGAAACCGTCGCCAATCCAGTAACAAGTACTCCACAAACCATACACGAACAAAGACATCCCTTAGTCGAGGATTCGAACTACCTCAACCCGGATCATGAAGAATTCAACAAATACTGGCACCCACTCAGATTCGGATGGGACGGCTACAGCAACAGCCAAAGATGGAACTTTGAAGAAGAGAAAAGAAAAGCATCAGTCACCGTAAGAAACATCGCATCCTCGCTCCATCCCGAGGACGCTGCGGGTATAGCAGCCAGAGACCAGAATTCCTTAGGAATGACTACAGAATACCTCCAGGACTTTACTGAAAAATTGCGTACATATAATCAGAACGATGCGGACTTCCAGGAACTATACAACCAGTCCAAGATACTGGACAAGCTCTTCAGAGATGAAGAAAACAACCACGTAATCTATGGCGGCACGGAGAACCCTCAGTATGCGGTGGTAGAAGATAGCTCAGTAATTGAAGAGGTCTGGAAGGATGAGCAGGGTCGCTACGATGACTTCGACCAGTTTCTCCGCGACAACCCCAGCCACAGCACAGCTCTGGACGACGGCAATCCAACACTGGACCGAGACGCAAAATAACTCCAGCAGCACCCGCTAAACAAAGCCCAAATAACGGATTATTCGGGTGAGAGCTCGAATTCAGGGACGGGAGGGTTATAATTTCAGCTAAAGCCGCCCTCGTGGTAGGAACGACAATATTCATACGGGTGTTCCTGGTATCTGTGCGACGTGCCCTCCACACGACGCCGCTTTCTGGTGCAGACGAGCAGTCTCGGGGGACTTGCGCTACTGGCTGGCTGTGCTGGCTGGAACGCTGATACGCCCATGGTTCCGACACTCGAAATAGCGATCGAGAATGCCACGGAGGACGCCCACGTATTCCATGTTGCCGTTGAAACGGGCGATGGGCTCGGACAGTGGGCCTCACGTGAGATCCCGCCAGAAACGCGCGAGGTTGTCGAGAGAGAGCCAGACGCTAAGTACGATTCCGTGGTCATCCACGGGATTGTCGACGACCAGACGACACGGGGAGAAATACTCGATATTGATGGAACGGACCGGACTGAGATCTGCCCTCGCATGGTCTTCCGGTACAACACCGAAAGCGGCCCGGCAATCCTGCAAAGCTCCGATATTCGCTGTTGAGCGCTCCTTCAACGAATTCCATCGAGAGGGGAACCCTCCCAAACGGAGATGTCGAGAGTGCCTGTGACAATCTGGTATCGACTGACGTGCAGCCTGTGAATCAGTAGACGGCCGTTTCGGCTGGACAGATTGCGGCGGACGCCATTCCAGGTGTTGACTCTCCTTAACCAACATTCGGTGGTGGGATTCGAGTTTGTTGGGTAATGTGGGCTGGCGTCTGGGGGACTGCCGGCGTCACAGTGTTGTGACGCCGGAGGCCGGGATGGGTGTGACACCAGCGACGAAACGAATCGCCGCGAAATCCCGCCAAAACAAGGGCTGTGAGTACGGGCTGTGAGTACACCTACCGGTAGCCAGATGCGGAATACAGTGGGTCGTGTGGTGTGATTCGGATCGGCTCAGTTCGAGTCGATCGTCGTCATCACACCCGGCCGCTGAGCCGGCGTCACAACACAGTGACGCCGGCCCGGTCGTTCCTACGCCTACTCGTGTTTCTGGGCCTCCTCCAACTCCGCATAGTATTCACGATACTCGTCGATGTCCGCAACTAACTCCAACTCACCATCCCGGCCACGCCGGAGCGTTAGCAGGTTCTCGTCGTCACGCGCGCCCCAGTCGTGTTTCTCGTCGCGATGGGAGGTGAGCTTCGCCGTCCACTGCATCGTCCGCTTAATCGTCTCATTCGGCCACTCACTCCGATCGGTCGTCTCCCGGAGGATCGCTCGCACGTCACTGGAGGAGAGGACGAGCTGCGAGCCTCCTCTCGTGTCTGCGTGGCCGCCAAACTTCGGGAAGACGAGCGTAGCGCGGGCTTTGTTCGCGGAGAGGTCTCCGCCGGCTTTCCGCATGGCAATCTTGCGCTCGATAGGAAGTTCGTCGCCGTCGAACTCACCGCGAACGACGACGTTGGCTTCGCCGTCTTCGAGGCGTTGGACGCGTTCTTCAAGCAGCTCGTGCGTATCGGCCTCGACGCGGTCGCGAATCGCTTGGTACGGTTTGACCGTGTTGCCTGCCTCCGAGGACGTAATAGCTAATTCCGTTGGGTCGGGGCCAGCCCACTCAATATGGGGCCGCCGGTCAAGTTCGTCTTCAAGACGACTTACTCGGTCCTGGAGGCGGTCATTTTCCGCGTGCAGGGCGTCGTTGTCAGCTTCTAGCTCAGTTATGCGGTCCTGGAGGCGTTCGTTCGCGGCTTTGCGCTGCTCGGTCTCCGTTTGGAGGGCTTCGATGGTCTCGTCTTTCGCCTCCAGGTTCGCTTCGAGGTCGGTAACGTCGTCTTGTAGTTGTTCCGTCTTCGCAACCGCGTGCTCGTAGTCGCGATTGAGGTCGCGGACGCGGTCGTGGAGGCGTTGGACTTCCCCGGTGAGGGTCTCGAAGGCGGCTTCGGGATTCCCGTTCTGGAACTGCTCGCGGGCGTCCGTAATTGCATCTGGCTGGTCACTCGTACTCACGCATGATCACCCCTGTTGGCCGTGGGTTCCGCTTGCCGTGGTGGGTACTGTGGTGGCTCACAGGACCCGCATGGTCGTTTGTCGTGGTCGCGTGCGTCTGCGAGCGTGTGTTCGTCGACGAACGGCAGCACTTCCGGGCAGGCGGGAATTCCACCGAGATCGGCGTGGTAGGCATCGCCGTCCTGTCCAAACCACACGCGCGTCGATGCTGCCCCAGTCTCACGCTCGGACTCGGGAGTCGGCTTGGAGTCGGGAGTCGTCTTGGAGTTGGTTGTGGTGGTGTTGGGTTGGCAGTTCCGGCAGACGTGGTAGTGGTCGGGGACGTGTTTGCGAGCTATCGGCTGGTACGTTGGCGCGTCAATCTGGGGTGGAGTACAGCGTGGGTGGACTGGACTGTCATCGCTGGGTAAGTGGACGGTGTGGTGGTTGCTTCGATTCGTCCGCAACCGCAGTACGTACGCGCTAGGATCGGTGAGGTCAATCCCGGTGTAGGCCTCGACGACTGCGCGACAGCTCGGGCAGACGAGATACCCCTCGGGCGTGGGTGTGAGGTTCTTCCGGAGCCGGACTTCGCCACAGTCCCGGCACGTCCGCGTCTCCTGAGGCTCACTCTTGAGGGTATGGGGGTTTTGCGGGCAGTCCTCCCGGACATGCGTGCGGAGGTCCTCTGGGTTCGCGAAGTCGCGGCGATGACAGTGCCCGCACTCCAAATGCGTCACTGGCATCTTACACGCCACCCCCATGGAGGCGCGCCACTAACTCGCGGAGTCTTGGGATTGCGGTCTCTGGGCTTGGGGTTGATGGTTGGGCGGGGATCGTCGCGTGAAACCCACCCTTGTAGGCGTGCCAATCAACGCCATCCCGGACCGCCCGCCCCTGGTATGTTCGCATCGTTTGGCTTTCTCCGTCACGGGAGACGTATTGGACGTGAATGCGTGGCTGCTCGCCCACGCTGTCGGCTCGCCGCACTGCAAACAACCGCGGCGACGCACTCGTCTCCATCCCCAACGCAACCTCCGACCGCGTGAGGGCTCGCGGCCCACGCAGAACCCGCTGGTCGGGGGAGGTCGGGTGTGTGGCTGGCATTACCGACGCACCCCCCGGTCGTCTCGGTGTTCTGGGTGAGTTGTGTTGCTCTGGGTGAGGGTGATTTCGGCGTGGATATCCAGTTGCGTGGTGAGGGTTCTTACGTACGCTTCGAGGAATTCGAGCCCGCGTTTCGTCGGCGTGTAGTGGTTACTGCGGCCGTCCCTTTCGTCGGTGGTTTTTTCGAGAGCGCCGGCTTCGACGAGTTGATCAAGGTTCTTGTACAGGCGGCCACGAGTGATTTGGTTGTAGCCGGTCGCTTCGAGTCGCTCCCGGATTGCCAGCCCGTACGCTGTCTCATCCGGCCGGCCGTTGAGTTCGTAGGCAGCGGCGAGCGCGTCCCGCTGGAACCCGCTCAACTCCGTGTAGTTCGTCGCTTCACCATCCTGCTGGGTGGTTGGCTGGCCACCATCCGTCACGGGTTGGGGTTCCGCGAACGCCTTCAGTGGGATATCTTCGAGTGCGCACCCACACGGCTCTGCACTCGTTTCGCCCGACGGCCGGCGTGAGATGGAGTTGAGTGGGGTGTTGCAGCGGGGGCAGTTGTAGAGTTGTGCGTCGGAACGCTCTTGTGCGCGTGCAATCGAATCGTACATGAGCTTCGTACCGGGTTACGAGGCTCCATGCGGGCCCGCTGTCCGAGCAGCGGGGTCCGCGACTTCTCACGTGGACCCACCGCGTAGCGACGAGTCCGCAGATTGCCTCGTTAATTCAGTTATTTGTAGTAATCCACTTATTTGTTTTGCTGAAACTAGCTCAACCACTGAAGCAAATAACAGACACCTGATAATTTATGGCCGGGCCACAGAGAAAGCCAGTATGGGTGGCCGACCTCCTGACACAACTGACCGAGAAATCTTGGTTCTCTTTCGAGACGCTGACGATCCTGTTCTTTCAACCTCGGATATAGCTGATCAGCTCTCATACAGTCTTCAAGGGACCCTGAGCAGACTCACCACTCTTGAACAAGAGAAGGTTCTCGACTCACGTAAGATTGGAAATGCCAAAGCATGGTGGCTCACTGATGCTGGACAGCGATTCCTCGAAGACACAGACGCCGACTTTGCTACCGACCTCGAAAATTCGTAGCTGTTAATTTTGCTCTTCCGTTGACGATGGTAGAAGTGTAGCAAAACGCCGCCAATGGGTTCACAGGTCCGAGTCAAAACGGTAGTACTCTTGCATTCAGTCTTAACCAACAATAGCTACGAATACTCTGGTCTGTTGGTTAAGACGATATTGACTGAGCCAACCTAAGCTACCCGCAACTGCCGGACCAAGTGAACATTAACCCACTCTCAACCCAGCCTCTCAGAGAACCCACGCCAAACCACGCAAGCCGCCAAATATCCGTTCACACGGAATTCCCGATCTCGTGTGTATCTCTCGGAAACCAGTTCTCTTAACGCGTAACCCCGTGGGTGTCCGGCTAGGTCGGGAGAAAGGACGGAAATCCAGTGACCTATTGGAATGCTACCAGCTATTCATCATCATCCTCGGGTTCGCTGCCCTGATTTGCACTCAGGGCGTCGGTCGAACCTTTTTGCATCGTACTTCCTTCAGCCTCCGGGATCTCCTCGTCATCGCTCATGTTATTGTCTTACACGACTGGAACTAAAAGAGTTCCCCCAAGTAGGAGTGTTAGGCCTATTATCGATAGACGAGCAATTGTCTCAACATCCTTGGCCCGTTCACCTGCTTTACCTCTGGCATTTTTGACCCAATCAGAGTATCCAGTAGTGAGAATCCATTCTAAATACTTTTCCTCCCCCATATCGTGGGCGTTTGCCACATCTATTGTTGATTCTTTGGGACCACCATCGACCTCCCTTCCACGTTGTTCCCATAGACCAAGAATAACTGCAGCCAGTAGCAATACTGCTCCAGAAGACATAATCACAAACAGATTGAGGGGAATGTCGACGCCTGTAGAGGAGAGAAGACCGACAAATATTGTAAGTATAATTCCATCGAATCGGGCGATTCTGTTTGCTCGTTCAGCCTGTTCCTCGAAGTCACCTAAGTGGTGGTCAAGAGTATGCCGAATATCCTCGTGTTGTCGCCTTAGGCGTCTAAGTCGGGGTGACTCTCCATCTATATTGACCTCAATATTCTGCTCCTGCTTGTCCATTATCGGAAGCGATTAGTTGAACCCTCTTACAACTTGCTCAGGTCAATCGACCTCTGTGAGTGCTTTATCCTTGACTCATTATCTGGAAGAGGTGCTGAAGCAGTAGAATTCCCGGCTTTAGATAGCGTCCTCTCCTGCATAGATGTCGTCAATGAGTTCACGGTCGGTAAATGCATCTGTCATTCTATCCAATATCTCGAACGCGATATTCATCCGTTCAGGCACATCATCTCTCCACCAGTCCAAATGAAAGTGCGTCCCGTGGGCGACTTCGTTACGTAGTCCCCTAAAATTCGCTAACCTTCCTTGAGTCTGCTTAGATAAAATACCACAGTTAACAAGAAGCTGTTCTCTGTGGCCCTGACTCATACCCGAATACAAGTAATCAAATGCGCCATTCTGGAACTCTTCCTTTATTACAAACACCAGAATCAGATGCGTTGAAAGATCCTCTATTACTGCGTGTGTTTGGATTATTAGCTGGAATAATTCATCTTTTACACTTCCAATATTTCCCCAGTCATCCCATTCATCAAGTATCGATTCCCAATCTTCTTCCAGATGAGAAACCCGCATTCTGAGACGGGTACTGTCATCTGAGTCCTGATAGCGGTCAGCCATATGATTAGTGAGGTGCAGTGAAACAAAAAAGTGGGCAAAGAATGATTTTGCATACCTCTGTGGAGCCGGTTGCGAGTGCGGCTGCAGAACGGTGGGGAGTGTTTTGGATTGGTGGCCTTAGCCACACGCTCCGCGTTCTGTTCGAGTGCTTTTGCTAACCAACAACCGGCCTTTCTGCCAGCGAGTGTTGGTTAGCCAGATCGGGCAGTCATCATCGGAACTAATTGGGTGTTGCTTGTCGGCGCTATATGCACACTACGTTCGTTAGGTGGCTGTTCGGACTGCTCGCAATGACGGGACAGCGACTTCTCACGTTGAACCACCGCGTAGCGATGGGTCCGCAGATTCCCTCGTCAGAACGGTGGTACTCTCGCATTCAGTCTTAACCAACAGTAACTGCGAATACTCTGGAATGTTGGTTAAGACGGTATTGATTGAGGAGACTAAGCTACTCGCAACTGCCGGACCGTGTGAACATTAACACGCTCACGACCCAGTCTCTCAGAGAATCCGTGCCAAATTAGGTAAGTCCCCGAATTCTCCCAAATCCCCGTTCATACGGGATTCCCGATCTCGTGTGTACATCTCGGAAACCAGTTCTCTTAACGCGTAACCCCGTAGGTTCACGCGGAAATCCGCTTTCGGGGTATCCTATGAATAGCTAAGTACAGAGGGTGTACTTAGCGATAGACCGGTTCTAGGGAAATAGCGTCATACCAGTATAAACGCGGTGTGGGTCGGCCGCATCCTCTGAGGGACGTTCAGGGAGCGGGCGTTCCAAATACAGTAACTACTAGTAGATTTGTAGCAGGCAAGATATGCCGAGTTTTCGCGGTTTCAGGGCTATATACTGGAAATTTTGTGTGTGATTCACCAGCTCTGGATTTGCTTTCTACACACCGAGGTACCGAGTAGAATATCCGATACGTAGAGATGCACCGTCAAGAGTCGCGCCACTTGTGGCCACACTCGACACAAGTGAACAGCCGGACCTCGTAGGAGCCGCCGGGCTTCGGTATCATCTCGTAGTTGGCCCGGTCGCTGTCGCAGTCGTCGGCCGGACAGGGCTCCTGCATCGTCTCGGTGGCGTCCTGGGTCGCGTCGGCGACGGCGGGTGCCCCGTCGTCGCGCTGTCCATCCTGGGTCGTCATCGCGGCTTCGGCTTGCGAGTCACGCGGCTCCTCGTTCCCACAGGAGCGACACACCCACGTGTCGCCCTCCGTGCGCATCATCGAACTACACCTATCACAGAAGTTCATATATCGTGGGGGTACACGGTTGTCGAATATATGTGTTAATTTCTAATCCGTCGTGGATTTCAGGCAACTGCTCGTGCTGGCTGTACTGAGTTATTTGAATTAGGCAAGAACTGTGTTTGGTGGTTGCAGACGGTCGTTCAAACGGTCACCGGACCACGCGATTGAAGGTCCACGTCGGGGAGCAGACGCCCGACCGGGACCAACAGAAAGGCAAGTCCACGTATGGCGTCCGTGGACGGCTACGTTCGTCGGGTTACACATGGCAATGTCCTCAGCCACCGATGGCGTCATCGGACGCTCCAACTACCCAATCGCGTAACTGGGTGGTGTCTCTCGATTCAATCTGAGAGTCCCCTTACTGTTATCTGTTGTGGTTTTGTAACTCTCCCAGTTGTTTATCAATACTCGTGCAGATTCAACGAAACCTATTTAGTGCCAGTACGACATTCTTGAACTAACTCGGGTTCGTCCCGTCCTTTCTTCGCCCCCAATCGGTCCGCCGTACCATGGGAGTCATACTCGCCGCCTCCCAACTGCGTCATCCTCGTTCCGGCTCGTCTGTGGGTGCCCCCGACGGGACGTAACCCGGCCGCATTCACTCATGAACGAAACAGACCTCCCCTGTTCGGACTGTGGGAGCGCCCTCACCGAACGAACGATTCCCGCGACGGACCTCCCACTCCCAGTAGAGACGGAACAACCAATTCAGGTCGCCATCTGCCCGTCCTGTGAGGCCCGCTACTATCCAGAGCAGACACTCACCACCCTCGCAGGAACACCGGCCGACCCAGCACGCCACGGAGACCGGTAAGCCGAATGGACAGCAGCTGCGCACACACTGACGACGGGTACGGCAGTCAGTTCCCTGCTATCTTCGAGACTGGCGCGACAGTTCTCGTCGCCACAGCCGGGTCACCAGCTGACTACGACATCGACCTTGAAGCGCTCGCAACCTTCGGAACCGGGTTGGATACGGCTATCGTCGTTACGACGGCGACGCCCGCGACGGAAACCATCGAAGCATTCGCTGCACGGACCGGCGTCAGCGAACGCCCAGCTCTCAAACTGGTCGATGCAACAGGAACCCGTCCTGCGTACGGCGCACCATACGACGAAATTCCGATTCTCTCCACGACTGGCCCGGACGACCTTGAACGCCTCCTCGTCGCGCTCGCCGACCTCACAGAATCCTCGGTTCGGTCGCCAGCTCGCCGCCATCTCGTCGTTCGCTCGCTCTCGCTGCTACTCGAAGCCAATCCCGTCAAGCGCATCACGACCGTCCTCGAACGAATCCGCGCATACCGGTCGTCCTCTGGACTCTGTCTGTTCGGCTTCGACTACACGAA
Source organism: Halobacterium hubeiense (assembly GCF_001488575.1). Classification (NCBI taxonomy): domain Archaea; kingdom Methanobacteriati; phylum Methanobacteriota; class Halobacteria; order Halobacteriales; family Halobacteriaceae; genus Halobacterium; species Halobacterium hubeiense. The sequence continues at coordinate 270,767 of NZ_LN831303.1, forward strand.
CTACGACGAAGCGACGCTCGCTGCGCTCTCTGAACACGTTGACGGTGTCCTCTGGGTTCGAGAGCGAGCTGCCGACCAACCCGCCTTCGAGTACGAACCGACGACCCACCAGCTATGACACACTCCGACATCGACGTTCCCGCAGAATGGCGCGTCCAGCAGCCCGCCGACCAGCTACGCTCGCCCACGAAGTGCTACTATCGGACATCGACCGGCACCACGTTCATCGTCACAATCGTCCCGGATGTCCCCGACGGCGACGGCTATAGTCTCCGACTCTCGACGGAAACACCGACGAACGTCCGCCACGACTATCTCGTGGACCGGTACGACTCGTGTCAGACAGTCACGTCGGCAGCCGAGTCGTTCATCCCGCACCTCACGCGGCAAATCCGGAGAGACAAACTCTCCGCGTCCGACCCGAGCATCGACGCAGTCCAACGGACGATCAAGTCGTTCAGAGAAGAGTCTGTTCTCCAGTCGCTCCGTCGAACCATCGGCCGGCTCTTGTAGTACGCGACGCGAGAACACCCGAGAGCGTGGATACGACTTCTGCACTCTCGGCGGTGTTATTCGACGATTTGGATGGTATTGCCGTTTGAGGTGACGTGGAGGTCGTGGCCGACCTCGTAGCCCTGACTCTCCGCGAGGCTGACGTACCCAGAGAATCCTTCCATGTTCTGGTGGGCGGGGATGAGGTGATCGGGCTGGAGGGTGTCCAGCATCTGGTAGTGTCCCTCTTGCCGGAGGTGGCCGGAGACGTGGACATCATCGTAGATACGCGCGCCCTGCATCCGCAGCAGTTGCTCGCTCTGGTAGCGCTGGCCCTCGTTGGTCGGCTCCGGGATGATACCCGCCGAGAATATGACCTTGTCGCCCTCTTCGAGGTCGTATGCAGTTTCGCCACGACCCATGCGGGTGAGCATCGCGCGCGGCTCGCCTTGATGGCCGGTGACGATAGGCAGGAAGTTCTCCTTGCCCTCGTTCATGATGCGCTCGAACGCGCGGTCGACGCTCTTGCGGTGCCCGAACATCCCAAGGTCGTTCGTGAACGAGACAGCGCCGATGCGTTCAGCCGCGCCGGAGTACTGTTCCATCGAGCGGCCGAGCAGAATCGGCTCCCGGCCGATGTCTCGAGCGAACTCGACGAGGCTCTTCACGCGCGCGATGTGGCTCGCGAACGTCGTGGCGACGATGCCGCCGTCGTAGTCCTCCATGCTCTGCATGACATCCTTGAGTTCGCTGCGCGCGACGGACTCGCTGGGCGTACGGCCTTTTCGGTTGGCGTTGGTGCAGTCCTCGACGTAGCAGAGGACGCCCTCGCCTTCGCGGCCGATTTCGCGGAAGCGCTCCATGTCGATGGGGTCGCCGATGACCGGGTCGTGGTCCATGCGTTTGTCGAGGCCGTAGACGACCGCGCCCTCCGGCGTATGGAGAACGGGGTTGATAGCGCCGATGACGGAGTGGGTGACGTTGACGAATTCGAGTTCGACGTCGTCGCCGATATCCATCGTCTCGCCGGCCTCCATCTCCACGAGGTCGTTGTCGACGCCGAACTTCTGCTCGCCCTCGATTTGGCCTTTCACGAGTTCGAGCGTGAACGGCGAGGCGACGATGGGCGCGTCGTAGCGGTGCGCGAGCTTGCTGATTGCGCCGATGTGGTCGAGGTGGCCGTGCGTCGGCACGATTGCCTGCACGTCGCCCTCGAGGTCGTTCATGATGCGGTCGTCGGGGATAGCGCCCATATCGATGAGGTCCAGCGAGTGCATGCCCTCGGTCTCGATGTTGTCGTGAATCAGTACCTTCGAGAGGTTCAGCCCCATGTCGAAGACGACGATGTCGTCCCCGGCACGGACCGCAGTCATCTGCCGACCGACTTCCTCGTAGCCGCCGATTGTCGCAATTTCGATTTCCATAGTAGGTCCGATCAGAGTAGTCCCAGTACTCCGTCAGGAGGACGCCCGGAAGAGGAGAGTAGGGAAACAAACGCTAGCAACAACAGCGGACAACGGCGTGTGACGGCCGATGACCGTATTCAGCCAGCGTAGACACCCGACTCGGGGACGACGCGTGTTTCGGTTACCTCACTGTAGGTGCCCGCCACGTAAATACCTCGGGAACGAGTCCCCTGCACAGCCCTCGACATAGCGGCCAGTTGTTTTTCCTTAGTTCGTGTCGTCTTTCCGCACGGAATGCCCGAAGAAACGATTTTCCGCGTCTCATCGCGACGCACGCAGGACGATATCGCCGACTCACTCCGCACGCTTGCGGAGAAACTTGAAACGGGTGAAGACGTTACGTTGTCAACTGATGACGAGTCAACGACGGTGACCGTGCCGGACGAACCCCGATTCGAGGTCGAAGTCGAGCAGGAAATTCCGTCGTCTGGCGGCCAAACGGAAACCAGCATCGAGGTGGAAGTTGAGTGGAAGGAAGGAGCCGACTCGTTCACCATCGAGTGAGCGTCTGTTTCGTTCATCCTCGAGGTGACGGCGGCCACCAGCTAGCTGGAATTTGATAATATCGAACTCACCGGGATAGAAGAACACATCGTACACCTTTTGCCTCAGTCCGACGAACGTAGTCGTATGGGTTTCGGTAGCTACGACGAGTCCGAACAACAAGACCAGAACGTCGAGGCGGACGAGGACAAGGGAGTCAACGTCCACGAGAACGACCACGAGGGCGACGTTCACTTCGAGACGGACGCTTCGACGGACGACCTCGTCAACCAGCTCAAAGACATCAAAGACGACTAACGGGCAGAACTCCGGGAGACACGTACTAGAATCCCGTACCCGTTCCGGGAACACAATTCATTTTCCGAGGGCGTACGTACTGTCCAAGGTGCCTCTAGATGACGTGCTTCGTGAGCGTGTCGTCTTCTTCGGTGGGAAAGCGACCGGCGTCGAGTGCCCGGACTGCGAGTTCCGAAGCCGAGACACCGACTTGTCCCCGCACAACGTTCGGGACGTGACGTGTCCGGACTGTGGGACGACAATTCTCACTGAATCTCAGATGTCGGACCTCCGGCAGTCAGGGAAACTCTAAGAAACCGTCGACGGGCGCTCTTCGCTGTATTTGGTAGGTATCGAACCGAGTGTTCGCGTGGATACGTTTCTGCTCGTGTTTTGGCATACATCGTGAAGCTACTGGCTAGCTTCGATGGTAGCTAGTCTAGCTCATTTACTGAAAATACAGAGTTTCGGTGCAGTGAGGAGCTGCTAGTAGAAGTTTGATGTGGAGTAGCCAAACTCACAGAGGGATTTTTCAAGGAGCGGCGTTCCATATACCGTAACTACTAGTAGACTCACAGAAAACGATACCACCCGTATCACCGGCGCTTATTGGAGAAATACCGAAGATATAGTGCGCGGAAGGTTATTTTCTGGTGCGCTTTCTCTTCACCAGTGTGTCCGGTGCAATAGCCGCTTAATAGGGCTACAAGTTGAATACGACAGCGATTAGATTCGCTCTGTCTGGTTACTTACTGTCCTCTGTTTCTGGTGGTAATTGTAGGTAGTCGGTGAGCGTCAAATCAGTAGAAGCCTCTCTTAGCCAGTCGTCGTCAGGTGGCCCATCTTCCAGTGATTCTTCCAGTTTGTCCCTCAACGATTTCCTTGAGTCAACAACCCTATTCGCAGTTGGTTAAGACGATATTGACTGAGCCAACCTAAGCTACCCGCAACTGCCGGACCGTGTGAACACTAGGACGCTCGCAACCCAACTCCTCAGAGAATCCGCGCCAAACCACGTAAGCCCCAGAATCTTTCCGAATACCCGTTCACACGGGATTCTCGATCTCGTGTGTATATCTCGAAAATCAGTTCTCTCGGCGTCAAGCCTGAGGAGCGAGTTCAATACCCTACACCTTCAACTACCAGTGATAGCCACTCCACTTACCGAATCAATCTCTGTCTCATTCACTATTAACGACTCACGTCCATCATTTGCTAAATCGTCAATATCCGTCGTCGCAAGCTCGGTGCTCCCAGATGTTCTCTTCGCTAAATCGTGGGCATCAACACAAACCCAGTAGTCCTCTTCTTTATCCTCTCGAATATCTTTGAGAGCATCGTGTAAGTCTGGATAATCCTCTTCTCGGTTCCACTGGACAACCAATCTATCAAATTCCTTTTTACGGTCGCTCACATGGGACTCCATCCCACGAGCGAAGTCTCGAAGTTCCTCGACTACGTCACGTGCGTTAGCAAATTGCTTCCCCTCGTAGTACGCCTTTAGATACTCTGCGGCTCCACTATCCTTTCTATCAAGGTGGCGACGAACATCCCTCAATTCCATGGGGCCTATCTCTGAATCGTAGTTCTGGTCGATATATCTAGCGTGTTTCAGGACGGCACTCCGGTGTTGTTTGATTTTCTCTTTCCGTTTTGCCTCGTATATTGAGTCAATATGTTCAGTAAGGTAGAAATCCTTCCCTCCATTGAGATAGGTTCTGCATTTCTGATGATGGAGGTCAACAGGAAAACAAAAACCTAGAACAATTCCCTTATCAAGAAAAGCATTATCCGACATTGTTATTGGTGGGATTCAGTCAAGATAACTTGGTCGTAACTGTCTGAGAGTTCGTAAAATATCTCGCTTGTCGGGCGCTCTTCGATCAATCCTTCACGAACAGATTCTAGCCTTGTATCTAACTCTTCGATGTGTTTTGGCTTCTCCTCTAGCCAAGACTCTAAGCGTCTTTCTGGGATATTCTGTCGATAGAGGAACCGAAGAGTGATCTGACTTAGCTTCTCGATGAAAAACTCCAAGAATGCTAATTGTCTCCCAGGGTGCGCATTCTCTTCAACGAGCATCCGCATCGTATCTTCCCACGTCAAGAAGTAGTGATAGACTTCCTCATACTCCTCCTCAGGATACGTACGGAACATCTCATTTAGCAGTTCTTCGGTTTGTGAGAGTTCGGAGGAGAAGTGGTCTAACGATTTCAGTCCTTCCTCATGAGCCTGCGATTCAGCAGAGAGATGCCATCTAAGGTCGCTATATGTTCTGATGAACTCATCGTGAGCGTATTCACGATACTGGAGTTGCTCTAGCTGCTTCCGGTTTTTCGTGCCATGCTCCTGAACAACAGAATTTGCAGTTCTGAATATGGCGTTTTTCAGGTCTTCCTCAAGAGAGAAGTCAGCCTCACTAACCTGATTAGCTGGATAGTACGCCTGCCCTTCTTGGTGATTAGCACTAGGCGCGAAGATAACTGCGGGGTTTATCGAGTGTTCTTCAACTACCTCGCCATATTTGTACCAGTGGCGAGGAAATCCAATATTGACGCCTTCTTTCTCTATCAGCCGGCGGTCCGTGAGACAGGATAGTTTGAAAAACTTCGTTCGACCAGTCTCCTGATTGTCCTGTTCCCGCCGTTCCATCAAAACACGGTATACTAGATACTCAGAGGCTCCCAAATCGTACGTGTTGCCGCCTGAGCTATCTGGTTGTGTCATACTATTTGGAGGACTTCGATTACGCGTTGTCAGGTTATATCTCGTCAAGCACTAAAGTGTATGCGAATCGGTTTAAGTTGGTTGAGGGAATTTCTTCTTAATTAGTCGTCTTTGGGGCACTATCCTAATCAGAGGCGGTGTGTAGCTATTTGTATAAGGGACAACTTCGGCTAAGTCGGGCTGAGGTGTGCGGCGTGTTTTGTATTGGTGGATTTAGCCACACCAGCCAGTGAGTAGTAGTTACAGCAGAACGCTGGTGCGGTTAAAGGACGCCTGCCAGCGAGAGCAGTGACGTTGACACGCAGTACCGCGCCGACGATACCCATGTGAAAAACCCTTCAGGCTTGAACTCCTCCTAATCGGCGACCGACGCCAAAGGGTACGACATCCAATGTGAACGCAGGCGCGCATCCCCAGTATGTAGGCGAGGGGTGCATACTTCACACTCGTATAATCAGGACCCCGCACGAAGGCGAGCGAATTATTGTGGTGGTGTGGCGTCCTACGCCTTCATTCAGAGGTAGTCTCTGGTAGTTGTCCAATGTATTTGTGGGCAGAATACCACGCCACTAGGATAACCGCGGTCCACAGAGCTATACCGGTAATCAATGTGATCCTCCCTGGCCAAGTTCCGAATTCCGGAGGCCAGAATCGGAGAGAGATTATGGCGAGAGCGATGTACGCGGCGGCTGCTACAGTTATCAAGGCATAGGTTGGGACGCGGTACAAAGATCGATCTATCAAGCCATTTCCGACACCGAAGAACCCGCCGTATTCGTGTTCCCAGTTAAATTTGCTATTTACTGTTTTGAGGTCTTCCTCGATTGCATAGAGATGCCGTGCGAGCGCTCCGATTTGGCGATATGTTCGGGCAGATTCGATATAGAGCAAACCCAGAATAAATGGTGTGACTGCAATCACCGCGTGATTTCCCGATAGAAGCCCGTATCCAATAATTGCACCAATAACAGTTACGCCCCCGGTTAGCCGCTTTTGCTGTAGCTCAATACGTAAATGGGTCTCTTCACGGAGAACCATGTACTTCTCTTTTAGCAACTCGAGACTCTCGCCGTCTAAATTCGTCGAAGAGTCGGGACGAGTCCCGTCCTCCTCATCCGATTCGCCCATATCGTGATGCATCAACTGAAAACTTATAGAATCAACTCCTATAACCATCTATTTCAATACTATACTTGAGTAACGAGACGCCACCGACATGGGTTTGTCGCGCTCATACACACGAGCGGGTTTACCTAGGTATTCAGTCTTCTAAATCGTGTACGGCGTCAAATCCGTGAAGGAGTACTGGATGTGCCCATCTAATTAACGGGTCGTCTTGTGTAGCGGTCCCACCTAAGACTGCTTTTGTGCTATCATTCGGAGACCAGATGTGGTAGTGCTTCCACTTTGTGTCACTATGCTTCCAAAGCAGAGTTTGGTTCCGGAATAGGACCTCTGCTCCACTCTGGAACGGAAGTAGGACTCCAGGAGCTGTATCCCCTGGTTGAAATTCATAGTCTGGTTCGTGATTTTCGGGGGAAAACCCGCCACAGATATCTTCTTTACCCCCGGTAAATACCTCGCCAACAAGCTCCACACCAGAAGGTAGTTCAAAGGGCTCATCACCACTCACAACGCCGATGACTTCGTCACACTGGCCGCAATATAATGTTCTCGAATCAGAACTATCGTAAACCTGTTTAATATCCGTGCCACATTCCGGGCACTGACTGGGAACCTTGTACCTCGGGTTAGAATCTTCCATACAATTCAGTAATATATTCCAAATGTAAATATTCTATCTCGGCTGCGCTGTGCGGAACTATGGGTAGTATTTTGGATTGGTAGCTTTGGCCACACGAATCGTGTTCTGCGCGTAGGGGGAGGATTTGGTGGTTGTGTTAACCAACAGAATGTCGCCATGAACTACGAGTGTTGGTTAACAGATGAGGCGCCCGGCCAACAACTGTTATCGGAATACGTCCGTGCGGTACTCGCCGGACTACGCGAGTTCTGCGACAGCATGAGACGCTATGTGTCTTCGTATTCTTTGAGTGTGACTTGGGAGGCGTCGAGGCCGGCTTTCCGGGGGTCTTGCGAGGAGAACTTCCTCGACAAAGCAATCCGGGCTTCGTAGCTGAGGACTGCGATTGTGGGGATGGAGAACGCGAGAAGTGGGGTGAGCTGTGTTTGGAGAATTAACTCGCCAGCAGCGTATGCGAAGAGGATGAACGCGGGTGGCCAGAGTGCGGGGAGCGTGCGGTAGCCGTGGTTGATGCGGTCACGGACGGGCTGGTAGAAGAGCCAGTCAAGAGCGGTAAGCCACCCAGCGAGCACAGCCACCAACAACACACAGCCGATGGCGATGTTCAATACTAAGCTATAGTTGACAGTCGAACTCACCCAGGCTGGGTCGGGAACATCATTCCAAGTGCTGGCATTCGTGAGCGCCCAGTAGATTCCGACGAGAACACCACCGACAAGCCCGATTTTACCGCCGGGTCCACCGGCGACGACAGCCCCGAGAACCCCACAGAGAAGACAGGACGCGATTAGTATCCCTGTAAAGGAGGCAAGGACACCAACAATAAACCCAAAGCCGCCGCTTGGTGCGCCTTCTTGAATCGCCACCCACGAGATCGCACACGCAACGACACTACTGCCGATAACTGTCGCTACAGTCGTCCAGCCCGACCGCGACGTATCCTCATCCCGATCACGCTCCCACACACCATCATATGGACTACTATACACGCTAAACGCGGTTAACGCCACATAGATACCACTCCATACGATCGTCCCGTTAACTCCCTCAAGCACCCCCACAAGATCAACACCGATGACGAGGACAATCGACACGACCAGATTTCCAACCCAGTACCAAGTAGCTTGAAACCCAGGTCCAATCTTGTCTTCGCCTTCAGGTACATCCCCGTCGGATGATGACCGGGTACTGGAAGCAGACGATGTCGACTGTGAGGAAGCGGTCGCTGCTGTGCGCCCAGCTGTGGATTGCGTGGAACCAATCGATGGTGTGCTTTGACTCGCTGCATCACCTGTAATATCGTGGGCGTGAGCGTTGTTATGGCAGGCTTCGCAGAGGGTTGTGAGATTCGAGAGTTGGTTTGTGCCACCACGTGATCGCGGGACGATATGATGAGCGTGGAGGGGGACGCCATCATCGCCAGCGTGGGGGCCACTCTCAGCGTCACAGTTCTGGCACGTCCAATTGTCGCGTTCGTAGACCGCTTGTCGACGTGCATCCCAGTCCGGAGGATACCGTCCATCGTGGGCGTCTTGAGAGTCCCAACGTGAGTTTATCCCATCCGATGCCATCTGCTTATTATCGGACTTAACGAGGTAGAATACTTACCAGTTACCACTCAAGCGTAAGCTAACCCACCCCTAAAGGGGTGGGCTTTCAGCGTGGACTCCCGCTCTGGCCGAATCTTCGGCAGGAGGGTCATACGCTCCGTTCGCGTTCAGCGTCCCGCTGTTCAAGCGCACGCCTACGGGTGCGCCTCCACCGGAGCCAGTTTGGTTCCGGCGGAGATACCGCAAGCCGATGTTCTTGGCGGCGTTGTAGTCGGCGTGGTTCTCGTAGCTGCACTTCAGGCACTCGAAGTCCTCTCTGTCGCGGTTGTCCGGGTGTGTGAACCCACATGTCGAACATCGCCGTGACGTGTTCTCCGGGTCAACCTGTGCTACGTTGATACCGTACTCTGCGGCTTTGTATTCGACGTACTCGTACAGGCGGTTGAACGCCCATTTGTGCCCCCACGATGCGCCGGTTCGCTCACGAATATCGGTCAAGTTCTCGAACGCAATCACCGAACAGCCGTGGGTGCGGGCTTCAGCCACCAAATCGTTCGAGATACGGTGGAGCGTGATCGTGAACCGACCTTCCTCTTTGCGTCCGACCGATTGGATGTTCTCGTGCGCCCACCGTGTCCCGCACTGTTGGAGCGACCCACGACGGGTCTCGTATTCGCGCCGCCAGTGGTCGAACTCGTCACCAGTCCAGAACGAGCCAGTTGAGGTAACTGCAAGATTCGTCACGCCGAGGTCGACCCCAAGAACCGTTCCGTTCTCGGTAGCTTGTTCCGGCGTATCAGACTCCACATCCGTCTTGCAGTGGATGTGGAGCATCCAGTTGCCGTTACTGTAGTGCAGTTCTGCCCCTGTGGTTTCGTACTCGTCGGAAAAGAAATACTCGGCGTGGGGCGTGTCTCGCTCCTCGTCTGGAAGGACGTAATCGGCTTCGATGCGACCGTCAACTGTTGCTAGCGACACGTACTCGTCGTGGAAGGTGGCGGTGCGGTGGTCGTAGACGAGGTGAGGGCTAGTGAAGTGAGGCATCGATCCCTTCTTGCCCTGTTTCCACTTCTCGACCACGCTCTTGCAGGCTTCGGCGGCCTTGTTGCGGGCGGCTTGGACGTGGTTGCTGTGTAACGCTGTCTCGTCGCGCACGTCCTCGTAGGTGTCGTCATGGAGCGTGGTCTTGCTCGTGGTGACGTATTCACCGTCGAACGCGTGGCGTGTCACGTAGTTGGCGGCCCACAGAAATTCGTCGACGGTGTCTTCGAGGAGTGCGGCGCTGTGGCTGTCCACGTTGAGTGCAATGGGGACAGTACGCCGCTTCTCCATACATCATATGTAATCTTGGTGATTAAAAAGTATTGGGGAGTCGGCCCTGCCGTAGTCGGTGGTTGGATACACGGAGCGTACGCGCTTCCTCCCACCCCTAAAGGGGTGGGTTTCCGCGCTGTACCACTATGAACTGTCTCCACCGGAGCCCTTCCCGGGACCGATACGCCTTGACGACAGCAAGGAGAGGGGTTTTGGGATTGATGGAGGATAGATGTGTAGACGTGCGGTCGATGAGCAGGTGCAAGCTGTGGTGGTTTCGCATCGGTCGCGTGGCAAGATTGAATACCCGACATGGTGTGCGGCCACTATGTCCGAGACCGAGCCGTTGGAACGACTCTGTGTCCATGAGAGTATCGACGAGAAGGTCCCTATCGACTCGTTTATCGATGCGCTAAACGACCTCCCGGTTCCTGTGGAAGTGATTGGCGATGACGATCCAGAGCTCGACGAGACGGATGCTGTCGCTTCTTACCGTCCTCGGGAGTGGTTTCCCGATGCTGGTTGGGTTCACTGTCTCCGGGCTGGGTACGATGAATTCGATACAGACGCGTACGAGAGTACTGGAACGCCGTTGACGAATAGTACGGGCATTCATGGGACGACGGTCGGCGAACTCGTGGCCAGCTACATGCTCATGTTCGCGCGTCGAATGCACGTGTATCGCGACCAGCAGAACCAACGACAGTGGTATGACCCACCGTACGAGCAGCCGTTCACTGTCGCTGGTGAAACAGTGTGTGTCGTTGGGCTCGGAACTATTGGCCGGGGAGTCGCAGAGTATGCCGACGGCATGGGGATGGACGTGATCGGTGTTCGCCGTTCGGATGAGGATGTACGCCATGTCTCAACAATTTATTCGCCGGCGGACTTGGACGAGGCCATCGACGAGGCTCGATTCGTCGTCGCGGCGGTTCCAAAAACACCGGAGACGGAAGGAATGTTCTCGACAGCGGAGTTCGAGCAAATGCGCGACGACGCCTATTTAATCAACGTCGCGCGAGGGCCAGTCGTCGACCAGCACGCTCTCGTCGACGCCTTGGAGGATGACGTTATCGCTGGCGCTGGATTGGACGTATTCGAAACTGAGCCGCTCCCGGAGTCGTCCCCACTGTGGGACTTTGAGGAAGTCATCATCTCTCCTCACGAGGGGTCGACGACGAACCGCTACCACCACGACCTTGCTGAGTTGGTGGAAGAAATATTCGACCAGTACCAATCAGGCAATCCCCTCCGAAATCGGGTCGCGTGAGAACTTCCCTCGCCCCGAAGGGTGGGACTTTCTCCTCGATTCTCTGTAAGGGTGTTCTGATTACCTGCTTGCTAGAACAACGGGGCACGAGGCGTTCAGCAATACGCTCTGTGCTGTGCTCCCGAAGATGACTTTCCCGACGGGTGATTTTCCTTTCCCGCCGATTACGAGATACCGAGGGTCGGTTCGGTCGACTTCTGCGAGGATTTTGTCTGTCGGGTCGCCGATGCGTCCCTGCGTTTCGACCCGGTCGGAGTCGTACTCGTCGAGGGATTCGTGGACGGCCTGCCGGGCGATTTCGGCCGCGCTTTGCTCTTCACGGCTGATGGTGAAGCTCTCGGACGCCGGCGTTCCCTCGAGTGCTGCTTTGTGTTCGTTGAAATCCTCTTTTGGGATGACGTGGAGGACACGCAGCTGCTCGTCGTACGCTGTCGCGAGCTCGTACCCGAGTTCGAGGATTTCGTTCGATTCCAGTTCTTGGCCGACCGCTGTGAGTATCGTCATGTGTGTTCTCCGTGGATGGGTTGCTGTGGGACAATCGGCAGCGTCAACTTACTGACTCCGCCGACCGGCCCGCTGCTAATTGATCGTGCTGTTCAGTTATTCGAACTCGCTTGATACGGCTGTCATCGACCCGTTCGACACTGAACTCGACGGCGCCGTGGTCGAACGACTCGCCTTCCTCGACTAACCGGCCGGCCCGGTTGAAGATGAAGCCGGCAATCGTCTCAAACTCCTCGCCCTCCGGGAGGTCGATATCGAGCGCGTTGTTGACCGCTTCGATGTTCACATCGCCACGCGCGCTAACACTGGTCTCGTCGATGACCGTGATCTTCTCTTCCTCTTCGGCACCGAGGAGCTCGCCGACGATTTCCTCGACGAGGTCTTCGGTCGTGATGATTCCCTCGGTCGTGCCGAACTCGTCGATAACGATAGCCATCTCGACCGGCTCACGGCGCATCTCCTCGAACAGGTCAGCCACGTTCTTGCTTTCCGGCACTTGGAGTGGCTCTTCGACGAAGTGGTCGAGAGATTCGAGGTCGCTTTCCCCGTACCGCCACTCCCGCACCAAGTCCGAGAGCGTCACAACGCCGATGACGTTGTCCAGACTGCCCTCGTAGACTGGCAGGCGCTGGTGCCCACTCCGGATGCACGTGGCGATTGCTTCGTCGATATCGTCGTCTCGATCGACCGCTGTGACGTCGAGTCGCGGCGTCATCACCTCCTTGGCGATGGTGTCGTCGAACCGGAAGATGCGTTGGAACATCTCGCGTTCTTCCTTATCGAGAACCCCCTCTCGTTCGCCCGTCTCGATCATCTGCTGGATCTCTTCGCGGGTGACGTAGGAGGTCTCGATAGTCGACCGCCCGCCAGTGACTCTGTTTATCACACGCGTCAGGTAGTCGAAGACGACGATCAGTGGGAGCAAGAGGTACTCGGCGAACTTGAGGGGTCTGGCGATGCGGAGTGCCCATGATTCCGTGTTCTCGACCGCGTAGGATTTCGGAGCGCTCTCCCCGAACAGCAAGACCAGGGCAGTGATACCGAAGGTCGCGAAAGCCACCGATTGCCCCTGTCCGAATCCGAGCATCACCAGTAGGCCGGTCGCGAGTGAGGACATCGCGATATTGACGAGGTTGTTACCCACGAGGATCGTCACGAGCAGCCGGTGGGGGTCGGACTTCAACGCTTTCAGTGTCTGCGAGCCAGGCACCCCGTCGTTGGTCAGAACCTCGACCCGGTGGTCAGCCAGCGAGAACATCGCGATCTCCGACGAGGAGAAGAACGCGGAGAGCGCGATCAGGGAGCCGATAAGGATGACCCCACCTATAGCGATGGCACTATTGGGGACGGTGACGCCACTGACGCGGACCGCCAGCGGCGCCACCTCCATCAACGATGCGTCCATCGCGGGGTCGTGCATCGATTACGCCTCCTCGACCGACTCCGTGACCGGCTCTCCATCGGCAGTCTGGGCCTCTGTCCCGGCGCGTTCGCGAGCGTACTGCGCCAGCAGTTCGCTGTCGACGTCCTCGACCGGGAAGTGGCAGGCTGCCTCGTGGTCGCCGTCTTTGAACGCGTCCCGTTCGGGGTTCGTTGAGCGACACTCCGCGCTGGCTTTCGGACACCGTGGCGCGAAATTACAGCCCCCGGGAAGGTTGACCGGGTTTGGTGGTTCACCCGGTAACAACACCCGCTGGCGATTGGTGCTGGGGTCCGTTTTCGGTGACGCGGCCAGCAGCGACGCAGCGTAGGGGTGTTTCGGGTTCTTGACGACTTCGCGGGTGTCGCCAATCTCGATGACGCGGCCGAGGTACATCACCGCCAGCCGGTTGGCGATCTGGGTGAGGCTGGCGAGGTCATGCGAGATGTAGACGATGCCGATGTCGCGCTCGTCGGCCATGTCCCGCAGGATGTTGAGGATGTTCGCTTTCAGCGACACGTCCAGCATCGATGCGGGCTCGTCACAGATGAGCAGCTTCGGTTCTAACACGAGCGCCTGCGCGATGGCGACGCGCTGGCGCTCCCCGCCAGATAGCTGGGCCGGGACTTGGTCGAGGTATTTTTCGGGTGGGTTGAGGCCGACATCGGAGACGGTTTGGCGGACCCGACGGTCGATGGTCTCCTTGTCATGCCCCTGGATTTTGAGTGGTTCGGCGACGGCGTCTTTGACACGCTGGCGTGGGTTCAGCGAGTCGAACGGGTCTTGGAAGATGAACTGGACTTGCGAGCGGAACTTCTTGGTGCTCTCCTCGAGCAGGTCATCGACAGACGTACCGTCAACGTGGATGTCACCACCAGTCCGTGGTTGTAGCGCGGCGATGACTTCGCCCAGTGTCGATTTCCCACACCCGGACTCGCCAGCCACGCCGAGAATTTCGCCTTCACGGACTGTGAGGTCGACGCCGTTGACGGCCTTGACGTAGTCCGGTTCGGCGCCGCGCAAGTCGTCGACAAGCGACTGGGTCTGTTTGAACCACTTTTCCAGATTCTCGGTTTCGAGGATGACGTCTCCCGTGTCGCGGGCCGTTTCATCGTCGCCGCCCGTGTCGATACCCCACGTATCGGGGTCGGTGGCCGCCTCACGCATGGTGTCGACGTCTTCGGGGTAATAGCAGGCCGACAGCTGCCCGCCGTTTGCGGTCAACGGTGGATGGCCGTCTTCGCATTCAGTCGTCGAAAACGGACACCGATTGCGGAAGACGCATCCGGACGGTTCCGCGGTTAGGTCCGGTAGTGACCCCGGGATGGAGATCGCTTGTTCGTCGAATTCGTCGACTTCCGGGAAGGCGTTCTGTAACCCCATCGTGTAGGGGTTGGTCGGGTTCGTGAACACGTCATGCGTCGCCCCCTGCTCCATTACCTTCCCGCCGTAGAGCACCGACACTTCGTCGCAGGTCTCGGCGACGACCCCGACGTCGTGGGTGATGAGGAGCATCGAACTATCCACTTCGTCCTGAATCTCGAGCAGTTTGTCGATGATCTTGTCCTGCACGATGACGTCGAGGCCGGTCGTCGGTTCGTCGGCGATGATGAGGTCCGGGTCGAGCGCGAGCGCCATCGCGATGGTGACGCGTTGGCGCATTCCCCCAGAGAACTCGTGGGGGTAGTCGCTCGTCCGAGCCGGGTCGAGACCGACGATCTCGAAGACTTCGGCGACGCGTTCGTCGGCGTCCGCTTTGGAGACGTCTTTGTGCTTGCGGATTGCCTGTCGAATCTGCGCCCCGACGGTCATCACAGGGTCCAGCGAGTCCATCGCACTCTGTGGGATGTAGGAGATTTCCTCCCAGCGGACGTCTTGCCACTCGTTCTCTGAGAGGTCGACCAGCTCTCGGTCTTTAAACTGGACGCTCCCCGATTGGACTTTACCGTTGTCGTCCAGTAGCCCGAGGATGGTCTTTGCGATGGTTGATTTCCCGCACCCGGACTCGCCGACGAGGCCGTAGTTGTCCTGTTCGCCGATGGAGAAGGAGACGTCGTTGACGGCGTGAATGTCCTTCTCCGAGGTTTCGTACGTGATTTTGAGGTTGTTGACTTCGAGTAGGGTCATTCTTGCTCCGTTTGCAGATCTGGGTTCACTAGCTCCTCGAACGCCCGGCCGACCAGGAAGACAGCCGTGGTGACGGCAGCGATACCAATGGCGGGCGGGAGGACCCACCACCACGCAACCCGCATGGCACCTGCGCGGAAGACCTGCTCGAGCATCCGCCCCCAGGAGGTCATCGTCGGGTCACCGAAGCCGAGGAACGCCAGTGAGGCGCCGGCAACGATTGACCACCCGAACGCGTAGGCGGTGTAGAGGAACCCGATACCGAGCACGTTCGGAGCGACGTGCAGGAACATCGTCCGCAGGTGGCCTGCCCCGCGTGCTCGTGCTGATTTGACGAAGGTCCGTTCTTTGACCGTCATGACCTCCGACCGGATGACTCGTGCGGGCATCTTCCAGAGGAACACGACGAGTACGGCGGTGATCAACCAGATGTTCGGGGAGACGAACGAGAGGATGACCAGCGCCATCGGCAGGAACGGGAGTGCGAACGTCAGGTCGGTCAGCCGCATCAGCGCCTCGTCGACGCGGCCGCCAAAGTACCCGCTCGTGAGACCGACGAGGAAGCCCAGGACGCCGGTGCCAATCCCACCGAACAGGCCGACGATTAGCGTCGGGCGTGCACCCGCGAGGAACTGACTGAAGACGTCCTTCCCGAAGGAGGTCGTCCCCATCGGTGCCTTCGCGGTGGGGCTTTCGAGACGCATCATCGAGCCACCGGAGCGCATCGTATGCTCGATGGGATGGTGCGGCGCCAGATACGGGCCGAACAAGCCCACGAAGACGAACGCCATGATGATGGCGAACCCAATTTTCGCTGAGGTGTCTTCAAGGACGACGCTCAGTGTACGACGTGCCCGCGACAGCTCTTCTTGCAGGCGATCTTTCGCTGTTTCGACGTCAAGTGCGTACCCAGACATTAGACATCACCCGCTTCGACGGTCGGGTCCAGTTTCGCGTAGGCGATGTCCGCGGCCAGATTCATCACAATGACAGCCAGCGCCATGATGAACACCGCGGCCTGGACCGTCGGATAGTCTTGATTGAGGATCGCATCGACGAGCGCACGACCGATTCCCGGCCACGCGAACACCACTTCCAGCGTAATGACTCCCTGGAAGAGCATGCCTGTCCGGAGCGCGAAGTACGTCACCAGCGGGAGCAGCGAGTTTCGGCCAGCGCGAGCCAGCTGTTCCATCTCCGATAGTCCCTTTGCGCGGTGGAGTTTGAGGAACTCCGACCCTTTGCGCTCGACGACGGAGTTCCGCGCAAGCATCAGGAAGTCCCCGCTGTAGAACAGCACTGTCGCCGTGAACGGGAGGATGTAGTGTTTCAGGAAGTCCATCGAGAGGTACGTCTCTGTCACCCCCTGTGGGTTGGCCACCGGGCTCCGCATGCCAAACGCTGGGAACCACCCCAGCCCGTACGAGAAGATGATGAGCAGGAGGATGCCGGTGACGAAGATCGGGGTGGCGCGGAAGAACGTCGTGGTGATGATTCCCGTCTGCTCGAACCACGACCCGCGGTTCCAGCCGGCGTACATCCCAGCGAGGGAACTGACGACTGCAGTTGTCACCAGTGCGGGTAGGAGCAATACCAGCGTGTTCCGCAACGCAGGCCCGAGAATCGACCAGACTGGCCGCTGTTCGGTAAGCGAGAGACCGAACTGGAACGTGAACAGGTTCTGGATGTACTTCAGGTACTGAATCCAGATCGGCTCATCGAGGCCGTACATCGCACGCAACTCAGCGACCTGTTCCGGCGTTAGTGAGCCGGAGGCGACGAGCCCGCTGAACGGGTCGCTGGGCAGGAACCGAAGCGTCGCGAAGATGATGCTAACCGCTACCAGAGTCAATATCGCGGCGATCGCCGTCCGTTTGATCAGGAATCGTCGAAAGCTCATGGTGTGGGGTGATTCTTACGAGAAGTCCGGCTGGTCGAGTTCGGAGCGCGTTGCGTGGCCGTGCTCGACCCGCTCGTCGAAGGCTTCCCAGGCGTCACCCTCCGGCCAGACGAGCATGTCGTTGCTGTCGAACGTGTAGCCAGCCTGTTCGAGCATCGTCTTGGCCTGCTCGGGGTTGTATTCGTAGGGTTCGGTCTCACCGTGGAACGGCGTCATCAGCGGCGTGAGGAGGTTCTGCCCGTCGATCGCTTCCCCCTGCCCTGTGAGAACGTTGTCGACGAAGCTCTGCTTGTCGAAGGCGTGGCTCAACGCAACTCGGAACGTTTTGTCCCGGAACAGTGGGACGATGTGGTTGAGGTGGACGTCCGTGGGCACGTAGTTGGGCGAGGTCTGTTTCTCGACGCCATCCGCTCGTGAAGCTCGATCGGCCTGTTGGTTGGAGACCGTCATCCCAATCGCGTCGATGTCGCCCGACTGCATCGAGCCGATGAGTGTCGAGACGTTCCCGACGTTGACCACGACCATCTCGTCGATACCGTCGCCGGCGACGAAGTACTCCTCGCCGATGAGTTCCCGGCGAGTATCGTCGTCCCACAGCCAGTGGTCCTCGTATTTCGAGAGGCGCAGCTCCTGGCCCTGCGACCAGTTCTCGAACTGGAATGGCCCAGTCCCGACGGGGTTGTCGGGGTTGTACTCGGAGGGATTATCGACATCCTCCCAGCGGTGCTTGGGAATGATGGAACTACGGACAGCACGCTGGGTGACGAACGAGGCGTCGGGTTCTGTGAGGTTGAACCTCACGCGGCCGCCGCCGGTGGTCGAGACCACTTCGACGCTCTCGATAGTCCGGTAGAACGGACCCTGCTGGGGCGCAGTGTGCTGTTTGTACTGTTCGACGCTGAACTTGACGTCCTCTGGGGTGAACGGTTCCCCGTCGTGCCACGTAACTCCCTCCCGGAGGTCCATCTCGACGGTGGTATCGTCGACGACCTCGTGGCCGGTCGCCAAGCCGGAGACGATATCCAGTTGCGGCGAGGCGTCGTAGAGCCCGTCGTAGACGTTCAGCAGACGCTTCTCTTCCAGTCCACCAGTCGACCAGGGGAGATTCGTCCCCTGCATGCCAGCGGTGACGCCCTTGACCCACGTCGTTGAGTCACCTTGCGGCTGGAGGTTCACCTGCGTCCAGATGAACGAGTCCCGGGTCGTCCCGTTGCCGGGTGTCGGCACGTATCCTTCCCAGTCTGCGGTGTTGGCGACGTTGATAACGTCAGGGAAGTTTGCGGCGATGAGGTAGGCGTCCTCACTGAGCTTGCGCTGAATCTCCTGACAGAGCTCGGCACGCGCTTCTTGGTCGCCGATCGTCTGCGCCTGCTCGTCGAGCAGCTCGGTGATTTCGTCGTTCTTGTAATTGTAGTAGTTCCCACCGGTCTCCGGGTGGGCACGCATCAGGAACGGGTTCGGGTCGAGGCCACGCTGCGGGTCGGGCCCGTGGAGGTTCATCACGACCGGCACCGGGTGGCCGATGTCAGCCCGCCAGAACTCACCGTACCTGGTGCTGGGCTGGACGTTGACCAGGTCGACCGGCACCCCGACGGAGTTGAACGAATCTTGGACCGTCAAGGCGAACTCGCGCATCCACGGCGTCTCCGACTGCGCGAAATGGGTCGTGACCGACGGGACTGACTGCCCCTCGACTGCCGTGTATTCGAACTGGACGGCCTCGTCGTTGACTGACTCGCCTTTCGTCTCGACGGGCCACTCCTCCCAGAACCGCGATTCGATGGAGCGACCATCGCCACTGGACTGAGTCCCACCGTTGTTACTCTGGTTGCCGTTGCCCCCGCAGCCGGCTAACGCCGAAATTCCCGCTGCGCTCGCGATGCTGAGGAACCGTCGACGCGACACCTCACCTTTCGTGACTTCGAACGGTTTTTCTCGCGACATTCCACTCCCCTCTTTCCCCCATACCTGCCTGAACTTGGCCCCGAAACCCGACAATCATCATCATTCTTTATATGGGAAAGTGTATCATGGAACAACCACACCCGAATACCACCCCAGATAGAGGTCAGTCACTCACGCGCGCGCGAGCCGAGGCCCGACGGGCCACACAGCCCTCATCAACAGCCGTCAATCGACGCAAACAACTGGCTCGATGGCACTACAGGTGCCTCCGCTCCCGCGTTTCAACCATCGGACCCAGCAACAGCAGCACCGCAACAACACTCAGCGCATGTACGGTACGCGTTCGCCGTCGCGAAAAACGAGGTACGCCACACCCGCGAAGTCAACCGCCTTCGTTCACGTCCTGGTCGCCAGAGAAGATCAGGTCGAACAACTGGTTTTCCGCGAGTCGCAGACGCTCACTAAGCGTCGACTGGGCGATGTCAAGCTCAGTCGCGATATCGTCTGCCGAGGCCCGACGCGGCGTTTCGAAGTATCCCAACTCGTGGGCCGTCTGGAGGACGTTCAGCTGATCTTGGGAGAGTTCGTTTCTGACCACGCGGCCGAGCTGACCACTCCCCAGCGGCGCACCCGTCGTCTCAACCTGATTCACGCTCAAGAGCTCGAATTCCCCGAACTGTTCTTGCAGTTTATCGGCGAGCCGCTGGAAATCGTCCCACTCAGCGACCGTAGCGACACCATTGAAACATTCCGGAGTGAGCACCAACCGATTCGGAATCGCCTTCTCACGTAGGATCAGCCCCAGGAGGAATGGATACGGTTCGTGAGAGACTACTGTCAGACGGTACGCCTGCTGGTCGCTTTGGTCGTCGGAGACGCGCTCGGAGTAGAATAGCTCGACCCGTGAGAGGGATGCCAGCGCTGTCTCCGGATCGAATGTGCTCTCCGAAATAACTAGTAGCGATTCGATCCAGTCGCCTTCGGCAGCGTAAAAGGCGTTTTCGAACTCGATACGCCGGGTTTCCGGGAGCTGTGACGCGAGCAGGTCAGCAACCCCGGACCGCTTCGTCTCAAATTCGATGCGAAGAATATTGAATCACCTTAGCTCGCCGCTATCGGTCTCGTTCTCACGATACGCAATAAACCTATTCAAGTATTATTATATATTCAACACGACTCTCGCGGTAATCGAGCAACCAACTGACGTGAACAGCGCCGCTATAACATGCCCCGACCTATGCCGATAATTCCGGCTCAAGAGTCCGTTACGCCGGACTAAAGGCGCGAGCGAAGGTCCTCGACGACCGCCTCAGTTCCCGCATCACCGCCAAGGTCTGGAGTCCGTGGCGCGGACTGGTCAGATATCTGCCCAATGACGGCACTCCAAAGTGCATCTGCGGCGGCCTCCTCTCCGACATCCTCGAGCAGCATCGACCACGAAAGGACGGACGCCAGCGGATTCGCGACGCCCTCACCGACGATGTCGGGTGCACTCCCGTGGACGGGCTCGAACATTGACGGATACTCCTCACCCGGGTGGATATTCCCGGATGGTGCGAGGCCCATACTTCCAGTAATTTGGGCGCCGATGTCGGTCAAGACGTCTCCGAAAAGGTTCGAAGCGACGAGGACGTCGAACTCGTGAGGTCGCCGAATCAAGTCCATCGAGGCCGCATCAACCAGCAATCGCTCGACAGTGACGCCGGGATACTCCTCGCTCACCTCCTCGACGATGTCGTCCCAGAACACCATACTGTGGGCCTGTGCGTTGGATTTGGTGACGCTCGTCAGGTGTCCCTCACGTTCGGCCGCGGCCTGGAAGGCCGCGCGCACGATGCGTTCTGTTCCCTGCCGAGTGAAAAGCGCCGACTGAACGGCCGTCTCGTGTCCGAGACCGCGGTGTTCACGGCCGCCGATATCAGCGTATTCACCCTCCGTGTTCTCGCGGTAGACTACGAAGTCAATGTCGCCGGCCCCGTACCCCTTGAGTGGACTCTCGATACCCTCGAAGAGGACGTTCGGCCGCTTGCAGACGTACTGGTCGAACCCTTTCCGAATCGGGAGCAGGAGCCCGTGGAGCGTCACGTGGTCAGGGACCTCCGGGTGGCCAACAGCGCCCAAGAAAATCGAATCAGCGTCGGCCAGCTCGGCGAGTCCGTCCTCCGGCATCATCTCCCCATGCTCGAGGTAGTACTCGGTTCCCCAGTCACGCCGGGTGAAATCGAATTCGAACCCGTAGTCGTCGGCCACGTCCTGGAAGAGCGGGAGGGCCACGTCGAGGACTTCTGGGCCGATGCCGTCGCCGGGAATCAGTTCGATGTCATACGTCGTTGTTGTTTGGTCTTCAGTCATTGTGGTCGGATGATCGCTGTCGATCGGTCGTACGGTGCGATTCTCCCGAGCTGTAGCAACCGCTGAATACCGATATCACCTGCTGACAGTGGACACGGTCCTCTATCAACGACATTAGACCATGTCCCGATTGTGGGAGCCGGATATCGCCTGAGTCCGTATATGGAACAGGGAGCGTTCTCATCGGCGGAGTTGTGCTCTCCGCCATTAGTCGATCACCCACAGAATCACCGTGATCACCGTCGCGATGCAGAGAATCACCGCCAAGACGCCGAACGCTACCCGGAATCCACGCACATCAGAGAGGTATCCTACCGCCGCGGGGCCGACAGCGCCTGCGGCAACTAACAGCGTCCGGACGACTCCGAGCGACCCCTTCGCGATACTCTCCGGTAACACAGTGACGAGGTACGCGCCGCGTACGGGCCGATATCCGTGAGCGCCGACGCCGAGCACAATCACCGTCGCCCCGAGCCCGATTGCCCCCGCGGTCCCCGACAGCACAACGAGGGCGACGAGTCCCGCCGTCGCCGCGGTGAGCGTACCCACAACGAGCGGCAAAACGCCGACACGGTCGCTCGCTTCCCCGGTAACCAGCTGGACTAGACTGACCGCGAACAGACCGCTGAACAACAGATTAGCGGTTACCGACGGGAGATTCCCTGCGCCCATGAGATACAGCGGGAGGAACGCCACGAGGCCGTTGTACACGAACGAGAACAGAATCGTGACGACGACGAACGCCGAGAACTTCGGCTGGCGGAACAAGTCGACGTACTCTCGAAGCTGGGGCGACCCGTCACGCTCCGTGGCGGCGGGCTCTCGCTCGAGGTGGCGAGGCACGCGGACGAGGAACGCGAGAGCGACCGCCAGCGCTGCGAGACCCCCCACCAGAAACAGTGTCCGCCACGGCGCTCCGAACACTCCCGGCAAGGAGGTCGCGGCCACGACTGCAGCAGGTGCTGCGACGCCGGCGAGACTACCGACCGTGTCGAAGACGCCCAGCGACCGCCCGGTTTCAGTGGGGTAAATCCGAGACAGCAACTCGATCGCGACGGTCTTGTACGTCCCTGTGCCGGCACCGACGAGCAACATCGCACCAGCCAACACCGCGAACGGCGCATCCACCACCAGCGAAAGCGCCCCGATTCCCGTTACAACGCCACCGACCGTAATGACGCCTACTGACCCCGACCGGTCAGCGATATACCCGGATGGGAACTGCATCGCGGCGTACACGAGCATGAGTCCCGTGAACGCTAGTCCAAGGTCAGTCCGTGTAACGTCGTATATCGTCTCGAACTGCCCGAACAGCGGCGGGAATGCGTACCGCAGGAATTTGCCGAGGAACCACACGAGCGCGGTCAGCGCCAGCGCGTCGTAGCGACGGAAGCGGGACAGCGAACCGAGACGTCCCGTTGTGATGTCATCGGCCGTCATAGCACGAGTGGATGGTTCCGTCGACCGGTGGTCAAGACGCAGCGCTGTCCGCCGTTCGCGTTCGACCTTCGCCGATAGTCAGGTGCGACTTGCATCGATGGGCTACTCACGAGTCCGGACGAGCGCGTCCACAGCCACGGGCCCATGCTCGGTGACGACGACGGGGTTGAGGTCCAGCTCCGCGACAGTGTCGACACCAGCTGCTAACTCACCGATACGGATGAGGAAGTCAACGATAGCATCGACGGAGAGCGCGTCTCCCTCACGGCGGTTCCGGAGGAGCGACGCCAGCGCGGTCTCCTCGACCGCTGCTCTGGCATCAGCTCGTGAGAATGGCGGGACGAGTGTGGCACTCTCATCGAGCGCTTCCACGAGAACGCCACCAGGGCCGACGGAGACGAGCGACCCGAAGACTTCGTCGGGCGCGATACCCGTAATCGCCTCAACACCGTCGTCGACCACCGGCTGGACAAGCACACCCTCGATATCGTCCTCGTCGATGGCTGCAAGTGCAGCATCCATCACGTCTTCGTAGGCAGCACGGACGGCTTCGGCTGAGTCTATGCCGAGTTCTACGGCGCCGACATCGGTACGGTGAGGGAGCGCTGGCGAGTCAATTTTGAGGACGACTGGAAATCCAATGTCCTCAGCCGCTGCGACGGCCTCCTGGACATCGGTCGCCAGACGGGTCTCGACTACTGGAATGTCGTAGACGTTCAGCAAGCGTTCGGATTCCTGCCACGTGAGTACTTGGCCACGTGGCAGGTCGACGTTGGTTGCGTTCTTGCGCGCGTCGGCAACGAGGTCGGTTCGTGACGGCTGGTTGGTCAAGCGGGTTTGTGCAGTGACGAAGTCGCCCGTCGACGCGAGAGCGTCCAAGCACCGGCTAGGATCTTCGTAAACGGGGAGGGACTCTCGCAGGCGTGCGTACGGCGGTGTCGCCGTCGGATCATCGGATTCCTTGCGTCCAGTCCAAAGCACGTACACGGGGTCGTCAGCTTCTGAGGCGATAGTTGCTAGATCATCGGCGATGGTCTCGGCACGCTCGTCGACGCCGGGCAGCCCGATGGCGAAGACGTAGGCGTCGAACGCGTCGTCGTCAAGCACGGCATCGGCAATCTCAGGGAGAACGTGAGCGCCGTAGCCACGAATATCAGCGGGGTTGTTGAACCCGCCGTACGTCAGCAGCTCCTCGATGTTCAGGAGCTGCTGTTCAGTTTCGCCATCGATATCCGGAAGGGAGAGGTCCCGTTCGGCGGCCATATCGGCCAACAGGCTGGCAAGCCCACCACTAGTTGAGGCGATACAGACCCGGTCCCGATCGGGATTCCCGTACGCAGTGTGGGCGCTTGCGCGCGCCAGCAGGTCTGGGATGTCGGGGACACGTTCAACTCCCGCCTGATTGAATGCAGCTGTCCAAGCGTCGTCATCGCCGGTGAGCGAACCGGTGTGACTCAATGTCGCTGCTTCGGCTAGTTCGGAGGAGCCGATTTTCACCGTGAGAACCGGCGTCCCGTTACGAACGGCGTTTTCGGCGACCCGCAAGAATCGTTCGGGGTCATCGATTCCTTCGATATACGTGCAGACGACGTCGACATCGTCTAGCTCAGCGAGATAGGCGACGTAGTCGGCAGCCGTGAGGTCGACCTCGTTGCCGGTCGAGACGATATGGCTGAAGTGGACGTCACTATCGGCTGCGCGCTCGAAGAACGTCGTAAACGCCAGCGCGCCGGATTGGCTCACGAGACCAATCCCGCCAGGTTGTGGTTCCCGCGAACAGGTTGCTGTCAGCGTCGCGCCCTCACTGGCCATGACACCGATACAGTTCGGCCCGACGACCTGAATCCCGGCTTCGGTCGCTGTGGCGGCTAGCTGTGCTTCGAGGTCGGTGCCTGTGTCGTCAGCTTCAGCGAACCCCGCGGTGAGAACCAGGGCGACGGGGACGCCCCGCTCTCCCGCAGACTTGACGACATCGACGACGTGTTCTCGTGGGACGCTGACAACTGCCAGATCAACTGTCTCGGGGATGTCTGAGATGTGGTCATAACATTGCCGGTCCCAGACTTCGTCTCGTCCGGGGTTGACCGGATAGAGCGTCCCGTCGAACCCGTACTCAAGCAGGTTCTCCACGAGGTTCCCGGAGTAGAATGAGTCAGGGCTTGCGCCGACGACCGCAACCGACTCGGGGTCGAACAGCGGATCCAGCTCAGGAGCCGACACCGACTCAGTAGACGAATTCCCCTCATCATCCGCTTCGTCGCTCAACATACAATCGGGTTCCCCTCTTGAGGGCAATATCATACTCCCGAACAGGGACAATCACATTCATTCTTTATATACGGGGGAATGTCTGGCGTTGCACTCAGTCGAGCCAAGCAATTCGGAGAAAACCTGGGATAGCGTAGGGAAGTCGGATTCAGAAACTCGCGAGAGCACCGGAGACAAGTCGACCTCGTTGGGGGCGGGCGTGAACGCGTCGTTGATGTCGTCGACTTGATCGGGGTGAATCGCCAGTTTCCCATCGGATCCGAACTCGATGACTCCGTCTGTTCTCGGAGCCCATCAGTGTCGTCAATATCTGTGCTATCGGCACCCGAATGTCTTTGACAGCTTGGTTGAATGCGAACGTATGGACGACGGAACCGAACAGAAGCGGTCGACAGCCGCGCTGTTCGACGAACAAGCCGCGGCCTATCTGGATAGTCGTGTCCACCGAGCCGGAGACGACCTCGACCAGCTGGTCGAGTGGGTCGGTGCCGCTGATCGCGCACTAGACGTCGCCACAGGCGCAGGCCACACGGCTGGCGCACTTGTTGAAGGCGGTGCTACTCAGGTTGTTGCGACTGATGCCGCACCGACGATGGTCGCCACGGCGACGCAAGCGTTTCCCGGCGTACGGGGTGTGATTTGTGATGCCGAACGATTGCCGTTCGTCACAAACTCGTTTGACGCGGTGACGTGCCGTATCGCTGCACACCATTTCCCCGAACCGACGGACTTCGTGGCGGAAGTTGCTCGCGTCCTCAAACCTGGTGGAACGCTTGCCTTCGAAGACAACGTCGCACCCGATGATGAGGCGCTCGACAACTTTCTCAACCGCGTCGAACGAATCCGTGACCCAACGCACGTCCGTTCGCATCGCGTAAGCGACTGGCTCCGTTGGTTCAAGGGTGCGGGTCTGACTGTCGAGACCTCACGTGTTGTCACGAAGACGCTCGATTACGACGAATGGGTCGCAAACGTTGACCTGTCCGCCGAGCGCCGCAAACGCCTCGAAGCAACCTTCGCCGATCGGCCCCCCGAAGCAACTGAGGCGTTTGAAATCACGGACGCAGAAGATGGTCTCGAGTCGTTCGCGAACCTCAAACTGTTGCTCCGCGCCACCCGATAACGACCACCGCTGTCATGGTGAGGTGGCCCGTCAGTCGTTTTCGATTGGACTGTCTCTCGGTTGAGTTTCGTCGCGCGATTCCTCATTTGGGTGGAAACACGCCGCTTCGTGGTTCTCCCCGACCCACGTGTCAAGCGTGGGTTCCTCGCTGTAACATTGGTCGGTGGACTTCGGACAGCGTGAGGCGAACCGACAGCCAGTCGTTCTCGTCGCGGGGCTGGCTGGCTGCCCCTCAAGCGTGACGCGGTCGCGGGTCCCGCGTGGATCCATCTCCGGGATTGCCGCGAGCAACGCCTCCGTATACGGGTGTTTCGGGCTGTTGAAGATGCGTTCCGTGTCGCCTCGCTCTACGAACTGACCGAGGTACATGATTGCCAAGCGATCGGCAATATAGGAGAGACTGGGCAGGTCGTGAGAGATGTACAGAACGCCAATCTCTTCTGTGTTAACTAACTCACGGAGCAGATTTAGCACATCTGCTTTCAGCGAGACGTCAAGCATCGAGGCGGGTTCGTCACAGATCAACAGATCAGGGTCAATAACCAGAGCTCGTGCAAGCGCCACCCGCTGGCGCTGGCCGCCGGAGAGTTCGTCCGGGTATGCGTCCAGATAATGCTCGGCTGGCGCCAAGCCGACGCGTTCGAGCGTTTCCTTGACGGCCTGCTCCCGCTCGTCGAGGCGGTATCCGTGGATTGTCAGTGGTTCCTTAACGAGTTGTTTGACCGTCATCCGGGGGTTCAGGGAGTCGTATGGATTCTGGAATATGACCTGAACTCGCTCGCGGAACGACTGGAGGTTCCCGTCCTGATAGTGGTCGTGGGAGTTGCCGTCGAATGTGAATGTGCCCGCGCTGGGCTCTTCGAGGAGCCCCAGTGTTTGTGCGAGCGTCGATTTCCCGCAGCCGGATTCACCGACGACGCCGAGGATTTCGCCGCGCGAGACGGAAAATGACACGTCATCGACGGCACGAACCCGTGTCCCCGTACTGTCGAAGACATCACGGAGGACATTCCCCTGACGCTCGTACGCGTCACGAAGCGTACTCGCAACTCTCGTAATCGAGGGTGACCCCCCTTCTAATGGGAGCCTGCCGAGGAGGGAGGTGTCGCTCTCGTACCAT
The DNA here is from genome assembly GCF_001488575.1 of Halobacterium hubeiense. Lineage (NCBI taxonomy): Archaea > Methanobacteriati > Methanobacteriota > Halobacteria > Halobacteriales > Halobacteriaceae > Halobacterium > Halobacterium hubeiense. Next base: position 298,290 of record NZ_LN831303.1, read on the forward strand.
TTGCTCAATCCTTCGACCTCCAGGAGGACCTCGCGGTTGCTGGACCCTGCGTCGTGCTCGGGACTGCCCCACGTCGATGGATCGTCAGCCTGTTTTCTCATCCGGGTCGCGCGCTCAGTGTGGTGGCAGGCAACTCGCTGGTTCCGGTAGGGAAGTTTCTCCAGTTGCGGCTGCGTAGTCTCACACTCTTCGTCTGCAAAGGGACATCGTGAGTTGAACGCACACCCAGTGGGGGCTTCGTCCAGCATCGGCGGTTCGCCGGACATCGAGATGAGTTCGTTGCTATCGTCGTCCTGTGTGGGATAGGCCTGCTTTAGCCCCATTGTGTACGGATTCGATGGGTTGAGAAGGACGTTATCCACGTGGCCCTGTTCCATGACTTGCCCACCGTAGAGCACGGACATTTCGTCGCAGGCCTCGGCGATGACGCTCAGGTCGTGGGTGATCAGGAGAAGCGAGCTGTCCGTCTCCTCCTGAATCTGGAGGATGTTGTCGATGATCTGGTCCTGAACAACGACATCGAGTCCCGTCGTCGGCTCGTCGGCGATGATTAATTTCGGGTCGAGTGCGAGCGCCATCGCGATAACGACGCGTTGGCGCATCCCGCCAGAGAAGCGATGCGGGTACTCTTCGATTCGCTCGGGGTCCAGTCCGACGGTTTCGAAAAGCTCACGCGAGCGGCGCTGAGCGTGCTGATCGGACACGTCTCGGTGCGTCTGGATGGCTTGCCGGATCTGCGCGCCGACCGTCATCACGGGGTCAAGTGCGTCGATGGCCGTCTGGGGGATGAACGCGATTTCCTCCCACAGGAAGTCGCGGCGTTCCGCCGCGGTCATCGACCGCAGGTCTCGTCCCTCGAATTCGATTTCCCCGGATTCGATCACTGCACAGTCTGGTAACAGCCCTAGAATTGCCTTCGCAGTTGTCGATTTCCCTGAGGCTGATTCGCCCGACAGTGCGTAGTTAACGCCGTCCTCGATAGTGAATGAGACGCCGTTAACACTATGTCGTGGTCCTTCTTCGGTGTCGTATCGAACCACTAGGTCATTAACGTTAAGCAGCGTCATTTTTGGTCCCCGTTACCGGCGTGTAGCGTCGGAAAGTCTGCCAGAATTGATTGCCAGCGGCTGTTTTCCAACACCTCCGTGGAGACACACCCGCGTGAATTCATGCTATGTGTGACCAATCCACCTCGTAGTTATATATCCACGGTTCACTATATTCAATATATACCTGACATGATGGCGCTGAGGATGTCAAGTTCACCTTCGGTAAGTCGAATCGTGGTGAATGAGGTGAGGCACTGGCGAAGTTCGTATGCTGCCCAAAACGATCCTCTGAATTTATATTGGAATCTGGCTAAGATTCGGACAGGCGAATTGTCCTCCAAAAGAAGGTGCGAGAACGGCTCGATATTACAGCGAGAACAGCGCGAAACCCCACGGCGTTAGCCGTGGGATGAAGCGCGTAAGCTTTAGTTGACATCTCTTCTGGTAGTTTGGATGCCAAGTCCGAGGCAAATCCACCAAAGACGCTGTCTCACTCGGGAGCCATACCGGCTCAGCCCAGAATTCGACCAGGAAGCTCTCCCGTGGGGATGGCGGTCTGTGGCCAGCACAATCCGACACCGTCAGTTGCGGAAAAAGTCAAGAACGGCATATACAGGCCGTACAGGCTGACTACATCCGGGATTAACTCCGAGGCGGGTCACTCCTCTGCGCGGCGGTCTTCGATATCTTCGATAATGGCTTGTGCTCGTTCTTCTGCAGTTTTGGAGTGGTCGCTTGTCGGCTCTGTACTCTCATCTCGATCGAGGCTGGGGACTTCGTGTTCCCAGCCCTGCTTGGCGTAGGCGTCGTCAGGTGCTTTCTCAAAGATTCGAGCGGCTGAATCGAGCGACGCAAGTCGTTGTTTTAGTTCATCGGCTCGATGCGGATTGATATAATAGGTCGTTTCTGCTCGTTCGACGAGCCGATCCTCGAAGAGGCGAGCCATCGCTTTTGATGCGCTTGTCTCGCTGAGGTCTGTTCGTGCTGCGATTTCACTGGGCGTGAAGCCGTACTGGTGGTGTGCGACGAGGAAGCTGAGTGCTTCGTATTCGTTCGTATCCGGCTTCACCGGGTATGGGTCGTCATTTGTGAGGTCGTCGACGGGAACTACCATCTTTCCTACTATGTGTTACCAGCTGCCATTACGGTTTTCGGCGCGGGTATTGGACCGGATGGCTTTGTTGAAATCCTATTGGTTCAACCATTCCGCAGCTGAACCATCCCCTAAATGGATATGCGAATCTAATATACGGGTGAGCCCAGCCGTCGTCTCTACGGCAATTAGAAGACGTTGTCATAGCAGCATACGCGTTTCTCGATTCAATTCGATTCGTCCCACAATTCGTCTTCGACTGAAATCTCGAACTGTCCATCAGAGGAGACTATCGCTCCCGCTTACCCCCTCCCCGACTACCGCCATCGCCATCGCCCTCGTCGTCGACGTCGATGTCGTCGCTGTCGCCGCCGCCCCCGGACCCCAGTGCTTCCGCTGTTCTCGCTCCACCCAAACCCCATCGTCTCTCGAGACGCCGCCCCCTCTCGCCGCCCCGACTCTCGCTCGTTCTCCATCGCTGTTCGCCGCGATGTTGACTCCCCATCATGCCGAGTCCAGACCACTCCCCGAATCGCCGCCCCCGGCGCGACCGCATCAGTCCCCCGCCCATGCCGAGCCACGATGGACCCACCACCTCGCCACTCGCTCGCCAGCCACCCATCCTCGCTGTTCGGTCCTCGCCAGACGACTCCCGTAGCCCCACCCCTCGCCAGACGATCTCCCCCGCCGCTCCACTCACCAGACGTCGTCCACCGAAGCCGCCGGTTGCCTCCTCGCTCCTCGCTGTCTTCTCAACTCAGTCCCTCGCCAGTCGCCGCCGCCGAGCTCGTCCACGCCACACCTCGCCGTTGACGCCTCCTGTCCTCCCCGCCTCGCCGCGCCTCTGCCCCGCCTCCACCAGTGCGCTCCCCCAGGGTTCCCACCAATATCAACAATCTGGTAGTACCTCTATCGCCTACGCTCCCACTCCACCCCTCACCCTCGCCTCCAACTCGGCTCTGCCTGAATCATCCGCCACGCGACCACCAACTGGAACTTCAACTTTCCTGAACCCTAATTGTGTAATTTCGGCTGGTCGTACACGACAATAGTAGATGACACTATAGCCTCTGTAAAGCAATCTAAGGGCGTGTCTGAACGTACACGCTCGATTTCGGGGGTGGCGAATTAAACAGATTACCCCCTGAATTGTACCGCCGTCTGGTGATTACACAAACTAACAGGTAGAAAGCATAAATAAACATGGAAGCGCTAATTCGGTTGCCGTCTGGTGATTACACGGGGTTTTGAAGCCGGTTCAAGAGTTAAACACGGACACGCCGAATCCTACTGCCGTCCGGTGATTACGGTACTAAACATACATCCCCCGGAATCCGACCGCCGTCTGGTGATTAGGGTGCCGAGTCGATTCTGTGAGGGCGCTCTGAACAAGTAAATACAACCCCCGTGAAATTCTGGTGCCGTCCGGTACTTACGGGATTAAACACAGACACCCCGTAATCCCAACGCCGTCTGGTACTTACGTGATTTGCTGTCTGCGTCGCAGTTCTACTGTGGCAGTAAACACGCACCCCCCGGAATTCGACTGCCATCTGGCAATTACGGAAGTAAACATGAGACCCCCGAATCCGACCCCTGTCGTGTACTTAGAACCGAAAACCACCGGCTAAACTATATTGAATGTGGTAGGTATGGTGATAGCGGTGGGAGAACACCGCCGATGATCACGGGCGAGACGACCCAGAGATAGCGTGGGTTGAGCTCGGGTGACGACTGGTGAATACTTGCGTTCGGTATTGGGCGTCTCTGTGGATGATTCGTTGTTGGTGGTGTGCTGGTTGTGGGATTGGGGTGTCGTTGAGGTTTCTCACGTCCGTCGTCGTTGTAGAAACGTTACTGCGTTCGGCTTTCGTGCGTGTGGGCTCGTTGTGGGAGGGGTATACTGCCGAAGCTGGCGGTGTAGACGCTAGTTCAGATTTGGCGGGTTCGACCCCACTGCTCGCGACCAGTACACGCCACCCGTATCGTGTCGAATTCGGGGTGGTGGCTGCTGGAGGACGTGTTCGGCATTCTCCTGTGCGGGTTGCGCCGTGCATCGCTCCCGAAGTCGTGTGGAGAGCCATCGATTGTACTGGTGGCGTTCATTCGTCGTGGCTGTGGTGTCGTTGTGTCGTGCGCCTGGGCGTGGCGTGTGCTCGTTGTGGCGCTCGTAACGGATCGTGCCGGTAGGAGACTGCGCGAGTAGAGAACAGCGTGGGGAGTCGGATGGTGCGCTAGCGGTGGGCGGCACCGACTCGGGATGTCCTGGTGGCGGTTACTGGGCGGGCGCTGTAGTGTCGTCGCCGGTGTCGTCGCTGGTGTCGTCGACGGGTTCCTCGGTGGATGAGTCGATGGTTACGACTTCGCCCTCCTGTTCGAGATCAAGTCGGAAGCCGCCTTCGACGTGGTTGCCGCCGAGGTCGTCGTCCCACTCTGGCGTGTAGCGGATGGTTTCGTCGGGCATGATGTCGTTGTTCTTGAGGAAGCCTCGCGCCGAGATTGTGTGGGTCTTGCCGGAGCGGTAGGCGTAGACATCTCCCCGGTCGTAGTTTTGCTCAAGCGGGATAATTGCGATCTCGTTCCCACTGTCGTTGTACGCGAGAATGACGGCTTCGGTGTCTTCGAGGTACTGTTCAGCGACTGTTGAGTTCGGGGCAAGCCGGCCGTCTTCACGGAGCGTGATGAACTCACGACCGTGGAAGACGCCGAAGCCCTCGTCTGAGAGTGAATCAGAGATTTCGGCGATCGATGGAACCGTGTGACGTTGGCAAGCTCCTCAATGTTACAGACGAGCAGCGGCTTCCGACGAGTCATCATTTCCCAGCCGTTGGAGTACGTGATGCCGTGGTGCAGCATCCGCTTGTACTCGTTTTTGTTCTTGCCGAGGTATTTTCCGTCGACGGAGTAGAACTGCCCACTCATCTGGTTGAGTGAGTCCTGTAAATTTTCCGCGATTCGCTGGGACTGAGCCGCCGCACGCAGCGACACGTTGTACGTGTGACTCGGGTTCTTCAGGTCGATCTGCGCCATGCGACTCTGCCCAGCACGTTGGCCATCAACCTGCGAATCCATGATCGTGCCACCGACTTCCTCCGGCGTGTCTCCACGATGCCGCTCACGTTTTTCTTCATCAGACACCCCCAACACTCCATCTAGGGCACTTCGGATGACCATTCCGGCCATTGTGTGAACACCGCGCTTGAGGCGGCCTTTCTGTCGTTGTGCTTTCGGCGACCAGTCGGCACGTGGCTCGAACACGACCTGGAAGAGCACAGCGCCGTCAGCTTGGATGATCGTCTCAAGCAGGTTCGACAGCGGGGACCGCTCGGTAGTTTCGGTGTCGAAACGAGTGAGAACCGTCATCCAGTCCTTCCGACGTTCCTCGACACCCTCGTACCGAACCATGTACGGGACACCGTCGAAGACTTCCGTGATGTCGAACTAACTGTTTGAGCCACTCTCAAACGTTCGACCGACGCCATCCACGAATTATGGGATGACCCGAACTTAACCAACAAACTGAGTGGACTGTCCCAGATGTTGGTTAAACCCTTTCTGGGGGTGGCTAACGTCTCGGTTCTCCCCACTACTTACCAGTCTAGCGTCGCAACCGTCAATCGTCCCCAGATGGATCTCGGAGAATCGCTGCATCACGAATCAGATGAAAACCAAGATCTTCCACAGATGCAGTGTGACGCGTGCGAGTCAGCACTCCAGTCCCCAGAACGACATTCGCTGTCGTTTCTGCTTCTTGACCAGCTTACAGCTCCACTTATCGGCTGTGACGACCACCGACAGCAGTTCGCTTCGATCTGTGGATACACGACGGAGGCATCCGCTGAACTCCTCGACCACCGCCCTGCTGGCGGGGTGAGCTGTCCCAGCTGCGGTCTCGCAGCACATACGCCACAGCAGCCGCTTGTCCCGGTCGAAGGTGGCGCTGTCGCGATTCTCGCCTGTCCCGAGCATCAATCTGAAGTTATCAGTCGGTTCCACACCGGTCTCGACACACAGTACCAATTGACCGCCGAACTCGATGCAGCCGGCCCTCGTGACGTTCTGTAGCGCGTCTCACTCACGACGACGCTGATGGGTTGCCTATATCAACATCGGCTTTAGCAAGTCCCCTATCAGAAGAGCAACTCCCACGACTGCGCTACTCGTCGAAGGTCATTCCGTAGCCCCACTCTTCGAGGTGCTCCTCGACTTCGTCGAGATGGTCTAGTCCGGTCTTCATCAACGCCTCCCGGAGGTCAGTCAGGGAGACGTCGTCGTCGAAGCGGTCTTCGAGTTCTCGCTGGGCGTCACGCTCGCCGCTCTTGGTGTCGCTCTGCAGGAACAGCGGGACGCGCTCGCGGCCGTCTTGGACGCCGTCACGCCGGAACTTGTACGGAATCTGCATCGAGCGCTGCTGCCGAGACGACTCCGTGGTCCCGCCCGTCGCGCGCTCGCGCTCCTCGGTCCCCGACTCGGTCGTGGACGCCTCCGTCGCTGTCTCCTCTCCGCCTGCGCTCTCGTCGCTCGACGCAAAGGGGTCCTCGCCCGCGCCCTCTTTCATCCCCGTCATGCGGACAGCACCTCGTGGTCGAGGTCGCCGGGCTCGGGCGGGTTCGGCGCTTCCAGCCCGACCTGCTCTTCCAGGTGGCGGGCAATCCGGTCGAACTGGGCGAGCGTCTCGATTTCGTAGTCGCGCCGGCGGTCGCGGTGGTTCCGGACGTACTCGAACGCCGAACACTGTTGCATCCAGCAACCCTCCATCAGGGACGCCCGCTCGCCGATGACCTCGGGAATGGGGTAGTCGATTTCGTCGAGAATCGTGCGCTGGTCGCGCGTGTTCTTGAACCCGACCGGCACCGCGGCGAGGACGCCCACCTCGACGTCCAGTTGGTCCTCCAGCCCTGCGACCAGCGATTCGAGGCCTTCGACGGCGGCTCGTCCCTTCGCGCTCGGTTCGACGGGGATGACGAGCGAGCGCGTGGCGTGAATCGCGTTGTAGAGGTGTGGCCCTTCGGTCGCGGGCGGGTCACAGATGAGGACGTCGTACTCGTCGGGCACGCCGGCGTCTTGGAGGACGCGCAGCAGCTGCGCGTGCATCCCGAAGGCTTCTCCCATCGCTTCGGCTTGGTCTTTCTCGCGTTGGAGGTATTCGGCGAGGTCCGAGAGCATGTTGTGCTCCGGGATGATGTCGACGCCTTCGACAGTCCGTACGAGGTCGTCGAAGTCGCCGCTGGGGCGCCGAATCATGTGTCGGACGATGTTGTCCACGGACTCGGTGCGGTCCGTGTCGACGCCGAAGAGTCGGGAGAGGTCGCCGTCTTGCGGGTCGAGTGGGACGACGAGCGGTTTCAGGCCCGCTCGTGCGTGCGCGACCGCGAGGTTCGCGGCTGTCGTCGTCTTCCCGACCCCGCCGGCCTCGCTGTACGTCGAGTACGCTAACATACTCACTTCATGGACACCACTCATCTTGAAAGTTCTGTGTGTTCATTCATTGTTGAACGGGAACGAACTCTCTAGTGAACATAATCAATGAATGTATGCCCTGAACGCAACTAATGAACACAGTCAATGAAAGCCACTACTGAATACCAGTAATGAATGTCATTACTAGATGGCTGTATTGGGTGTCAACACTAGACTCTAGTCGCGAACGCAAACGATGAACCGCAGAAACCAGTCTACCGGACTTCCGGTTCGCTGACCGGCTCCGCGAACGCGACCGACTCCTTGACGTCCGTAATCTCGACCTCGGCGCGGTCGCCGGGCTGGGTGCCTGGAACGATGACGATGAATCCGCGCTCGACTTTCGCGATGCCGTCGCCTTGGTCGCCGAGCGTGTCGATGGTCACCGTTCGCACCTCGCCCTCCTCGACCGGTGGCTCCTGCACCTGCCCCCGCCCGGTCGACGATTCCTCAGACGGCTGCTCGCTCCGCGACGCTGCTGCGCCCCCCGACTCAGCGCCCACCTGCGAACGCAGAAGCGCGACCCGATAGACATCGCCGACTTCCAGCGAACTGTCCGTCACCACTTCCTTCGGCACCGAAACCACGTACTGGTCATCATGTTCCTCCAGCGTCGTCTCGTAGAGCGTCCGCAATGAATCAGGAATCTCAGTCATCACCCATAATTCACCACCCAGCACTAAAGACAATGGGAATTACTGCGCCCGCCGCTCAGTAGTTCCCGTTGATGACGTTTGCGACGCGCTGGCGGTCAAACAGCTGTTCGTCCTCGGGAATTTCGGGGTATGGCCCCTCCGTGTAGGTCGGCCACTCGCCGAACTGCTCGGGGTACAGTTGTTTGGCGGTCATCTCGATCTGGAAGAGGTTCAGAATCGGGCCCTGGTAGCGGGCGCCCTGCGCGTAGATGCGGTCGTTCTCCACGGCACCGAGCTTCTGCCCGACCTCGCTCTCGCGGAACCCCGACCGAATCGCCTCGATGTCCGTCGAGGGGTGCATCCCGCCGAGCGCGAGAATCACGTCGGGGTCGGCTTCCGCCAGCGCCTCCATGTCTACCGTCGTCGAGGACTCGACGCCGGGGCCGAACGCGCTCTTGGGCTCCAGCGGCCGCGTGTGCGCGGTCAGGAACCCAGGGTCGTCGAGCCGGTAGGCGTAGATGCTCTGCAGGTCGCTGGCGCCGACCATCACCGCTGCCGGGCGCTCGTCCTCGGGCGGAAGGTTCGACTCGACGGTGTCCAGCAGGTCGCTGCGCACCGCCGCCAGCGCCTCGTAGCGGTCCTCCGCCTGGAACACCTTCGCGACCCGCTCGAACATCTCCCAGAGGCCGTAGTACTCGTAGCTGTCCGCCCACTCCGAGGGCGGCTGGGCGTGCGTGTCGCTGAACTGGTTCCCGAACCACGGCCCGATGCGCTCCCGGACCTCCTCGATGTCGTCCATGTTCCAGTCCGAGAGGGCGAACACGCTCGCCGGGTCCGCGAGGTGGACGTCGCTGTCCAGCTCGTAGAGCGTCTCCATGCTCGGGTTCCACGACGAGTACAGGCCCGTCCAGTCCAGCGAGACGCCCTCCAAGCGGGGCGTGAACTGGTTCCAGAGCGCGTCGTAGTAGTCCGGCGCGTGCATCGCGTTCACGTCGTCGCCGCGCCCGAGCGCGAACGCCATCCCCGCGAGGTGGGTGAGCCGCGTGAAGATACTCTCGGGCACCTCGTCGAACTCGACGTCGCCCATCGGCGCCATGCTCACCGTGTACGACCCGCTTGTGGTCGTGTTCGCGGATTCGCCGGCCGACGTGCCGGTCGTGGTATTCGCGGCGGTCGAACTGTCGTCGTCGCTCCCGCCGAGGCAGCCGGCGAGCAGGCCGCCGCCGAGGAGCGCGCTGCCGCCCTTAAGGTAGTCTCTGCGCGTACGAATCCCGTGTCGAATCTGGTTGTCGTTGCTCATTGTCAGAAGTCTCCGTTGATGATGTCTGCGACCGCTTGCCGGTCGAATAGCTGCTTTGACACCGAGAATGCCGGATACGATGTGCCGGCGGAGTCCGGCCATGTGCCGAACTGCTCGGGATACACCTGCTTTGCAGCCATCTCCAACTGGAAGAGGTTGGCAATCGGGCCGCCGTACCGGATTGCCATCGGATAGACTCGGCCACTCTCGACGGCGGTGATTTGTTGGGCGACGCGGTCCGATTCGAGGTGGGATTTGATTTCGTCGAAGTTGCGTTCCGGGCCCAGGGCGTGCGTGGCGAGAATGACGTCGGGGTCCGCTTCGACGAGCGCTTCGAGGTCGACCTGTGTGTACCCCTCTACGTCGGCGAACGCGTCTTCGACACCGAGCGGGCGGAGATGCGCCTGCTCGAAGCCTGGGTCGTTGAGATTGAACGGGTAGATGCTGAGAGCCCCATCGGAGATCCCCATCTGCACTCGGGCGACTCGTGGCCGCTCAGATTCCGCGGGGCGATTCGATTCGAGTTCGGACACAATCTCCGAGTGAATCGCTGCTAATGCCTGGTACCGGTCTTCGCGCTGGAACACGGCTGCGACCTTCTCGAAGATTTCCCAGAGCGTGTAGTACTCGTAGTTCTTGGCCCACGCCTCCGGCGGTTCTCCGTGGCGGTCGCTGTATGCGTTTCCGAACCACGGTGAGATGTTCGTTTGGACTTCCTCGACGTCGGCAGCATCCCAGCTGTCCATGACGGTCATGTACGCCGGGTCCGCGAGGTGGACGTCGCTGTCCAGTTCGTAGAGCGTCTCCTTGTCGATGTTCCACGAATTGATGAGGTCCGTCCACTCGACCGGGACGCCGTCGAGCCGGTCGAGGAACATGTTGTAGAGCCCGCCGAAGAGTTCGGGTGCGTACATCGCGTTGATTGCATCGCCGTATCCGAGGGCGAGCGCCATGTCGGCGTGATGAACGAGGACGGTGAACGCGCTCTCCGGCGGCGAGTCGAACTCCACGGTCCCGACTGGCGACATCGTCACCGAGTAGCTCTCGCTCCCCGACGACGTGGTCTCTGTCGCGGTTTCGGTGTCGTCCGCGGCCGTCTGTGTCGACGGTGACTCTGAGTCTGTTTGTCCGGTACAGCCGGCGAGCAGGCCGCCACCGACGAGTGAGCCACCGAATTTCAGGTAGTCACGCCGGGTCGGCGCCTCGTATCGAGTGGTGTCATCGTCCATTGTCAGAAATCTCCGTTGATGATGTCTGCGACGCGCTGGCGGTCGAATAGCTGTTCGTCCTCGGGGATTTCGGGGTAGGGACCTTCCGTGTACGTCGGCCACTCGCCGAACTGCTCGGGGTAGAGCTGTTTGGCGGCCATCTCCGTCTGGAAAAGGTTCATTATCGGTCCCTGATTGCGGCCGCCCTGCGTGTAGATGCGACCATTCTCGACGGCGGACACGGAAGCCGTCGTGGAGTCGTCGCTCAGGCGGTCGCGGGTCTTCGTGACGTGGCGGTACTCGGACATCCCCGCGAGACAGAGGATGACGTCGGGGTCGGCTTCGACGAGCGCCTCGTAGTCGACCGACGATTCGGTCGCCACACCGGCGAAGGCGTCCGTCGCGCCGAGCGGCCGAGTGTGAGCGGTCAGGAATCCTGGCTCGTTCAGCGCGTACACGTACATGCTGTCCTGGCTCTGGTTCAGGATAATCATCGCCGCCGTCGGGCGCTCGTCCTCCGGCGGGAGGTTGGACTCGATGGTCGAGAGCAGTTCCGCGTGGACGGACTGGAGGGCCTCGTAGCGCTCCTCGGCCTGGAAGACCGCCGCGACCTTCTGGAAAATCTCCCAGAGCGTGTAGTACTCGTAGTTGTCCGCCCACGCCTCCGACGGTTGCTTGTTCGCGTTGCTGAACGTGTTCCCGAACCACGGCGCGACATTCTCGGTGATTTCGTCGATGTCGTCGCGGGTCCAGCCCCCCATCGTCGTCATGTACGCAGGGTCGTCGAGGTGGAGGTCGCTGTCGAGTTCGTACAGCAACTCCTTGCTCGGGTTCCACGAACCAGAGAGATCCGCCCAGTCGACGGAGACGCCGGGGAGCCGTTCGAGGAACTTGTTCCAGAGAGTGTCGTTGTACCCAGGGTTGTACAGCATCGACGAGACGGCGTCGCCGTGGCCGGCGGCCGTCGCCATGTCCGCGTGGTGCGGGAGAATCGTCATGACGCTCTCCGGCGGCTCCTCGAACTCCACGGTGCCGGCCGGCGACATCGTCACCGAGTACGACTGATTGTCCGTGCTGGTCTCCGTCGCGGTGTTCTGGACCGTCGTCTGGTCGGTCGTTTCCGGGCTCTCGCTGTCACTCCCACCGAGACAGCCCGCGAGCAGGCCGCCACCGAGGAGCGCGCCGCCGCCCTTGAGGTAGTCTCTGCGCGTTGGAGTCTCGACTCTATCCGAGTCGCTCATTCGAAATCACCGTTGACGATGTCCGCGACTGCTTGGCGGTCGAAGAGTTCGGTGTCAGAGGTCACGTCTCCGAACTCGTCGGGATAGAGCTGTTGGGCTGCTCGTTCGGTGAGGAAGAGGTTGTGAATCGGGCCTTGCCGGAGATAGCCGCCACGATATACACGCCCGTTCTGCACTGCAGTCAGCCGGCTACCGACGGTGTGGTTCCGCATGAACTCCAGAACGGTGTCGCGGAACTCACTGGCTGACTTCCGTTCGTGGCCACGGATGAGGATGACGTCTGGGTCGACTTCCAGTAGCGTCTCGTAGTCGTATTCGCCGCGGTTGGTCGTACTGAGGTTCTGGATGTCGGTACCCGCGAGGGCGTCGGTGACGCCGAGGTCGCGCCACTGTTTCTTGCTGGTCCCCTGGTCGTTGAGCCGGTACGGCGAGAACGACGTCGGCTCGTCGGTCCCCTCGAACGTCAACAGAACGTTCGGACGCTCTTCTGTCGGTGGAAGCCGGCTCTGAATGCCTGCGATGTAGTCGTCGTGGAACTGCTTGAACGCTTCGTAGCGCTCTCGCTGTTGGAACACGTCTGCGACCTTCTCGAAGGCCTGATACAGCGTGTAATACCGGTAGTCGTGCCACTGATCCGACCGCCGGAAAATTAGGTTCCCGATGAACGGGGCGACGTTATCCGTGATCTCTTGGATGTCGGACTGCGACCAGTCAAACCAGTTGATAAGCATCTGAGGATCATAGAGGTGGACGTCGCTGTCCAGTTCGTAGAACTGTTCTTTCGTCCGGACCTCCGGATTCTGTTCGATCGTTGCCTGGTCGACATCGACGCCCGGGAGTTCGTCGTAGACGTACGTGTAATAGCGGTCCCCGCCACCGATCCCTGCCAGTCCATCGGCTTGTCCGAGCGCGACACCCATGTCGGCGTATCCACCACTGTACGGCACCCACTGTTCGGGGACGGCGTCGAACTGGACCTCGCCGACTGGTGCCATCGTTACTGTGTATGATTCAGGTTCCGTCGTCGGATTGCTGGTCGTCTCGTTCGTCTCTGACGTGGTAGCCGTTGAGTCGCTGCTGCCTGTGCAGCCAGCAAGCAGACTGCCACCGACGAGTGCGCCGCCGCCCTTGACGATGTCTCTCCGCGTCGGTATCTCGTGTGTGTGGTCGTCCTGCGCCATAGTTTTAGGCTAGCCTAAAAATACATAACTGTTACTATCCATGTTGGTTCCTTTCAAGAACCACGATTCCGGGACCGGACGCACGATCGGCGCCGATGTTCGCTACTCGTCGTCGTGGAGCGGGCTCTCCATCGATACCGTCGGCCCGTGCGTGCCCGCCTCGACTGTCGCTTCGATACGGAACACGTCCGCTAGCAGCTCCTCGGTCACGACCTCCTGGGGCGCACCGCGCGCCTGAATCTCACCGTCCCGGAGCGCAATTACGTGGTCGGCGTAGCGGGCGGCCTGCTCGATGTCGTGGAGCACGAGTACGACCGTGATGTCGCTCTCGTCGTGAAGTTTCTCGACGATCTCTAGGACCTCCAGCTGGTGATGTGGGTCGAGGAACGTCGTCGGCTCGTCCAGCAACAGGATGTCCGTCTCCTGGGCGAGAATCATTGCGATCCACGCCAGCTGCTTCTGGCCGCCGCTCAAGCTTCCGAGCTCCCGCGTTCGGAGGTGGCCGATGCCCGCCAGCTCCATCGCGCGATTCACGGCCGCCTGGTCCTCTCGAGTGACCTGCTCGAAGAACCCGCGGTGGGGGTGGCGGCCGTGGTAGATGAGGTCCTCGACGGTCAGGCTGTTCGGGGAGGCGCTCTCCTGAGAGAGCAACCCTAGCTTCTTCGCCATCTCCTTGGGCGCCAGCGAGTGGATGTCGATCCCGTCGACGAGCACGGAGCCGGCCTCGGCATCGAGCTGCCGGGCGAGCGTCTTCAGCAGAGTGGACTTCCCGCTACCGTTCGGGCCAATAAGTGCGGTTACCGACCCCGGCTCGACCTTGATCGTCTCACCGTCGATGACCGGTGTCTCCGTCCCCGGATAGCCGATGACGAGGTTCTTTCCCGTGAGCTCGCCCGCACCGCGGTCGCCCGCGAGCAAGTCGCCGGCGTCGTCTTCCGCGGCCACCTGTTCACTGTCTGTCGACGTCGACATGAGATTCGTGTTCTCGAACATCAGATCTCACCTAGCTCCTGTTTCTTCCGCATCAGGTAGAGGAAGTACGGGCCGCCGACCAGTCCAGTTACGATTCCGACCGGTAGCTGACCGCCATTCGTTCCCGTCACCACCATCATCCCGAGGCGCGCGCCGACGTCGGCACCGACCATTAGGGCGGGGCCGGCGAATAGGCAGCCGACGACGAGCTTCTTGTAGTTGGTTCCGACGATGTTCCGTACCAAGTGCGGGACGATGAGCCCGACGAAGCTCACGATGCCTGCGACCGCGATGCTCGCGGCCGCCGCCAGCACCGCAATGCTTGACAGCGCGAACCGCACGCGCTCGACCGAGACGCCAAGGGACTTCGCGGTCTGTTCGCCGAGCAATAGGACGTTCATCTGCCGCGAGCTAAGTGCCGCAAGAAACATCGAGATGATTGTCCATGGCAGCGCCATACGGACCTGCGCCCAGCCGACGCCGGTCAGCGAGCCAGTCGTCCACTGAATCGCCGTCTGGACGACGCCGAGGTCGTCCGCGAAAAAGAACATCGCCGTCTGCAGCGACTGGAACACCGTCGAGACGATAACGCCTGCCAACACGAGCCGGACCGGACTTGTGCCGTTCTTCCACGCGATGAGGTACACGATAAGGAACGCTGCCATGCCGCCGAGCGCGGCAACTAGCGGGAGTACCGTTGAAAGACTACTGAACACTACCAGCGACAGCAGAATCATTAGTCCAGCACCCGAGGAGACACCGAGAATAAACGGACTCGCCAGCTCGTTGCGCGTGACCGCTTGGAAGATTGCCCCCGAGACAGCGAGGTTCATCCCGACGAAGACCGCAACGACCACACGCGGCAGCCGGATGTTCCAGACGATGAGCGTCCCAGTCGCTAGCTCCGGAAGCTCTCCTTGGAACCCGGTGACCGTACGCATTAGCTCCTCCCCGAGGAAGAACTGGAGTAGCCACCGTGCGTCAAATAACACGTCGGTATCGATGACGGCCTGCCATGCTTGACTGACCGGCATCGTGTAGGAGCCGAAACTAATCTGTACCAGTCCGGCGAGGACGACGATGCCGACGCTGGCGAGACAGAGTGTAATCAGTGATGGGTCCTGGACCCACGCTAGCCGTCCTTCTTCGGCCCGTCGTGACTTGAACTCCTCCGCCGCCGCTGATGGATCAGTGTTGCTCATGAGTCCCCCGTGTCATCGACGCGGTCGAGATACGCCCGGATCCGGTCCGTGTCCAGCGATTCCAGAATCGCGTCATGTGCCTGCTGTTTCCGCTGGTCGATCTCGTCGTCGGTGACGTACGCGTCGAGGCGATCGTCGATCTCCTGCTCCCGGAGCTCGTCCAGCTTGTCCTCCGAGAGCCCGTGATCGTCGGGTAGGTTGTTCTGGAAGTATTCGCGCCAGCGCTCCCGATCCCCCCACTCGTCGTCGCGCGCTCGTTCTCGGCGAAGCCAGTCGATGCGCTCGGCAATCTCGTCCCAGTACCCCTCCTCGCGCCGTGCATCCCCAACGACGTGCCGGCCCACAAGCGCACCGTGTCCCGCGGCCAAAATCGCCTGCTCGCTCACCTTCTCGACGGGTGAGGCGACGTACAGCCCTTCGATTGGTGTGCGGCCGTCGCGGTCGGCGTACGTCCGGTCGAAGTGCTCGTGCTCCTCGCCGCCGTGGGAGTGAGTCACGAACATCTCGTCGGCGTCGTCCAGCGGCTTCAGGTACTCGCTCCCGTAGCGAGTCGCCGCGACGACCCGGGCCGCGTGGACGGTACGGTCTTCCTGCGTCTCGACGACGAAGCCGCCGTCGGTCGCCCGCGTCACCGACTCGACGAGGTCCGCGACGACGTCGCATCCCGCAGTCTTGGCGTGGTCGTGTGCGAGGTCGTAGAACGTCTCGATGTCGATGCCCGCGGGGAACCCGAGGTAGTTCTCCAGGTGCGCGCACTGTCGGAGAGACGACCGCCCGCGGTCGAAGATGACCGTGTCGAGACCCTCGCGGGCGGTGAACACGCCGGTCGAGCAGCCCGCCGGCCCGCCGCCGACGATGACGACGTCGTACTCGCGTGTGGAAGCCGCATCGGTGGATTCGTCGGCGCTCATTCGTCGAACTCCCCGTTGACGATGTTCGCGACGCGCTGGCGGTCGAACAGCTGTTCGCCGCCGAACGCCTCCGGGTACAGTCCCTGCGCCGCCCGCTCCAGTTGGAACAGGTGGATGATGGGGCCCTGGTAGGTGAGCCCGCCGTAGATGACGCGGTCGTTCTGGACGGCCGACAGCTGGCTGACGGCGTCGTGGCTCTGGAGGTGCGAGCGGATGTTCTCCTCGAAGTACGACTCCGAGATTTCGCCCTGCAGTCTGATTGCGAGCGCGTCCGGGTCGATTTCCAGCAGGGTCTCGAAGTCGATGGTGCCGCCGCCGGCCTGCGCGTCCGTGACGCCGTGCTCGGCGAGCGCGTCGCCGACGCCGAGGTCGTTCCAGTGCTTGGACTGGGTGCCGCCGCCGACGAGGTACGGGTAGAACGACTCCGGCGGGACTTCCGCTGGGTAGAGCAAGGCGATGTCTGGCGTCTCCTCCGGCAGGCGTTCTTCGACGGTCGCCAAGACGTCCTCGTGGAGCCGCTGGAAGGCTTCGAAGCGCTCGCGCTCCTGGAAGACCGCCGCGAGCTTCTCGAAGGCCTCGTACAGCGAGTAGTAGGGGTAGTCGTCGTGCCAGTCGTACGCCCGCGAGAAGATGGTGTTCCCGAAGAACGGCGCGACGCTGTCGCTGATTTCCTCGACGTCGCCCTCGCTCCACTGGAGGCGGTTGACCATGAAGTTCGGGTCGGTGACGTGGACGTCGGCGTCGAGTTCGTAGTAAATCTCTTTCCCGGTGCCGTTCTCCCAGAGCTCCGTGAGGTCGTCCTTGTTCACCGAGACGCCGGGGAGGTTGTCGTAGAGGTGGGTGCCGTACCGGGCTTTGACGCCGATGGCGGCCATGTCGTCGCCGTGGCCGAGGGCGACGCCCATGTCGGCGTAGTCGGCGGTGTAGGGAACCCACGTCTCCGGGACTGACTCGAACTCGACGGTGCCGACGGGCTCCATCGTGACGGTGTACGAGCCGTCGGCCGTCGGTTGACTGGTGCCGGCCGTGTCCGTGTCGGTCGCCCCGTCGGTGGCGGTGGGTGATGCCGTGTCGTCGCTGGTGCAGCCGGCGAGCAGCCCGCCCGTGAGCATCGCTCCGCCGTACTTCACCACGTCGCGCCGCGTTGGGGAATCCTGCTTCATGAGTTTTAGGCTCGCCTAATCACGTATAGGCGTTTCGAATATTAGGCTCGCCTAAAAGGCTACTGCGGTCCCCCGCAGCGCGGACACAGCGGCGGGCCGTGTTCGGGTAACACGTGACCACACTGCGAGCACGTTCCCTCCTCGTCCGGCGTCGTGATGTCCTCGACGATGGCTTCGGTCTCCGCCCGCACCCCTTCGAGCGACCCGACTTCATTGCACTTCCTCGCGTCGCTGGTTTCATCCACCAACTCTGCGACCGCGAACTGCGCTCGGTCCGCGACGAACGACGGCTCCTCGTCCTGTAACGCAACGAGCCGTTCGTTCGGGAGCGAACCGCCCGGCTTGTCGGCACGCACGAGCAGCCCGATGGCCTCTGCGGCGCGACCACGAACGTAGCTGTTCTCGTCTTCGAGGCATTCTACGAGGGCGTCCCGGCAGTCCTGTAGTGCAGCCGGGCGCTCACAGCCGACCGCGACGAGCGCCGTGCAGAGGTGGTAGCGGACGAGTTCGCTGTCGTCGTCGAGGTGGGAAGCGACCGCCGGCGCGTGGTGGCCGAGCCGGTGCGGCTGGCCCAGCGCCACGCACTCGAGGGCTTTCGCGAGCTTCTCGACGACCTCCGGCTCGTCGAAGTCCAGCCCGACGCGTAGCTCCGCGAGCAGCTCAGGCGTGTCGACGGCGTCGGGCTCGTCGCGGGCCACGTACCCGAGCGCCTCGGCGGCCCGAGCGCGGACGTAGTAGAACTCCTCGTCGTCGGCGAGCCGCTCGGCCAGCGGCTCCGCGACCGCGCCGACCGCCGCAGGCTCCGCGTCGGCGACGGCGACGAACAGTTTCGCGGTCGTCAGCCGGACCGCGCGCTCGTCGTCCGTGAGGAACGGCACCAGCTCAGCGAGCACCGGCGTGAACGCCGCGGGGTGGTCGTCCGCGAGACTGCTCAGCGCCTGCAGTGCCTCCCGTCGCCGGTCAGCCGCTGCAGATTCGTACGCTTTGAGGCCGCCCACAGCGGCCTCGTGAGCGCCCGACTCGATGTGGTCGGTCAGGCGAGCTATCGTCGGCGGGTCGTTCGCCTCGTCCATCCGTGTTGCCTCCACGTGTCACTCGCCCGTACACTGTGAAAAGCCTAGCCGTCTCCGGATTGCGACGGTCGGCCCGCCGGACTCCTCAGAGATGCGCGGCCCACGCGCGTTATGCAACAACACTATCTGCCAACTTAGTCACGTTTGCAAGCCGGAACGTTTATGCTGTTTTAGGCGGGCCTAAAGAGCAATGGCTGAGAGTGACTCACCACGACTGCCCTCGCGAGACGGTCGCCTCGCGCAACGCTCTCCCGGGCGCGAACCGCCCGCGAACGAGGGATAGCATGCTCGACGACTCCCTCCCGACGTCGACGCGCCGCCAGCGCACCAGCCTCTGGACGGGGCTGTACCTCCGCATCTTCGACGGCGCTGAAGACGACGACCGACCGGACACTCGCTCCCACGAGCGCGACGACGCCGCTTCCCGACGAACGGAGGGCGAGTGACGTGGTCGGACGGACGCTCACCGAACTCAGGGCACGCATCGAACGGCTGGCGGCCGACGACGGCCCCTACGAGGTGGTCTGCGGGCGGACCGCAGAGCGCATCGTCCCCGTGGACGGCCACCGCTTTCCGGACCGCGAGGCCGCTGCCAATGCGGCCGAAATCGCCGAACAGTACCGCGCGACGCTCCGCCGGTACGACCCGCGCGTGCCGTGTTACGACCCGGTCGTCTGCGAGGCGCCCGCGCTCGAACGCTCCCCGGCGCCATCGGCGAGCAAGGACTGGGCGTTCCCACCAACAGCCACGCACTCCGAGGCCTCCTCGGGCCGCATCGAGTTCTGCCACCGCGTCGCCGGCGCGCTCTTCGAGGCGCTCTCCAATCACGGCCACGACGACGTCGAGCGAACCGTCATGGACGCGTACTTCGACGCCGCCGAAACCACGCCTTCCCGGGACCGCCTCTGCTCGCGGCTCCTCGAACAGATGGCCGCGGAACTGGACGCGCGCCTGTCGGACGCCGAGCAGGCGGCCGTGCTCGCTGACGCTACCACCCACCTCCCCGACGAATCGACAGCCGACCCCTCGCTGGCGACGGCGTTCGACCGGCTCGCCGCCAACGACCTCATCGGGGAGTACGCGCTCTCCCCGTGGCGCGTCGACTTCGACGACGACGAACGCCGGTGTCGCGTCTCCGTGACGGACTACGCGCTCGCGCCCGTCGAGACACACCTCCCGACGCTCCCGATTACCGTCACGATGCTGCGACACCACAGCGGCCGTTCGCTCACCGTGGCCGAGGTCACCCGCGTCGGCGACGACACGTTCGAACTGACGCTCGCCGCCGCCGCCGAGCCCGCCGGCCTCACCACCGCTCCAATCACGAACCATGCCGAGTGACACCCACCTCGACGCCGCGCGCGACCTCGCCCGCGCCGAACGGGAGTCCGTCCGCGGGAAACTCGACGCCTACGACCAGTTCGTCGCCCGCGTGCAAGACCTCCCGCTGGAGTCCAGCCACCCCGGACAGCGAGCGCCCGCGCTCCCCGCGGGCGGCGCCCAGTCCTCCGGGTCGGCGGCCAGCACGGAAACCGGCTGTGCGAGCGTCCGCGCGGCGTTCCGGGACACAATCCGGCCGTACAGCGTCGAAGACATCGACAACGACGAGCCGCTGCTGGAGACGATTCGCTCCGAGCTCTCGGACTCGATTGCGGTCGCGCTCGCGCCGACGACCGACGCCGGGTTCACGAGCAGCCTCCGGGACGCCATCGTCGCCGCCGTGGAGTCTCGACGCGTCGAAGCCCACGTGATGCAGGCCGGACTCGATGCCGAACTCGACGAACTGGCTGCCGCCTCCGAGACCCTCGAACCGATTCTGACGTGGCTGTACGACGCCGACGAGACGCCGCTCACCGACCTCGGCTTCGACCAACTGCGCGCCCGCCACGCGAAACTCGCCGCCCACCGCGAGCGCTGCGCGCAACTGCTCGCCGAACGACAGGCGTTCCTTCACCGGTCGACGAAGCACGCGGGCCAAGCCGGGATGCAACATCGAATGCTCGTCCGGTACCTCTACGCCGACCTCCCCGTCGTCTTCCCCGTTCTTGCGGCCGGCGTCCGCGTGGAGACCCTGTGCGCTGACGCCCAACGCACCGTCCGCGAGCACCTCACCTGTCGCGTGTGACCGACGACGCCATCGGGTTCGGTGCCGCAGTCACGAACTGGTACCTGAACTGAACCGACGCGCGCGGAGTCAGCGGGTGCGCTCGCAGTCGAGCAGCCTCGCGGCCGAGTCGACATCCTCGAAGTACCCCAGCCTGTGGGTCTCGCCCCCGACGGTTCTGAGTTTCAGCGTGTCGTACCACTCGGGCAGCACCGCGGCGAAGAGGTCCGAGGACGTGGTCACCTCCGCTATCTCGTCCCGCCGAACCGACCACTGCGCCGCACCGGTCAACTCGTTGTAGGCGACGACCGCGTCCGGGTAGATGCGATAGACGACGTGCCCGCTGACGACCCATCCGACCACGAGCTCGACGAGCACCCGGCAGCCCACGACCGCCGCGGCGCCGGCCGCGGCGCCGACAACGTGGCCGTACGGGGCTCCAAGTACCTCTCCGCCGACCAGCGACCCGACCAGTCCACCGAACAGAACCGGGAACAGCATCAGCCCCAGCACCGAGGCGAGGACTCCACTGATTGCCGCGGCCGCGAGCGTGCCGCGGCGGTCGCTGTCAAACGTTTCGACCGGTTCGCCGTCGGGGGTTTCGACCGCCCGCTCCGTTCCGACGGTCTCGTCGCTGAACACCATCGATTCGAGCCATCCGGGGTACCGGAGTTCGACGAGGTCGTATCCGGCTCGCGCGCCGACGGCCGCGAGCCCGAGACCGAGGCGACCGACGCCCGCGGCCTGGGCGCCGTCGACCGCGAGCGGGGCGACGACTACGAGCACGAACACGAGCACCAGGTACTTCCGGGAGTCGCCACCGGTGGCGGCCGTCGACTCGTACGCTCCGGAGCGCAGCCAGCCCACGAATCGCGACGCTTGATCGACCACGACGACGAGGACGGCCAGCGCGAGCGTCGCGGGTGGAGCGAACGTCTCGACGAACGGCGCGACGGCTCCCGTCAGTAGCAGCCCGCCCAGCGGCCAGAACGCAGCGAGCGGAATCACCGCCAACAGCACGTACGGCACGCTCCGTGGGTACACGGGCGGGAGCCGGCTGCTGAGCCGGATACTCCCACGGACGTCTGCGAGCGATTCCAGCGGGAACGGCATCCTCGTCGCCGTCGGCCTGTACGCCGCTGACGGCGGCAGTGCGGCGAACAGGGATTGGACGGCTCCACGAGTGGCCGCGACGCCTGCTTCCATCCAATACACGAACAGCAGGAGGTGAGGCCCCCACTCGAAGCGGACCACGCCTGCGGCCAACACGGCGGCGACCAGCACCGCCCTGTACGCGCGCCCTCTCACGTTGGTACCACTGCCGGACCAGCCTGACATCCTCCCACAGCTAACGCCGTGGGGTTCCTCCACTGGGGGTTGAACCCACGGAAACGGAGAGGTTCGCAGGTTCGTCGTCACGGTCGACGATGACCTGCGTTTCGGGCTGTGCCAGTACAGCCCCCGCCTCAGACAGCGGTTTCGAGAACTTGCCCAAGGCTCGTTTGCCGATGTTCAGCGCACCGTTCTTGTCTGCGTTGTCGTCCAGCCCACACTCAGGACACTCAAAGCGTCCCTGTGTTGCCCGAACACCCTCGCAGGCACACCGATTGCATGTCTTCGACGTGTCGTATTCTTCGACCAACTGCACCTCGATGCCTGCGTCGTGGGCCTTGTACTCAATGTAGTTCAGCAGGCGGGCGAACGGCATCTTGTGGGTCTTGTCGTTGATGTACCGCCCCTTGTCGTTGTCTTTACGAATCCTGCCGAGGTCGCCCACGACGATAACCGCATTCCGTTCCTCGGCATTCTCTACGATTTGTCGGGCAATCTTGTGGAGTCGGTCGTCCACCTTCCGTGTCTCAGCGTCACCGATGCGCTCAACCACCTGTTGTCCCTGTCGGGGTTTCGCTTTCCCGATGAACTTCCGCAGTTGCTTGTAGTGTTCGCGGATACGGCGCACTTCCTCGCCGTAGAATGTGGTCTTTCGGTCGGAGAGGAACGTGCAGGTGGCGACCCACCGTGCGCCCATGTCGATAGCCAGCACGTCGTCGTACTCGTCTTGGACGGTCACAGACCGCTTCACGACGAGATGTACGTACCACTCACCGTCACGGCGCACCAGTTCACTGTCCCGAATATCACCCTCACAGACGAGTTGTTCGTCTTTCTGTGGGACGTGGGCGGGGCACCAGATGGAGTTGCCCCGTCCACGCTCGGGGTCGTAGACGGGAACTTTCACCCACCACGAGGAGAGGACGGTATCTTCGTCGTAGGTCACGTCGAATACGTCGTTACGGAGAACGACAGGCTGTTCGGTGTCGGGATTAGGGTCTTTCTGCCGTTGCACCTTCGACGCCTGTTGGTCGGTCGCGGAGTAGAGGTCGGCGTCTCCGCCGTGAACTTCGGTCTGGAACGCCTCATACTCACGGGCGAGCAGGTCGGCTTTCCTGTTGGTCAGCGAGTGGAGTTTGACCCGCACCGTGGTTGAGACGTTCCGTTGCATACTACTCACCTGCTTGCGCGTCGATGTACTCCTTGATGACTTCGCTGGATACGTCGCCCGCGCTTGAGACGAAGTACGAGCGCGTCCACAGCGACGGGAGGCCGAAGTCGAACTCGTCACGGAGGTGGCGCGAGGAGTAGCCCTTGACCTGTTGCATTATTTTGTTCGGGGCGAGTGTCGGGTCGCCCGTGATGAACAAGTGTACGTGGTCGGGGCGAATCGCCAACTCCAAGATTTCGAGGCCGAGTTCGTCGGCTTTCTCCTCGATGAGTTCTTCGAGACGGTCACGTACCTCGCCCTCAAGTACCGATTTGCGGTACTTCGGACACCAGATGAAGTGGTACTGGAGTTTGTGGATGTTGGTACGTTCCCTGTCGAACCCACGAGGCATCGTCAGTATATAGAAACTATTCACCTAAAGATGTTATGCAGGTATCCAACCGCAACCGTGCCTACGAGCGTAGACAGATTCTCAGTTGTCGGCTTCATCCCACCCCTGAAGGGGTGGGAGGATGTCAAGACTCAGGAGTAGCCGCTCCAAGCGATCGTCTCGTGGGACAACTCCAAGCGATCTTGTTTGGACCAATCTAAGATGGACACTAAATAGAATTGGGGTGTTAGGACAATTCTAATCTATTGAAAAACGATATAGTATGTTCTATCTGATAAAAATAAAAGCTTATTTTATACTTATATATTAAATAAACCTATTTGAACTAGAAATATTTGTGTATATAGCCATAATTTGTTATTTTTGATGAGATAACCAAGTCTTTGTGGCATTTAGACATTCTGGTTATATTGTGCTATTCATGGGTTATTACTTGGCTGTGTCCCTATCTGTTCGGCCAATGGTCTCTAACACCCCTTTACATTTCTATGTGTGTAATCTCACTCCCAGCGAAATCTCCCCGGAACTTATATTGAATTCACCCTATCTTTGAAACAATGAAGCGGCGTGGCTATCTTTCTGGTGGCCTAGGTTTGGTGGCGACCTTGAGCGGCTGTTTGATGGTTGATGGTAACTCTACATCACGCGATCTGGTAGCAACAGAGACACGAATCTCCGAATCTTCCCGTTCTACCGCCGCTTGCTCCACAGCCACTCCCAACCAAATTAGCTCTCAAACTCTTGCGACGAACCAGCCAACAGAGACTCCCACTACAGTCGTTCGATCATACTATGAGGCGGTGTATGATGGAGACGCTGATACAGCAAATGCACTTCTACACAGACACAGTCCAATATCTGAACACACGCCCGCGGAGATCTCGGCCCTCGAAAACTTCCAGTATCGCCTTACCAACATCCAAGAGAACCAAACACACCCGAATCAGGCAACTGTATCATTTACCGTTACTCTAGTTTCCCCGGACGGTGACACACGTCGAAATAAAACTGCGATAGAAGTTAGACACTCCTGCACCAAATGGAAAATATGGAAATAACATGCAACCATTGGTATACGAGTCCAGTTCTCCTCATTGTGTCCGCCATGTGGCATGCGGTGTAGTGTGTTATACTGTCAGTAGTGTGGCTCCCTCCCTTAGCCCCGAAATGTGGTCTTTCGCCCACTGAATCGCCTGACTGTTCGTATTTCGAATAACCGATGAGAGGTGATTCGTCTGCGAATAAATCCCCGTATACAGCACCTCACCGTCAATCAGAAAGAGGCTGTACCGGGACACGTCGATTCCCCGGTAGACCGCATCCCCCGATTCGATATGTGGAATGATACTATCCGGTTGGTTCTCAAGAAGGACGTCTAACACCTCATCATTCACGAGAAGGGTAACATCAACATCGTCAATCATCCCTTGCTCGAGAATTGTATTGATATGCGGAATCAGCACCTCCGAAACGGCCACGAGCTCTTCCCCGCCCCGGATTTCTTCATCCATTGGCTCTATCGTCTCGTAGGGAGCGTAATCGGGCGGATGGAACACGTCGCCGTCGAGAAAAACCGATGTGTCTAACTCAGCGTCAAGGGGGAGAGAGGCAAGCTCAGCGCCCGTCTCCGTTAACATCTTGAATGAATCCTGGAAGTCTTCGCAGAGCTCGCACGCAATAATCCCAGTATACGTCGGCTTGCAGACCCCATCAGTGCGCTCAACGAGGTCGTGGTCTTCTAATTCCCGGATTGCTCGGTCAACTGTTGGCCGGGATTCCGGGAGATTCTCAACAACCGTTCGCTTGTCCGGCTGATACTCACAGATATACTCGAGGATGTTCCGGCGTTTCAGAACAACATCGGCGATTTCAGAAACCGATGATGCCATACCATACGTCTGTGAGCGAACCGAAATGAACACTGAGGTACCTCAAATCCTGATTTGATGTTCACGACTTGAACGTCTTAACACCTGTTGAGGACACGAAAATCAGGTACGCGAAAATCCCTAACAGACCAAATGCAAACACGCAGAGACCAGGATACTGGAGGAAAATCGCCGTCAGTGACTCCTGTTCGCCATACCCCCCTGCGCCGACCTGCCGCCACTGTGAAGCTGGCTCCACCAACAGATCAACAGCGTACTCAACGAACAGACTGACGAGTGAGACAACGCCGACCATCCCCAAGACACTCACAATTCGTGAGCGAATACCCGGTGCATCCTGTTCAGCAGCGAAACTTATGAGTAACGGGCTGTTCGTCGGCCCGTAGACGTTCATGTCCTTCCCCCGGTCGGACACCCACGTATCGACCGGCTCGATGAGGTCGGCGTCCTCGAGCTTGTTCAGATGGTAGTGCGTATTCTGGAGTGTCGTCTCTGTCAGCTCCTGTAACTCAGGCGGCGTCTTTGGTTCCTGCTGGATGGCTGTATAGATCTTCAGTGTCGTCTCGTCGCCAAGTGTCTTGAACAGGGAGACTGCTTGTTCGTCATTCATATCGACGACCCTGAGCGTCCCGTCTTCATCAGGAGGGCGTTCGTTTTGCGCGAGTTCGCGTATCGAAGTCATCGGTTTCATTCACCCCCGAGACACTCTCCCTACTTAGCACAATCGCAACCCCCTACCCGGACCCGCCAGCATTCCACCTCCCACTTTAAATCACGATGTGAACAATGCATCACTCCCTAACATACGCTCATCTACTTTTAGAAAATATCCTCGGTTTTCAATTCTTCACTAGATAATGCAAGTACAATTCCTTGACGAGTCGTAGATGGATATGGCGTCCAACGATGACCACCGTCGTACAGACACGTACTCTTCGACACGCCGAGGCGTCATCGCGAGCATCGGCGCTGCACTAACGCTTCCAACCGTTCCAGCTGTCGTCGAGGGCAGCGACACCACAGAAATCCCGTACGTCGTCACCGACGACGAGGTCCTTAAGCACAAGGAAGTCCCCCAGTCGTGGCTCGAACACGTCCGCAACGTCCTCCAAGCAAAGGCTGACTTCGAAAAACAACCATCCCCGGCGTCCGGCAGTCAGTCTGCTGGAATCGCCCGCTCCTCGGACACCTACGGCGGTAAACCCGGTCTCAAAATCCAGGTCGCAGCTAACGAACGAACGCAGTCAGTTACGCCGTCCGAGTTCCAGGGTGTCGAAGTTGAGACTGTCGACGAACAGGACTGGCAGAATGCCTGCCACTACGAAACTCGCGACGACGTCGTTGGTGGTCTCCCGATCGAAGCACGCTGGGAAGATGGGGGCGAATCCTACACTGGTTGGGGGACCGCTGGCTACCCAGTTAAAGACGGGGATGGGAACGAGCGTCTGCTCACGGCTGACCATCTCTGGGAGAACAAATCCTGTACGTCGAGCAAAGGCGAGAAAGCAACCCAGTACACGCAAGACTTCGGTGAGGTTGCTCAATCGGAGGTCGCGCCGGACTTCGCGCTTGTCGAGAAAACAAACGACTCTCTGAACCTCTCCTCGGAAATTCTCGAGGAGTCCGAGATACAAGATGTCTCGGGGTGGTTCCCGGAAGAAGCGGTCAGCGAACTCGTCGCAGAAGGGAAGCCCGTCCACAAGATGGGCGTTACGACCGGGAAGACTACCGGGACAATTGATGCGATGAACCAGACGGTCGGGAACGGTTGCACCAACCTCGAAGGTCGAGGTGTGGTTTTGAACGGTCTCGATGTCGGCGATGGCGATTCCGGTGGCCCGATGTACCGTATCGAGGATATCTACGGGGTGAAGTACGCGGTCCTGGTCGGGCACACGACGCACGCGACGAATATCAACGATTCCAAGTCGTGTGTCGGGGAAGAGCGCGACATCGGGCGGAAAGCAGCGGGCCACGCTTGGTTCCACAAGAACAACGAATACGATATAACGCTCTGAGGAGTGTCTGCTCTCGATTTGGGCGAGTTGGAGTGGTAATTGGTGTTGCTTCGAAGAATTGGCGCGTAACCATTAGTGGACTGAACTTCGACCGTTCCACTCCGTCTTCGACCTGGCATTACAAGGAACTGGTTCACGGGGAATCAGGTGTAGATACTGAAACATCGATGGGGTACACTGCTGTCGCAAAATTCACGCACTCGGTCGCTGGCCAACACATCGATACCGAGTACCCCAAGATCAACCTCGTCGGGCACGCTGACGGTACGTTTGAGGAGTCCAAAACCATCCTCGAATCTTGGTGAATCGGTCTGAAACCTGCTGTTAAGGTATCCTACGCTTCTGCTTGTTTTCCCGCGCTGGCTGTCTTTCACGAACTCGTGTTGAGAAAACCCAATCCAATTAAATATTCACGTAGCGAGATATCTCCTGATGCACGTCACTCCGCTCGTCCGTCGTGAGTTCGCTCTTCTTGCGCGCTCTAAATGGCTCTGGGTTCTCACTCTGCCTTTCTTCTGGGTCGGCAATAACTTCCTCACGACAAGCGCCGCTCCAGATCCACGACTTACTATTGGTGCTGCCTCTACTGCTGCAACAATACTTAGCTTCGCTTCGATTATCGTTTGCTTCCGTTCGATTATCGGTGAACGCGAATCCGGGAGTATCCGCATTACAGCCGGCACGCCACTCTCCAGAACCGAAATCCTCGTCGGAAAAGCACTTGGCCGTGGACTCGCCCTTGCACTCCCACTCGGACTAGCAATCCTCGCTCTAACAATTCTCGGAGGAACACGATACGGCCACCCACCAATTGCTCCCTTCGTTGGATTCCTCCTCGCGTCTCTCGCGCTTGCGGTAATCTATAGTAACCTCGTCACCGCGATCTCGGCCACCGTTTCCTCAACGCTTCGAGGTGCCGTACTCAGCCTCCTCACCGTCTGGCTGCTTGGCGAGGCTAGTAGCCGCACACTCAACCTCTACGAGCAATTCACTGGCCAAGCCGTCAGCACCGGCAACCCACCAGCCGACCCACTCCTCTTTCTCAGTCAACGGTTGTTCCCACTGGACGCATACCGCGCTGTCGTGAACGCCTTGCTCGACCTCCCGAATACGCACACCTACTTCCTCAACGCCCTACAAGCGACCTCCAACGGGACGACTGGATTCGCGGTCAAGCAAGTCTTTGGCTCAAATCCCCCGTTCTACCTCACCTCCTGGTTTGCAGCCCTCACGTTACTTCTCTGGGCGGTCGCGCCCCTCGCCCTTGCTGCACTTCACTTCGAACGAATCGACCTTACAAAACCTGTCTCAACGTTCTCCGACCGACTCGCACACTTGCTCCCGATTCAACTCCGACGTCTCTGGACGAAACTCGTCGATACACCGTTCACGATAGTTCTCACCGCACTCTCGAAGCTGAATCTACCATCCCGCTGGCTTGCGTGGACGCCGGTCGCCCGCCGCGAATTCACCGTCAAAGCACAGTCACTCGGAACACCCGTTGTCTTCGCTCTCACCGTTCTCGCGGTCGTCTGGCAACTGAATGGCGCACTTCCCATCGCCCACGAAACACTCGGGGCGAACCTGACTCTTGCAGCATTCCAAGTCCCCATCGCGTTGCTCGGTCTGTTCGCGACAGTGTTTATCGGGTTTCGAAGTATCGTTCACGAACGGGAAACCGGTGCAATCCGCTATACGACCAGCACCCCGATCTCCCGCTCACAGATTATCCTTGGGAAAATCATCGCACTCACTTTCGCCGTCGCGATACCACTCAGCTACGGCCTCATCATCGGCGGCACGCTCGGCATCTTCCGATACGGGCCGTTCTCTCCGGTCGTGTTCGTCGGCGTGCTCGCTGTAGCGTTCCTGTACCTCGCGTTCAACGCAGCAGCCGTCGTCGGCTTGTCCACGTTCGCGTCTACGAGCACGCGCGCGGCGACACTGGGATTCGCTTACCTCGCCGTTACCGGTCTCTGGCAGCTCATCCACCGGTCGATCTATAGCCTCTTCGTTGACGCTTCGTACCCCCTCCAAAATCCCCCACCGGACACACTGTACTTCCTCACTCGGCGGCTCTCCCCACGCCAACTGTTCAACGTTGCCTCGAACTGGCTGCTTGGCGTCGGGAACTCCAGTACTACGTACGCGAACGCGCTCCGCATCAAGGATGCTGCAAGCAACCCCAACCACTTCTTAATCTCTCCGGGTCTCGTCGTCGACGTTACTTTTGACGGCCACCTGATTCCAGCTGTACTCGCACCGTGGGTGGCAATCCTCCTACTTGTAGCGGGAATTAGTGTCGTTCTCGCAGCCAGCATGTACCGCTTCCAGACAATCGACCTCACCTAACAGAACGATGCCAGCAATTCAAACCACGAATCTCACGAAGACGTATGGTTCAACGACTGCACTCGACAGCCTCGATTTGACCGTTCACACCGGCGAAGTGTATGGGTTCCTCGGGCCGAACGGAGCGGGGAAATCAACGACAATCGACCTCCTGATGGACTATATCCGTCCGACTGATGGGAGGGCAACCGTTCTCGGGTTCGACGCACAAACCGAGACGGAAGCAGTCCACAGCCGCGTCGGAATCCTCCCGGACCGATTCGGTGTCTACGCGACTCTGACTGGCCGCCAGCATGTCGCGTTTATCACTGACGCTAACGATGTCGACGACGACCCAGATGAACTCTTGTCTCGTGTTGGGCTTGCTGATGCGGCAGACCAGCCGGCACGAACGTACTCGAAGGGGATGCAGCGGCGACTCGGACTCGCGATGGCGCTAGTCGGGGACCCAGACCTCCTTATTCTGGATGAGCCATTCTCCGGGCTGGACCCACACGGAACCCGGCTCGTCCGAGAGCTCGTCGCGACGGAAACCCAACGTGGGGCAACCGTGTTCTTCTCCAGCCATGTTCTCGACCAAGTTGAACGAGTCTGTGACCGTGTTGGCCTGCTCGCAGATGGCCAACTCGTCGCAGAGGGAACACCAACAGAGATCCGAGAGGACGCCGGCGTCGTCTCACGTATCTACGTGCAGGTTGCTGATGGAGAAGCTCCGCCAGAGGAAGCAGTTATGCGCGCTCAGGAGACGACTGGTGTTGCTGGCGTCGAAGTCGACGGGGACGAGCTAGTGGTCGTGTGTTCGGACCCGACGGCTCGCTGGCGCGTCCTAGAACGCATCGAGGAGGGCATGCCAATTGGAGTATTTGATATCGAATCCGGGACGATCGAGGATGCTTTCGTCACGTACACGAACTCCGCTGAGTAGCCATTAACGAGGGCAAGTTCTTCTTGTGGATATTGAGGGATAACGATCCGAACTGGGACACCCACGACGGCAAAATCGGATACATTTATGCCGATACCTAATAATCTGTAAACAATGCCCTCCCCAAACAAGCGTTTCGCCCTCACAACCGCCGCCGGAGTGCTGAACACAGCAACCCTCCACTGGTGGGCTATTTTCGTGATAGGTATGCACGGTCCTGGCCCACGAACCACGCTCGCCACCCAGATCGGAGCGTGGTCATTCTGGATCATTGGTGGCTTCCTCATCGGAGCCATCCCAATCCATCTCTACTTCGAGTACAACCTACTCACCGCTCCCCTACTGACGATCTTGCTCACCGCGTACTGTTTCGCAGACAGACTAGGAGGCTCGGCGGGGGAATTTACCGTCTTCTATCTCGCCGCCTGGCCGGTCTTCCTCGCCGTCATCGGAGTGATAGCTGCAATCGAGTACTACGTTCGGCTGCGGTGAGACTCCACCGATGACTCCCCCAAACAATCGACTCACCCTCGCGATCGCCGCCGGAGTACTGAACACCACACTCCTCAACTGGTGGTCCACCTTTGTTTTAGGTGCAAGCGGACCAGGCCCCCAAACTACTCTTGCAACCCAGGTTGGAGCGTGGGCGTACTGGATTATCGGCCCGTTCCTCCTTGGAGCAGTCCCAATCTATCTCTACTTGGAGTACAACCTACTCAGCGCCCCCTGCTAACAATCCTGCTGTCCGGGTACTGTCTTGCAGACAGATTACCTGGCGGCTCAATGGAGGACTTCACTAGCTTCTATTTCGGCGTCTGGCCGTTCTTCCTCGTCGTTATCGGAGTGGTAGCTGCAATCGAATACTACGTTCGGATGCGATTCTAGCAGTAGTCTCTAAGTTAGTTGCTGGTGGTGTTCCAGGATTCTGGCGTTCCCTTCATCGTCTTGAACGAGAATCCGTCAGCACGGAATGCGATATAGAGCGGGTCCCGTGGGTCTTCCCACGTGTATGTCGTCATTGGCCCGTCTTCTGCGCTAACTGAAACTGTGTACGTCCCACCCCACGTGATTTTGTCTTGAGCAGTCGGATTCCGGTGTTCATTCGACGGAATCGTCACTTCCGTATCGATCTCGGTATGGCCGCTTTCAGCGGTTTCAATCAACAACGAGAGCGTCTGCGTACTATCGGTGTAGTTGGTAATGTACGCATCAGTTGCTCCTGATCCCCCCCATCTCGATACAGCCTGCTACGCTACCGAGTAGGCCTACAACGGTACCACTGAGGAGGGTGCGCCGGGAGAGCGTTGGATTGGTTGAGTCGAACATAGTTGGCGGTTGAGTTCAGGCAGAGTCTACTGTGGTTTCTTCGTCCAGTACGATAGCTTGCATATCAAGGACTTCTTCTGGAGCAGAATGAGCAACCGCGACGACACCAGGCGTTTCTCGGAATGTTACAGTTGCTTCGTAGTCGTAGTACCGAGTACAGTCACACGCCTCACTTTCTGTTATAATAATTTCGACTATAATTCGATCCTCTGGATTGCTGCCAGCATACGTAATATCAAGACCCCCACATAGTTGTGTTCCAGAGAGCGTCCCATCAATATGGAGCTGGTTAGCAGATGCATCGTAATCGGAAGAAACGGTATTTTGTTTATCGCCACAACCTTGATTAACGATACTGATTTCTCGGGCTGTCACTGGTGGCGTGCTCCTGGTAAACCCTAAACACCCACTTGCTGCGACGAGTACACCACAGCCACCTTGTAGGAACGTGCGACGGTCCATCACCTGATTATATGACGTAGTCGTTTTTCACTTTGTTCATCCACTGTTAGATGAAAATGTGGTGGCTCGTTACTCAGATTCGTTCTTGGGTTCGAGGCCAAAGATCTGTGTTGGCATGTTCTTCGCCACGTGCGTTACCTCCTTTTCTTCGCCATCAACGGTGATTATTTTCGGCGAATCTAACTTTTGCACGCCAAATTTGTCGGCAGTAGTACCATCCATACTCTGAGGGGAGGGGATTCCTGAGTTAGGAAGACGGTCACTGCCGGAGAGATCATCCAGCTCGTCCCGCGTCATGTAGTATGGATGCTCTTCTGCTGATTTTACGTCCTGAGCTCCAGTCCTCGAGGGCGGATCACCAGGCGCAACATCGCCATAGTCTGGGCCGACAGCAACAACAAAGGAAATGGCTGTTTCAGAGTCAGCCTGTGTTGCCACCTCGAAGTTTCCCCACTCATCTTTCTCGGTTGTAGCCCACCATTTGGCCTGATGTGAGACTTCCTTTTTGTCCTGAAGATAGGTCCACTCATACTGCTCACAGTCACTGGCCTCCTTGCAGGTGCGTGATCCAGCTTCTTTGAGACTGTTCGCTATGGATGTCGCGGCACTTGCGACCGCGAACTTGGCGCTGAGCAGTCCAGCAGTTGCTTCGAGAGCAGTCGTGAATATTTGCTCAAGATCTTCACTGTTATTTGAGGGTGTCGCACCAACATACGGGCTTCCGATAGGTTGACCGCTGAGAATCAGCGAAGAGTCACCAATCTTCTTCGCTTTTGTTGACTGGCTTTTGATGTTCGGACGGAGCTTTTCATCTTGCGTGTGGTACGCGACGGCCTGTGTGTTGATTCCGAATTTGTGATTCCACCGTTCATCACCATCCGTCCAATCGGAACCGAAATGCTGGAGGGTAGAGCTCACTCCGATTTTG
This sequence comes from Halobacterium hubeiense, assembly GCF_001488575.1. Lineage (NCBI taxonomy): Archaea > Methanobacteriati > Methanobacteriota > Halobacteria > Halobacteriales > Halobacteriaceae > Halobacterium > Halobacterium hubeiense. Next base: position 331,676 of record NZ_LN831303.1, read on the forward strand.
ATGTAATTGTGCCAAAGAGCATTTTTCGTGTATCGAATTGTTGTCGAATTCTCTTTGTTGTTAATTTTATCGTATGGTAGATCGTCGGCCGCGGCTGCCTCGTCGGTAAACGCACCGATGAGAGGAAGGCTTGCGATGCTGAGCCCAGTTGTTCTGAGTACACTACGGCGACTAACACTATTTGCCGGGTTATCCGACATAGATGCACAATTGTTTGTGGTTATATTAGCTATGTTGATAATTAAAACCAGTATTTTATATCCTCGCTGAGGGACGGTCCATATTGCCGGATAGGTCAACGAGAGCAGAATCGTCGGCGTGGTTGCTGACTCGAACACTCTCTGGGATTGCCAATCTCGCTGGGGCGATTGGTGGGCTCGCATTGACACTGATTGGTATTGCTATCCTTCAACAATGGGGCGAATTTGCGATAGACTGAGTTACGGAACGATACGTTCGCATACCTACTGAGCGGCTGTTTCACTTCGAATTAACTGGTGAGAACCCATCCCGATGGGGAGTAGCTTTGGGGAGTCCAGACGACCAATACTTCGGGTCGTCAGGCGGCTGGTATCCGGCTGTTTGTCATTCGAGGCGGTGACGTTGTCCACGGAGAATCAGTATTGCACCAGCAATTCCCAGCAGCCACTGGAGGACGATGACTGTGAGGCTCTGCTCTCTCCTCCCATGTTCTTGAACTACGGTTGGATAGACGACGTAGTAGCTGTCGTCGGCCTGAACGAGATCGTGAGCGCCGGCGAGTTCGTCAGACGTCTCGTAGGAGCCAGTTTCGATCGCAGTTCGGATGCCTTTGTTAGTTCGTTCTACGGGAGTTGCGATATATTTGAGCGCCTCCTCTTGTGAGACGGCCTCAAGTCCGTACCAGACAGTCCCGTTTTCCCGCTCCTCGCTGACGGGCTGGAAGAATCCTTCCTCCCAGATGTGGACATAGCTGTATTCGTCGTGGATGAACAGCTCCGTGGGGCCATCGTACGTGATTCCTCCTTTGGTGTGGATGGCTCGCTCAAGCACACAAGAACGACTCGGGGCATCACCAAAACACGCCACCTCGGAGTCGAGAGGAACGGGATTGGTCGAGAACGTGTAGGTCCCATTCGCGGAGAACGAGACTTCACTGGCCTCGTATCGATACCTGTCTGGGTCACCGATGTCAAACGCGCCCACGATGAGCGGGTTCAAAAGCAAGATGAAGCCAACAACGATTGCGGCTTCACCCCAGTATTGCGTGACGGAGGACCAATCCATATGCAAACCCCGTTCGTCACATAACTGAAAAGCCTACGGATGAAGCGGATACATCTAGAGACGAATGCCTCGCTTGCCCGTGCATTAGATCCGCAAAACTCACTCACCGATTCAGTCGCCCAGTTTCAGTACCTGTTCTGAATAAAGAAACCGCGCTAGCAACTACTGTTAGGTTAGCTACTTTTCAATTTGCTCTGAGAATAATCACCAGAAACAGGGAAGCTCAAAAGTTTCCATTCTGTTCATCGGGTTTAATTTTATAATTGGTTGAACAATATTCAAGTGAGTTACTCTGTTTCAGACTGTGAATAAAATCCTAGAAGTTAACGATATGATACTACTCTCCTTGGTGGGAGATGTGTTCGGGTCCCCCGAACACAAGAAAAGAGCTATGACGGACGAAAGTCCCAACAGACAAGACGAGCGGCCGAAAAGCACCCGGAGAAGCATCCTGAGGACCAGCGGTATCGCGCTCGCAACTGCCGTCGGTATCGGTGGTGCGAGTGCGGGTTCAGCCCTAGCCGACGACGGCGTCGACACGGATTTCAACCCCGACAAACCCAAGGAAGTCGGAGGATTCCTCAACGACGTCAGCGACCTCTCCGAGCAAAAGCAAAAGGAGTACGCCAAAGACCTCTCCAAGGCTCAGAAAGAGGCGATCGTCGACCTCTACATGAATGCTGATCTGGAAGTCACCACGTACTCCAACTCTGGAGGTCTCCAGACTAGCGACAGCTACACCACCGCGACTGAGACCCTCGAAGCCAAGGGGCAGGTTCCGGTCCAAGGCACGGTCTACGTCCACAAGCAGATCCTCAACTGGGACTACAGTGGCGACGACTACAAGAATGCCTCCCAGCAGCTCCAGTACAAGCTTCCCGGCCCGTACGCGACGTTCCAAGGGAAGACCGAGGACAACATCAACGAAGGCGCTTCGTCGTTCACCGCAACTTTGTCGGCCAAGTACGCCTTCGAACTATTCGGTGCCAAACGTGGCGGCGAAGCCACGCTCGTCACGGAAGGGAAGGAGAACGGCGAGTACGAAGTGCTCGAAAGGGACAAGCCGACCAGCTGACTGCACCGGAGGTCAAGTATCCCTGCGTCATTTTTATTCGAGGTGTTTCCAAGACAATACTCGCTATTGGTAGTATATCGAACGGCAAAATTTTTACACGAATCCGGTGTATTCGAGAGCATGGCCCTCCGAATAAACGTCCACCACTCGATTCGTGGTCTCGACCCTCTACAGGAGGCGGTATATCGATGACTGCGATTCAGACGACTGGAGTTACCAAACGCTACGGTGGTGAACCGGCTGTTGCGGATCTCGACCTTACAGTCGAAGACGGTGTCGTCTACGGTTTCCTCGGACCAAACGGCGCGGGAAAGTCCACCACCATCGACATGCTAATGAACTATACGCGCCCGTCCACGGGCAGCCTTAGGGTTCTCGGATTGGACGCGCAAGAAGACGCTGGCCAGATTCACGCTCAAACCGGCATCCTCCCTGATCGGTTCGGCGTCTACAGTACTCTCACCGGGCTCGAACACGTCGAATACGTCCTTGACGCCAACGACGCCACCGGAGACCCCGAAGTGGTTCTCGACCGCGTTGGCCTAGGCGACGCAATCGACCAGCGCGCCGGCGGCTACTCGAAGGGGATGCAGCAACGACTCGGGCTTGCGATGGCGATCGCCGGCGAACCCGAGCTTCTCATCCTCGATGAGCCGTTCTCCGGCCTCGACCCCTACGGCGTCCGACTTGTCAGAGACGTTGTCGAGGCAGAACGTGACCGGGGGGCGACCGTCTTCTTCTCCAGTCACGTTCTCGACCAAGTCGAACGAGTTTGCGACCGAGTCGGCCTGCTCGCCGATGGCCAATTGATTGCCGAAGGCACGCCGACCGAGCTCAGAGACGTGGCTGGCGTGAAAACCCGGCTTCACATAGAAACGGCTGATGAGGATTTGGCGGAGGAAGGTATCCGTGATTTCGACGGCGTCGAGGACGCCACTTACGAGGCCGGCGAACTCGTGGTTACGTGTCCACGGACCGCCTGTTACCAAGTGCTACGGAGGCTGGAAGGAGCTGGAATGAGCATTCGGTCGTTCGACGTCGAGCAAGGAACGATCGAGGACGCCTTCGTCGAGCTGGCTGACGCCCGAGCTGACTAGTCGATACTTCGATGACGGTAGAGCGCGACAGCAACCGCGAAGGGGACGAGCGCCCACAGGAGCAATTCGACCAGGGCGACGGACGGATGCAGATACCAGACGGGCACGTCAGATCCGTACTGTATTCGGACGACGACCAGATTGGAGACTTGATTTGGCTGTAGTTCACTGATAACGTTGGTAGCGGAGGCTGCGGAGTTCGGAACGCCGAGAATTGCATTCGTTACGACGGTTGAGAGTCGGAATGGTGGAAGCCAGCGAACGACCAAGTAGAGTGGATTGGTCGATGGAGAAAACCCTGAGACGGTCGTACCTGAGAGCGTCCCGTAGAGCGTGTTCGAGATCTGGAACCACGTGATGTAAACGGCGGCGAAGGCGAGGACTGTGAATCCGGCGACCGTTTGACTCTGCAGAATCGTCGACAGCGAGACGCCAATCCCAGCAATCACAGCGACGAACAACAGGCTGTACGCCAGAAAGACCGCGAACATATCGAGCGGAACGACGCCGTGTTGGGGAACAGCGACCAGACACGTGAGGACGACCGCGAGAACTAATGGAATAGCGAATGCGGCTGCGCGGCCGAGAGTGAATCCGATGAGCGTCTGTGTGCGTGAAATTGCGGTGCCAGCGGTGAAGCGAATCGCGCCCGTATCCCGATCGCGAATTACGGCCCGGAACGTCCCGAAGAGCACGCCGAACCCGCCAATGATATTCAGCGGTGTCTGCAGGGCAGCTAGCGGGACGCGTGAGCCGAGCGCCTCCTGAACGTACGTTGGTTGTGAGAGACTGAGGACGGCAGCGACGAACACGAGTCCACCGACGAGCCAGACGAGTGGACTGCGGGCGAGCCGATGGAATTCACGGCGGGAGCGGGGGCAGGGATGGTATCGCGTCGACGAGGCGGCGAAATAGCCCGCCCTGACTATGTGGGGCGAGGTCGCCGCGCTGGAATGTCGTAATACCACCCGCGAGCGCGAGCGCCGGCCACGCTAGCAGGAACCCGAACGCCCACCATGAGGAAATTGGCGGGGGTGTTGGGGCGAACTCTGCTGATTGGCGTAGCGCATCGGCAACCTCTGTGATGGCGACATTGGGGCCGATGGGGACGCCGAACAGCCAGTTCGTGAGTACGAGGAACGCACTCCTGGGTGAGAGCCAGCCGGCTATCTCGAACAGCTTGGGGTGCGCGAGCTCGCTTCCGGGAGTGGTACCAGTCGTGAACTGCCATATGAGTGGGAGCGTGATGCCGTTCCAGAGCGTGAGGCCGATAGTCACGATGGTCCCGAAGATGACTGCGCGAGTCGTCGACGAGCTGGCAGCCGAGAGTCCGACGATTAATCCAGTCCACGCGAACACGTACGCTGTCGAGAAGGCGAGAAACCCAAGGAACAGTACCGGGGAGAATTGGCCGTACCGGAGTATGTCGTATCCGACGACGAGGACGGTAGCGGTGAGGATTGGGACGAGGAGGGCTGTCCCGCGTCCGAGGACCATTCCGAGAACGAGGCGAGGTCGGGTTGTTTTGGTGCCGAGGAGGATACGGGCTGTGCCGGATTCGCGTTCGCGGGTGATGGCTCGGAAGCCGAGAGCGGCAGCAGCAAACGGGACGATAAGGACAGTTGCGGCCTGGGCGTGAGCCAATGAGACGGCGTTGCCGATGATTCGGGTGGCCTCTGGGCTGGGTCGGGCCACGATTCGACTGAAGACGATGAACACCAGGGCGGCAAGCCACGTGGTCTTTCCACGGAGATACCGCCGGCATTCCGTTCGTGCGATCGTGGTGGAGGGCATGTTTCGGGATTTCTCTTAGGTGTGCTTATTGAATTGCTAATCTGAGATGGTTAAGAAAACGTGATTTCGTCGCCATCGATGGATACCGAGTGCGTCTCAGAGTCGTCTTCTGTGCCAGTAATGTCTAATTGTTCAGTCGCTGAAGGCCCATCTGTCACGTTGACGGAGACGGTGTACTGACCATCGCTCTCGAAGACGTCGTCGATTGACGCATTTGGTTCCGTATTCCGCTTTACGACGGGGACCTCGAGTTGCTTCTCGACGAGTGCTTCACCGGCCTCGTTAGTCACAGTCACGTCGATAGTTATCGGGTTCTCGTTGTGGTTGAGGAAGATGAGGTCCGAGGACCCTTCTGGAGTGGCGGACAGGCAGCCAGCCAGACTGCCACCTACTCCTGCGATAACTGCGGTGATAACCCGTCGCCGAGAAAACGAATTGGCGAGTGAGTGAGCCATCGGTTACGCGATCATCGGGGTGAGGTATGATGCGATGACGAACGCGATGAACTGCGTTATCGGAGCTACCACAGCGATTGCCCGTGACTTGTAGTGGCCTGCGATGGCGTACAGTCCTGAGAGGGCAATCACCGAGAACGCGAAGTTCGTGACTGAACTCACGAACAGCAACGAACTTGATGACGCATCAGAGACGAGGTCTGGGTTGTCCATGACGATGAAGAACGTGCCGAAGAGGGCAACTGCACTCGCGATAGCGCCCCAGATTCCGAGGACGCCAGCGACGGCGAGTTCTTCGTTGGGATAGTAGTGGAGGTACGCGAGGGTCGCGATGGCTGCCGGGAACCCGATCGTGAGGACGAACACGATATTCCCGGAGTCGAGCATTCCCAACCCTTCGATGATGGCTAGGATGATACCGAGGATGGCGGACCCAGCGATTGCTGCGTCGATACGTCTGCGGTTGGAGGTGGCTGTGTTACTCATGCTCGAAAAAGTGACGTGCGTGTGATAAATACTTTCTGTTCGATGTGAGGCCTCAGAAGATCTCCTGGAGGAACCCCTTGTTGTAGTACCCCGTCTTCACGAGGACGTTTCTCGGTCGCATCGGTGACATCGTCGTCGTCCTTCCACGAGTCGGGATTGTTGTTGATTGTGTCGAAGATTGCCCCCAACGTAGTCGTGGGAGACGTCTGCGAGGTCCTTCACAGCCTATGAGGGACCGCAGATTCCCGAACCGAACCCCGAAATTGCTGGGTACGTCTGGCCGACACTCAACTGGGGGACCTACGTCGAGTGGTGGCATACGAACCACTGCTGACCTTATTTCCGCTGTGAGAGTGGGATTCAGGGCTTGGATCGGCATTTCACAGCGAGCGCGAGGAGGCCAAGAATACCAGCGAGCGTGCAGCCGGCGTAGACGGGGATGAACCGGACACCGTCGACGAAGAATGGATTCCATGCGATTGGCGAGAACGGACGCGCGTCAGTATACAGGATCGAGTCGAGAATTACGTGCGAATACACGCCAATAAGACTGCCTGCGAGAATCGCTCTGGAAGACGTGTTTTCGGTTAGCCGAAGGCGGACAAGCAGGTCTTCAATAGAGCTGGGGAGTACCGAGAACGCGGCTGCGAGTAGGCTTGCGATGATAGTGCCGCCGATGAATGTCGTAAGGATGCCGTGGATTGGTGGTTTGAGTGGCCCGAAGACGACAAGCGCCGCACGAACGTCGATGATAACGCTTCCGACTAAGAGTGCTGGCAGGTCAAGCCATTTGTAGAGGATAACTCCTAGAAGGAGGGGCGGACCGAGGTGGAATGGGGTGAAGGGCATAATGCAGATGAATTTCCCATTCAGGAAGTAGTTTCCTTTCGGTGGACTGCTGTTTGTAGTAGTAGCTGACGTACAGACGGAGAAACCGAGTGGACTGATGAAGAAGAAGATGTACCGGTTTATCGTGAGGACGCTATTTACACGAAAATAGTCGAGGAGAGTTACTAGAACGACGACTGGAGTTACCAAACGCTACGGTGGCGAACCGGCTGTCGCGGACCTCGACTCTAAGAGACGGCGAACATATTTTTCCAGTTATATTCTCCTAGATGACGCCGAAGTCGGTTGGCGGGTAAGAGAAGCGAGCAACTTCGAGTTAGGCTGTGCAACATTGATATCGATGTTCAACTGGTGAACACTCAATTACTGCTTGATTCTTAATTCCGCAAATAGCAATATAAAAACCTCTTTATTATGATTAGTATAAAAATACTAATTCCCTGCGAGAGTTGCTACTTTTGCAGTACAATGCAAAACGACGACGAAAAATCCAATTCCGAATTGGATAATAACCATACTAGCCGTCGAACAGTATTAGCAGGCCTAAGTGGTCTCGCTACAGGATCAAGTCTACTAGGAGTTTTCTCAAATAATACGGCCTCAGCAACCTCGATAAGTACAACTCCAGAACAGATTCCATACACCGATAAAATCGACGAATACGCTTGGCACGAAACAAAAACAGAAACGAGCTGCTTCTCCAGCTATGGTGATATAGACGGTAAGTTATTTATCGATACAACCTTCGCCATTAGGAAGGCCTACGAAAGCCCAGGAACAGACACCCGTGTATACGAGTGTGCAGTCTTAACCCGATTCAATTTCCGCACTCTCACTACTGTTGATACTGAAGATCTCTCTTGTAGCGATATAGGGCGTGAATTAGGCGATAATTCCAACGCATCTGATGCTCGCACGATGAAGATCGGAGTAGAATCTGGAACACTTTACCCCCCAGATGGTCCAGGTGGCCGTGGCGTCTATCCAAAAGAGATTGGTTCTGACCATGATTTCGACGATACTGCTGAAAATATTGCTTTCACTCTCGCAAAAGCAGGCCTCTCAGCTACGTCCATCTCTGGCTCAGTTGCGGTCACTGCAGCAACTGTTATAGATGAACTAGTTAGTGGAAGTAACGTAGCCACGGACACAGACAACGAGTATATGTGGTCGCCACACGACGGTAAATGGGACCCAGCCACATACACGAAGTTCGAAGCACTCTGGTGTGATTTCTTCGTGCGATCTGATGGTTCCACGCTTCCAAATGTTACTATCGGGAGCGCTACATCTACACCGGAAGGCGCTAAAAATGCGGGTCCAGACGCCGCTTGGCAATATGATTTTAATTGGGATAGTGCGGATGTCTCGCCAGCTGAACTCGATCCAAATTCCTCTAATACCGAAACCGTTCAACCAGAAGAACTTGAGCACGAAGTACTAAAGGAACTAGCTGACGGTGAACCGTTGATTGTTCGGCGTGACATCAATGCTGACGTTTCTGAATCAAAGGAGACTCAAGGAGCGTCCAAAGAAGGGAGTGAGTAAGGTAGGGTCATCCAGACTCTGCTTGATCTCTCTTCAGCAGTCCCCAGATGAATTAGAATAGAAGTCAAACCCGCTTTGTGAGTAAGTGATAATCATATCGTAGCATTCTTTCTCTGTATATTCAATCGACGAACTGACTTCTTCTTTTGCGACAGCAACTTCAACCTCAATCCGGCCCCTATTAGAGGGAATTTCGGTTATCATAGCTGTCCTATTCCCCTCCTCAGATGCGACAGTAAATGATTCTTGATAGACTCTTTGTCCGTCTTCGCGTAGGGTAACGGTGAAATCATGCTCACGCTCAGTTTTATTGATTAACTGTATGCGTGTGACTTCTGCTGACGGAGACGATGTACTCAAGCAACCACTTATTGAAATCACTCCAACTAGCCCAACAAGATATTGCCGACGCGATTCCATATTGACCTAATGTACGGCTCCAAAAATGAAATTTGGGACTGACTGAAGTTATGAACGGGCGATACACGCAAATGGTGCCATCGCCTTTGACGGCCCTCCGACAAACTTCATGAGTCACGACTATGCCTACGTCTACATCTGGGAGTCCGGTTTCTTTCAGCCCACTACCACGGAGGGGGAAGACGGGACCGTGAGATACGGACTCGAGCCAGTCCCACAAGAGGAGGTGGTCGACTATGTTGCGATGCCATTCTCCAAGGCTTCACTTGGCGTCAGAACCGCGATCTCCCAAGGCAAATATGTGACCAGCGACGAACTAAGCGGCGCTCAGGAATCTGTCGGTACTGACGAGGGCTACTTTGTCGTCTCCGCAGTATTTTCTGTCCATCACCAGCCAGAATGAATTGTGACTGTCGTCGTACTCCAGTGGATACTTGGATTCATTGATGCATTCTTGATACTTCGAAGACAACGACAACGGGTGGAACAAGGTGACTAACTGATCTCGTTGGCCAATTTAAAACGTGTGATGCTCGCAATTTAGTCTTTCTTGTAGTTCGAATCAGCCGAGTGGTTGCCGTTATCGTCCCATGGATTTCGACGTATGGAGTATTGGATTTGATGCACCCCACTTTGACTGGATCGCAGAATGCGAACTTTTTCAGTTGTTATCGTTGTTGGTTTCGGAGTCCTGGCCGAATCCAGCGTCCCACAGCCGGTACTTTGCTGGATCGTAGTTATCCCTATCAGGGGGTATCTCTCGAATCACGAATTCAACTACTCCTGAGACGACCATCCCAGCGACCAATAGCCAGAACCACGGGAGATCGGATAGGAGTCCAAGTCCGCCCACGGTCACGATCGCAGCGACGAGCGTGATCCAGTGGTCTTCGTTCATGAGTATCTTCGAACTCGAGGTGTTGGCTGTCATGGTGTTGGTTGTACCCGTATTTGGTTGTGGGACCTATTAAAGCCGTAGGGGAGCAATAGCGAACCAACGAGGGTTGCTTGCTCCCTTAGCAGAGGTCTACGCCAGCTCGAGAAGACTGAAACCATCAAGCGATACGGGACCGCGCCGCGCCCCGACCACTAACCGCTTGTTCCTTTCGAGTTTACGGAACGTTTCTCGCTTGATAGCAGTTTGGTGCTATCTCTATATGACAATATGGCGTCGTATATTGTGTGCTTTTTGCAGAGAAGCGGCACAATCTCAGAAGATGGGCTTGACTTGTAACTTACAGTATGAGGAGAACGAATTCCCATATCGATAGTCTGCTGTACACCGACCTTGCTGTGGCGTTCGCTCCATAGCAAAAGCTTGACCAAAATCAGGTGGTGCCTCTTCGTCCGGCTCTTAGCCTGCTCACCATATTGGCTCGCGAACCGTACGGGCAACTACTATAGTGGGTGAAGATAAAGCCGGGTTAGGGGAGTGTAATATCTGATCCAGCCTGATCTAGATTCACAAAAATACCGCCATTTTGTTGGAAGACAACCTCGAATTGAACGTTTTCTACATCCACGCTGTTTCCAGCTGAATTAAATGCGATGACCTCGGTCTTGTCACTGTCTTCGGGCGAGATTGTCAGACTATAGAATCCTGGGGTTCCCTCAAAGTCATCGATAGTGAGTATTTTTCCGCCACTTGGTATTTCCTGAATTCTACGGATTGGTTGGTCCGGGTTAGTATTGCTTTGCGCGTAGACGAGTGTGAACTCTGCACGAATAGATTGATCTGTATCATTCCGAACGCGAATTGTTTCGAGTCTAGGTGTAGTATTATTGTTTCCTCCTATAACTGCCGAACAGCCAGAGAGACCCAAAAGAGACGCGACGCTACCTGTAATTACAGTTCTTCTAGTAGCGGTGAGTGAGTCATGCATTATTATCAAAGTCGCGCGTGGAGCACTTAGAATTACTGGGTGAGCGACTGGCCAGCATCTGAACTAGTGGGCGGTGAATGACGTTTAGTAACAGGGGGGAGACAGGCAAACCGTGTCAATTATGACACGAAATGAACGTAACCGGATGAAAAGTCGACGAACCTTCTTAAAAACAGCTGCGGCAGGTAGTGTCGGCTTGGCAATTCCAACAACGGTTGCTTCGGCTGCTCCGACTGATGAAGAGAAACGAAATGAAGAGCAACAGCAGTTCGAGAAAATAGCGAAAGATCGCGATGAGAAAACTATTGAAGAGTTCCATCAGGAGCTCCGGGAAGCCGGCTTTGATGTGTACACAACTAAGAAAAAGTACAACCTGAAGAATGATGGAAAAGAAGTTGAGGAGCAAGATTCCGATAGTAATGAAATCTCACCACAGAAAATTCCAGAGTCGGATATAGAAGTCGATCTGTCGCTGTACGTGAATGCTTACTCAGACTAGGCAGATCTCGACTGGACTTTTGAGACAACTGCCTTTGTGGAGGGTGACAAACCTAAAGACCTCATTACAATTGGTTGGTCGGATACTCAGTATCTATACGATGGCCAAGGATGTAATTCCGGGAAAGGAGAAATTGGGTTGAAAGATCGGGACGCAGCAGGAGCCGTTTGGTCATGGCAGGATAATAATGTTGGTGGTGATACTGAGTGGAGTGGGAATGCAACAGCGTACCTGCAAAAACAAGATGACTGCCACACAAAGCAAGTGTATGGTACATTTTGCCACACTTGGGATAGCGTTTCTCTTGAGGGTATCAGCTTCGGTCCTGGCGGCGTTAGTGTTACGTATGCAAATGAATCTAAGCGGTGGAAGATCTTTCCCGAAGATAGCTTTGAAGGAACCTGCTAATGAAAATTAGTCATAACTTGTGGATAGTCTGAGGAGAGTTTAACTATCGTTCCCGCTACAGGGGCTATTTCTCCTTTCAATTAACAAATTTACTAGTTGGCACTGTCTAGTTGAGTCAGTTTGAGAAGTGAGCAAGTCGTTGAGTTAATCGACCAAGATGCTCGCAGACCTGCTCAGCGAGTTCTATGACGCGGATTTAGAAGAAAATTGGGAGAACGAGCAGACGGCGACACCTGTCAGGGCGTTCGCCGTCCGCCTCCACGAAACTGGTTGTTCGCTCCGCGAGACGACAACGATCTTAGCGGAATTAGGCGTTCAACGCTCTCATGGCGCAGTTTGGAACTGGGTGCATCGGCTGGCTGACAGCGGACGCGACCCGCCTGAGGCACAGCCGAAGCAGATCGCGGTTGACGAAACCGCTGCCATAAAAGTAAAACGTCCTGAAGACCAATCTGACGATATAGTTGTGACACCGACATATGACCTGTCATAGTGGCTTCCACCAGTAGCATAATGGTTGAACTATTCATTCCCGCTATCGGATTGGTCGTGGCAGTGGGATTACTGTGGAAAGCATCGCAGTCCCCTGAACAGCGCCTATGGCACATTATTGGGGCGCTTGGATGGGCTGTATTTGCTGTCTCTGGATTTACTACCGGCTACATCCAGATCGTGGTTGCTGGTATATCGATCGCCATCTTTGGTGTCGCTATATTAGTCCGCAGAAAAACCACGCACAAAGAACCGGTGGGGGTGTGAGAGCGTATTTGGTTAACAGTCGGCGTTGATCAACGCTGCAATTGTTGCCTTCCCCGGCCCAACTCCCGTCTAAGTATCTTCGACAACCATATATTATAATGATACTTCACTTCCATCATGGTCTCCGATAAAGCACGCCTCCGGTATATCCCATATGGGTTAGTCGTCCTCGGTGTCATAGCCGCGTGGTATGGTTACTTTGAGCGGCTTCCTATGCTTTTCATCGGAGTCGCCGCCATACTTGGAGCAGGCTATGTTCTTATTCGAGGATATACTGCCACTAATATTGCGCTGATGTTTGGAGTGTTAGCACTAAGCGGCTTGCTTGGCGTAATCTACGCGCTCGGCGTCACGGAACCCACGATATGGGCTGTCGCATATCTAGCAGTTGGGACCGCGGCAGGTATACGGTTCAGACAATACTGGCAGGCTCGTCCGTGGGAACTAGAAAATAGCGGTTAATAGAGGGGATTCACTTCGCGTTCCAAGGTAAGCTAACCCACTGCTGAAGGGGGTTGGTTAGCTTCCCGAATGGGAAGTCTGACAGAATTGGATAGCATCACGGAAGGCGCGGATGATAACCGTTCTACAGAGGTCTGATTCAGAAAAATTAAATATATATTGTCCGATAGTTAGTAGAGATGCCACAGACTCTACTGGGAACGAGTGTTGACGACGTCGTTCACGCTATCTTTAACGCTGAACCCGACGAGCTGTTCGTCGTGAACCCCGCCGGTGAGACCACCGAGGAACTCGTCGACGTCGCCAACGCCTACGACGAGGAGCTACCGTCCATCAGCCTGCTCGGCGACGAGCGAACGCTGAAGGACGTGACCGACGACTTCATCGCCGCGAGCAACGCCGCGAACCTCGTCGAAGCCGGCGACCTCGAGCTTCGCGTCTTCGACGGGGGCGCGCGGAGTTCGATGCTCGTCACTGAGAACCGAACGGTCGCGCTTGTTGACGTTGATGATCTCGTTGGTGGCCTCACCACAGACGATACCGAGTTCGCCGAGACCGCCTACGATGCCGTTGCTGACGACTGGGCGGCCGCCGAGGCGTTCACGCTCCGCACGCCCGCCATCGACCGCGTCCGGCAGACGCTCGACGAGGATATCGGCGAAGATGTTGAAGCCGATTTCAGTGACGCACTGGCTTCGATGGAGACCGCCCGCGGCGACGGCGACGGCCTCGACGAGGTCACCGTCAGCCTGCTGGTCGCCGCGAAGAACCGCGAACTGCTCTACGACATCAGCAAGTGGGGCGAGGACGTCGGTGTCGCGTCGAAGGCGACGTTCTCCCGAGTGAAAAAGAAGCTTGAAGACCTCGGGCTCATCGATACCGAGAAGGTCCCCCTCGATGTTGGCCGGCCGCGGCTCCGCCTCAAACTCGCCGATGAGCGCCTCGAGGACGCGCCGCCCGCGGAACTCGCGAGCGCCGCCCAATCGATTCTCTCTTGACATCCTCCCCGCGCTAAAGCGCGAGGATTCCTCCGTTGGGGGTTCGTGTATAACCTCAGCGTTGATGTCCCGCCGGTCGACAACGCTGCTGTGGCAGTCATCCACAGCGGGAATGTGTCCGGGTGTGGAGTGTGGACTGGAGAGCTCCCGTCATATTGTACGCCGAAACCATCCACAGCGTACTAGACCCGGTAGCCATCCACAGTCGGCATTCGGTGAACGAACGGAACAACGTTAGCGCAGTTGCTGCATCTAGGTGATTAGTTCGGGATGCTTCGATTGAAGATTGAACAGCCACACAACCACTAAAGATTTGACTTTGGAACGAATTTGATATGATATGAATGTCGCCCGAGCAAGCCCGCTAGACGGTGTCCCCGATAAATTCGACGGTGTTGCTGCGCTTGTTGCTGGTGTAATTCTCGGATGGGGGTTTCTATACGCCATCAAACCAATTCTCGGTACGACCGCTGCGTTAGCGGTTCTATCGATCTACTTGGTTGGACGAACCGCTGATTTCGTGCATATTTCCGTCGTCGTTGTGTCCTGGGTACCCGTCTTCATCGGCCTCTATAGTTCTGGGCTGTTAGGCGGACTCACTGGCGGCGTCCTCGGACTCCTAATCTACGATATCTGGCTTCGAACCAATGCCAGCTAACGCCATGCCCTAGACCACAGCCCCCCTTCGCGTCCTTGAACGACTACAAACGAAACTGCAAATCTTGGGAGATGCCGGGTCCACAATCGGCGCGAGCACAGAACAGGATTGACTTACCGAGTGACCATCGCCTGAACTACTGACAGGTGCCGGGAAGTGATAGGAGAAGGGACAGGAGGCCGATCGCGGCAATTCCTGGAAGAAAAATGCTCGCGACAAAGAGAGGGTCCAGGAATTCAGGTGGTCGCCAGTCGAAGACGAGGACAGCGATCAGGAACGCTGTCGCGGACCAGAGCAACCAGTAGACGGGATTGCGGAGCCGCGAGTCAAAATCCACCGCTTCTCTGACAAACTGGAATACACGACCCATATCAGTTGTTGGCACTCCGGTTTCGTTATTCAGCGACAATCCGATACTATCCCGTAATATACCATTAGTGAAATAGTTGTGCTAAATAATAAAATCATGGTCATTCGCGGACCCGTGAATTAGTCGTTCGCGGAACCTTGGAATCGTACTCTGCAACGGTCAGTACAGGACTCCTACTGCGCACGGGAGTACAGAATTGCGCTCCCATATTGGAGAACTGTCGTTACGAGGAGCGCGACGGCTCTTGTGAGTTCCCCCGCTCCAAGTGAGAACGCCAGTTCATAGACGCCGATGAAGATGCCGGCGGTTAAGAGTCCGGCTCCGACCGTCCAGAGCACTGCGTATGCCGTCGAGTCGGTTCGCGGCCAGTATTCATCGTACACGAAGACGAGAGTGAGGAAACTTATCGCAAGGAGGAACCGCACCTCAAAGGCCTCACCAAGCGGTATCAGGAAGAAGGCGGCAAGTGCGAATGCGACAGCAGTTAGTGAGACTAACAGGTTTTCCGTCAGGCCTTCCCAAAGTCGTTGTGTGCCGGTGGAAGACGCAGATTCGCTCATTAGCCGTTAATACAGTTTGAAAGTATAAACCTGTGTGGGGGTTAGCTGACTGATTGAATTGGTAGATACGCACACCTACTGAGCGGCTGATTCTCTTCCTTCAACGTTGTAAATAAGTCACACATCAAATCACTCCTTCGAGGTTGTGCGCCCTCCTGAAGTGCTGAGTAGCTCGACATCGCCGATAAGTGTTGTTGAGTTGTTGGTTTGTAGAAATCCAAACGCCGAATCTGTGATGAACAACAACTGCCGCAGAAGGTATATTAGTATACGATGTGTGGGACAGTGGTGAGTTTGGGTGTATCGCCCGTTACTCACAGAGACAGACGCCACCTTCCCGGATTTGGCTAACGGAGAATTCGTGGACAGCGGTGGCGAGGTCAGCCATCGCGTCCGCCTGTTCGTTCGTTGGACGGCCGCCGCCGTAGTAGCTATCGGTCCGATTCTCCCCGTACAGCGCCTTCATGGCCTCTGCTGTCTCCTGCTCGAATAACCCGATCTGGTGTGCGCGCTCGTAGCTGAACTCGTGATCGTGGAAATCTTGGAGGGAATCGGTCGTCATCGCGAGCGCGTACGCTTCGATGGAGCGTTCGACAGCGCCGAAGCAGACCTCGATGACCGCGGTGTAGTAGCCGCCCTGCGATTGGAGCGTGCTAGCAACCTCGAGTAGCCGGCACGCCTTCGTCAGCTGTGTCTTCCAGTCGTCGCCGGCACTGATACCGATCTCGAACTCTGCGCGGCCCCGACCGACCATCTCGAAGGCGTCCTGAGCGCGATCCAACGCCTCCAACACGGCCTCTGGGTCAGACCCGTTACTCATCGCTGCCTCTTTCCTCGAGGAGGAGGTTTTCGACGGTCTCGAAGTCGTCTGTCTGGTAGAGTGGGATGCCGGAGACGACGATTTCTCGGATATCCTCCGTGTACGTGGGGACTGCCTGCACCGCCTCCACGTCGATATCGTAATCATACCGATTTCCGTTGAACTCCGTCTCCTCCAGGTCGCGGGCGATGGTGTTCGCTTCCCGCTGGTTTGCAGCGCGCTCCCCCTGGGTGAGCACCCAGAGGTCGATGTCGCTCCGTCGGTCAGCTTCACCACGCACAACGCTCCCATAGAGGACGACTCCGAGCACGTTGTCTAACGTGGCGGTCAGTTCGTCAACGGCAGTCTTCACGGGTTCGTGGAACTCTGGTTGTGGGATGCGGAGAATCGGGTCGTCGGGGATGGATAACCGCTCTCGGTTGATTTGGACGAGTCGCTGGTTCTGTTTGGAGGATTCGACGACGAGGTCGTTCTTCACGAGAATGTTGACGACGCGGCCAACGGTTTGGTGTGACGCTCCGATTTGCTGTCCAATCTCCCGGAGGGAGAATCGGCTAAACCGGTGGTTTGTTAAAAAGAGGAGGATGTCGTTTGTGGCTTTGCTTCCGAATAAACTGGGGTCTTGAGCGGGTATCGGCAGTGAAATTGATGCTCCGTGTTCGCTGTTCAATTCCATATTCTGGACCATAGTCCAGATAATGGACTGTGGCTATAAAAACTTTAAGTTGAATGGGGTGGAGGCTTAACCTTCAGCAGGGATACCTCCAGAACACCCCAAGGCACACGCCGCCAAATCGACTAGAACCCACTGAACCGCCCCTCCCCCCTCTCCTCCTCCTCCTTCACCCTCCTTCACCCTCCTTCTTCCTGTGAGATAGGGGCCGAATCTATATCAGCAATCCCTTCTGTCGCCTTATCCCCGAGCTTACCGGCCTCTATATGCGAATATCGCTCCCTCACCATATCCTCAGAATTATCCAGATACCGAGCAGCGACCGTATATCCGAACGACCGGACGAGAATCTCGCTCATCCCGCGACGTCCACCGTGTGGCGCGAGGTACTCGTGATTTGGGTCCGATAGTTCGATGCCAGCTTCGTCGGTGAGCCGCTCTAGAACGTTCCGAGCGCCCTTCGTCGTCATCGATGCTGGGCGAATGTCCTCGTCAAGCGCCAAGAGGAGGTCACGCGGATAGTCATCGCGGCGAGCCTCGCTCTCCTCATCTGTCAGACCTCGGTCTGCGAGCTCTTCGCGGAGTAGTTCCCCCAGGTTTGTGGGCTGAAAGTCGGGAAGACCGGCCACCGCTCCGAACGCGGCACCAGTAGTTTCCGGTATGCCTTGAGTGGCTGACTTACCGGCTGCGGCAGGCTTGCCGTGTCCCATTGCTGCTTCTTTCGGTAGAGATCCAAACACCGAATCTGTGGAACTCTCGCTCCTAGT